>CAZNXE010000061.1:0-23419 GCA_964576465.1 uncultured Planctomycetaceae bacterium
GTCGACGGCGACATTTATTACGTACGCACCGGTCGCGTTCCCATTCGCAACCACAATCTTCCGCCCGACCATCCCATTCCTGGCGAATCCGCGGCCAACGATTGGGCAGGCATCCATCCCTTTGAAGACTTGGTACAAATCACGAATCCTCCCCAGGGCTACATGCAGAATTGCAATATCTCGCCCGCGGTGATGATGAAGAACAGCCCTTTGCTGCCGGACAAGTACAAGAAGCCTTATCTTTATCAAGCAGGTACCGGTCCGGCCCATCAGCGTGCTCAGATGGCGCTGGAGATTTTGGCGGCTAACGATTCGTTTTCGGTCGAAGAGGCGATTGATCTGGCCTTCTGCACACAAGTGCTTGGTGCTGAAGCATGGCAGCGGCGAATCACCAAAGCCTGGGATGCCGCCGGGGCAGAGACCACATCGGGTGACACCAAGACGCTGTACGACAACATCCGCGCCTGGAACCGTCGTAGCGATCCTGAGTCGATCGGAGCGATGGCGTACTACTCCTTCAAACGCTCGTTAGACAAACATGCCGGCAGTGTCGACGTGCCGCGGGACCTGAGTGATGAGGACATTACCACGGCGCTGCGGACTGCGGCCGCAACGCTGCGCGAACAACATGGCCGGCTTAATATCCGCTACGGCGATCTGTTTCGCGTCGGTCGCGCAGGGAGCGAGAAGACGTACCCGGTGGGTGGCGGAACGCTTCGCAATGCGGGCATGGCGACGCCGCGGGCGATTAGTTTTGCGAAACGGGGCGATGTGTTCGTCGGGCGGGGTGGACAAACATCGACACAGATTGTGATCCTTAGCAAACCGCCACGTTCGTACACCGTGCTGCCGCTAGGAGAAAGCGACCACCGCGACAGCGGTCACTGGGACGATCAAGCCGCGAAGCTCTTCAGCGCCGCGCGGGTTAAAGACTCCTACTTCATGGACCTTGACGCACTTCGGCCGCATGTCGAAAGCAACACGGTGCTGCAGTTTGAGTAGACGGCCCTTGCGGATCATTCTTCAAAAATGAAATTCGTCGACCTTCCGATAGGGACGAAGCGGGTTCGCTCCGCGCAGCGGTGGCAGTTTTTTCGCGCCTGCCGTGTGATCTTCCTTGGGAAGAAGTCGCTCGAGCGAGTTTGCTGCCGCCGTGGCAGTGTGTGGGTCGGCATCCGACAACACGTTGTAGAGCTGTGTTGTCGCGCCAAACGGCTTGGCTCCGATAAGTCCGATGGCGCGAACGATTGCATATTCGGCCTTCGAGTTTTCACGCTGGTGCTCAACTTCCAGTGCGTCGAGCAACTCGCCAGCGGCATCCTTGGCCTGCGGACCAATCAACCCCAGAGCCGTTGCGGCTCGCGTGCGGACTATTTCGTCCGGATCGCTCAAGGCGCCAGCCAACGCATCAACAGACCCATGGGCTCGACGTCCCAGGAGTTGCAGGGTCTTCGCCGCATGTCGCCGCACGACCACATTGCGATCGTTCAGCGCCCTGCCAAGTGGTCGTGCCGCTTCGTCGCCAATCTTGAGCAACGACTTGATCGCTGTCTTCGGTTCTTCCAACCGACGAAGTTGATCAACCCACTGGCTACTCGTTTTGCCATGATAAACCCGCTCTTCCTCGCCACAACCAACCGCAAGAACACACGATGCCAAACAGCATGCACGAAGAAAAGTCGAGGCAAAGGTGCGAGACATCAGGCAAGCTCTCGATAAAAGCGGCGACTGCAAACTAGACGAAGATTGTTAGGCTCTGGCTAAGTTACGCACGGAATGCCACGGAGGGCATTCCCTACAGAGGCTCTGGGATAGGATATTCATTCCTGGGCAGCTCCCTTGAAAGAAGACCTGTTAGGCGAGTGGGAGAAATGTTTTTACCGTAGCATGGGACCCCGTCCCGTGTAGAACCCACGGAGTACACGGGACGGGGTCCCATGCTACGGTAGTTTTCTATCTGCCGCTCGCCTTACAACTCTACGTCACGATGGGTACTCAGGACGATGCCTTCGACCTGCGCAAGCGGCACAGGCTGTACTCAAACACTTGACATCGCAGGGCCGTCTGCGACGATCGACGCACTAGTAATTGCAGCGATGCCGTGCATTGCATCTACTGGCGAGGATCGTGATTCATGGGAAAAATGGAGAACCGAACGGTCATCATCACCGGCGGCGGCGCGGGCATCGGTCGTGCGACGTGCGATGTTTTCTCTGAACAGGGAGCCCGGGTCGTCGTGGCCGAAATCGATGAACCCTCGGGCCAAGAAACGGTCGCTGCCATCACGCATGCCGGAGGGCAGGCGGTATTCAAGGCCACCAACATTGCCGACGAAGAGAGCGTCCAGCGGATGGTTGCCGAGGTGGATCAGGAGTTTGGCCGTATCGACGTGCTGGTCAACAACGCCGCCGTCTTTGTCCTGCACGGCATCGACGCGACGGTCGACCAGTGGCGAGAATCTCTCGATACCAATGTGATCGGCACGGCATTGGTCACCAAACACGTGGTGCCTGTCATGCGTCGCCACCCCGGCGGAGCGATTGTCAATTTAGGTTCGATATCGAGTTACATCGCACAGCCTGAATTTGTAACGTACAGCGCAACCAAAGCGGCCATCTCCGAGATGACGCGATGCATGGCGCTCGATTTGGCCAAATTCAAAATACGCGTGAACGCGGTTTGCCCAGGAACGGTTTGGACGCCGATTGTCGAACGGCTAACTCGCGAGCAGGGGCTGAATCGCGAACAGGTAGACACGGCCCCGGGCTGGGGAGCCGAAGCGATTCTGCAACGCGTGGCCGATCCACGTGAGATTGCCAACGCGATTTTATTCTTGGCATCCGACGAAGCATCGTACATTACGGCCGAGAATCTCATGGTCGACGGAGGGTACACAGCTCGCTGAGTTGTGGCCGCGCGATCGGCGACCGTATGGAACCGCTGGACAACGAGATTCTTCATGACAGACGACATCTGCTGGCTTTCGGCCATTGAACTTGCCGCGCGTATCAAGCGAAAAGAAATCTCGCCCGTCGAAGCTGTTGACGCAGCTCTGTCTCGGCTCGACCGCCTCAATCCTCGCTTGAACGCAGTGGTAACACGGACCGACGAAGCGGCACGCGAGCAAGCACGCAAGGCCGAAACCGCCGTTCAGCAGGGCGATGCGTTGGGCACGCTACATGGCGTGCCCCTGGTGGTGAAAGACTTGCATTACACTGCGGGCGTGCGAACGACCTGTGGGTCGGAGTTGTATGCCGACTTTGTTCCAACTTTTGATCACCCCATCGTTGAGCGGCTTCGTCGCGCCGGCTGCATTCTGATTGGCAAGACCAATACGTCGGAGTTCGGCTTGATTCCTCTCACGGCAAGCCGGTTGTTGGGCGATGCGTGCAACCCTTGGAACCTGCAACACAATACGGGTGGCTCAAGCGGTGGTTCCGCATCGTCGGTCGCCTCTGGAATCGCGCCCATCGCCACGGCTAGCGACGGCGGGGGCTCGATCCGCATCCCGGCGAGCTTTTGCGGGGCCTTTGGCATCAAGCCGCAACATGGTCGGGTCGGTCACATTCATCAGCCGCCTGGCTGGGAGTCGCTTGCCCATCAGGGACCCATCGCGCGACACGTTCGCGACGCCGCGAGGATGCTGGATGTGATCTCGGGGCCTCACCCGCTCGATCGATGGTCGCTTCCCGCGCCGAATGTCTCGTTTGAAGAGGCCTGCGAGCGCGGTGCACAAGGTCTCAAACTTGCTTGGTCGCCCGATTTGGGCGGACACCCGGTTGAACCTGACGTTCTAGAAGTCTGCCGTCAGGCGGTGGCTCGATTCACGGAGATGGGATGTGAGGTGGAAGAGTTGTCGCTGGATCTCGATGACTTAACCACTGCACAACAAACGATCGTTCTCTGTGAAACGCTCGCGGCGATGGGGCCACAACTCGAGCGGTGGAAAGAGGTCATCACCCCGTCGATGGAGCGATTGCCTGAAAAAGCCGCCAGCTTTTCCGTGGCAGACCTTGTGAACGCACACTGGGCACGGGAGCGTTACTGGGAGCAAATTTCGCCGGTGTTCGAACAATTCGACGCTCTGTTGACACCGGTTGCCGGCATTACGGCTCCTGAAAACGGAACGCTCGGACCTCGGGAAATTGCGGGCAAGAAAACCAGGGCACTAGGCTGGTTGGCGTTCTGCGTGCCCTTCAATATGACGTGGCAACCGGCAGCCAGCCTACCCGTGGGCTTTGACACCGACCATTTGCCCGTCGGATTGCAGGTCGTGGGGCGGCGCCATGACGAGGCGACGGTCTTACAGCTTTGCGCGGCCTATGAGGATGCTTATGGACCGTTGTGTCAGCGACCGCCAGAATCGTTGGGCGATCTCGCGGGCGATTGATGCGGGCGACCCGGGGCACTCTCACCTTCGCCGTGACGATGAGCCAACGTGTCGTCACTGGACTTGAGGGGAAAGAGCGGAAGTGCTGCATCGATGCGGCGCAGATTCTCTGCGATGATGTTCGCATGATCGGCCGGAACAATACGGGGGGCCTTTGAATTGTCGGACGACGGTTGATTCTCTGGCCTCTCAGGCATCGGAACGCTCTCCGGCGGTTGTGCGAAAATCCCCAGCAAGGTGTAGGGGCTCAAAGCCTTATCGGCCGCGCGACCGGGAGAGATTCACCACGCTACCGCTTGTAACGATGAAGACGACCATCCTGATTTAATGACGGACTTACAGGCATCTGAGCGGGTGGCAATGCGCACGTAAGAAAGAGACGGTGCTTATACCAAGGGGATGCGTGAGCGAGGGACCAACCGGTGATACACTGCGTTCCCTCGCTTACGCGTCGGGTTGTGATTGGTACGTTCTTATTTACCGCACGCCTAAAAAAACGACGGTGCTTGATGGTGGAACTTCGCGATACGCAAATGTTGACCGGGCGGATATTTAGAGCCTATCCCAGAACGTCTGTAGGGGATGCCCTCTGTGGCATTCCGTGCGTAACAGTTGGTCCTTGGAACGCCACGGAGGGCGATCCCTACAGGGATTGGGATAGGCACTTCGGTCGGCTATTTGCCCTGGAAGTTCGGCTGTCTCTTCTCGATGAATGCCATGACACCTTCCGGGAAATCGCTCGACTGGGATAGCTCTTCCTGGAGATCGGCTTCGAGTGTCAGTGCCTCTTTAAGACTGCCCGCATTCATGCTCTGGCGAATGGCTTGTTTGCTACGGGCGAGCGATAGCGGTGCCTTTTGGGCAAGTGCGGCAGCAAACTGGTGTACTTCTTCCTCGAACGTATCTGTCGGGTAGATGTGATTGGCCAATCCCCAAGCGACGGCCTGATCGGCAGGTACGCGACAGCCCGTGGCGGCCATTTCCAATGCGCGACCCAAGCCAACGAGCCGCGGCAAGGTGAAGGTTCCGCCTCCGTCTGGGATGAGGCCGATGTTGACGAAAATCTCCGCGAAGAACGCTCGTTCGCTAACGAGCCGCATGTCTGCCGCGAGTGCAATGTCGCAACCAATTCCTGCCGCGGCACCATCGACTGCGGCAATGATTGGCAAGGGGCTTTCGGTCATCGCCATCACCAACGGATGATAACAATTCACGAGCACATCGCGAACACCGGAGAACGACTCCATCTGCGTTGCAGCTTTCAAGTCCGCACCCGAGCAGAAGGCCCCACCCTTGCCGCCGATGACGACCACGCGTGCCCCTTCTTCAGGGGCCTTCTGAATGTGTTCTCGAACGGGATTGGCCGAATCGGGAATCAGCGCATTGCGGACTTCCGGGCGATTGAACCAAATCCACTTCACCTGATCTCGGATCTCGGAAACCACGTTGCCATCGGTAACGGCGTTCGACATTTTTTGTACCTCTTGTAGTGCGTTAGGCCTTCGGATCCATTCGCCAAGGCGAGCGGCGAATGAGAATATACCAAGGGGACGCGTGAGCGAGGGACCAACCGATAATACCCTGCGTTCCCTCGCTTACGCGTCGGGTTGGGATTGGTACGTTCTTCTTATCTGCCGCAAGCCCGAACACCGATGTGGTTCAATCAGGCATGACCGTGATGCGTCCACTGACGACAATCGAAGGACGTCACGATCGTTCTAGAATCCAGGAATCGACGGTAACCCCAACGCCCCACTACCCGACTTAATTTGGTCCAGGATCGTATCTTGAAGCAAGGGAAAGGCGACGGCGATTAGCCTCAAGATTCCTTCGCGGGCTTCGCCACGAAAGACCATGCCATCAGACGATGGTTTCAAGGAAAACGACATGTGCGAGTCGGTGTTAATCAATTGAGCCCCCATGAGGCCGACGGCCATCTTCATTTGCTGATTGTCGCCTAGCGCACCCATCGCAAGCCTGATGATGGGCTTCAGATCGATCACCGCTTCCATCGGCGGCACCAGTTTCTCTTCAAGCTGCATGGCCACTTTGAGTTGTTCGAGACCATCGACGCCGATCGCAAGGAAGAGCGCCTCCTCACTGACGGCGACGTAAATATCGGCAGAATCGCCGAACAGAGCCTTCATCATGCCGGCGCCTGCCGAGACATTCCCGTCTCCGCTGGGGGCAAGCTTGAAGGCGTGAATCGCAACTCCATCGTGTTCCGCGACCTCAAGCTCAATCGTCTCGAATCCCGGGTCACCATCGGCAAGTTCCGCAATTCGTCGGACCATGGCATCAACCGGCGCTCGGTCAGCAATCTTGGTAGCCGCCACTAGAGTGAGTTTTTTTGAATCGCCCGTGATTCGCATGGCCATGTCGACACTGCCGGAATCGACCGTGGCGGTGGCGATTTCAGTGAGGCTGCCCAACAGTTCGCCAAACACCTCGCGTTCGCGGTCGGTGGAGACTTCATCGCTGGCTTCGAGAACGGCCATGACCTGTTGGTGATAGTCGTTGATCGCCTTTGTTGACAACTGCTTCATGCGATCGTCCATCTCGGCGATGGTAACGTGTGCCATGATTGCCGAGTCTTGATCGACTAACATTCCGAAACGCGTTGTCGCCTCGGGCAACGCAGCGAAGTGCCGCTGGACGGCGCTGTCCTCAATCGGCTTGACGATCACCTCGAACGACGCGATCTTCTCTTCCGCATCGACTGAAATCCCAATCGTGATCTGATCGATTTGCGTTAACATCATCTTCAACGCTGCGTCCGGGTCGCCGCCTAGCATGCCCGTGAGACTTTGTAGACCATCGATCGGTATGATATCCGACAGCCCGTCGGAAGAATCGAGAACCATATCTCGCAGGAATTCTGGAATCTCCTGTATATTGATCTGTATGCCCATGTCATATTGCAAAGGCAAGTCACCCAAGATCTCTTCTGGGTTTGGCAGCGTGACGAGATTGCCTGGCCCCTGGGCAATGAAACCCCAATCGCCCTCAAGCTTGATGAACATGGTCTCCGTATCGGTGACATTGAATTCGTAAAGACCGTCTTCGGTTTCTTCAACGCGATCGTCGTTGTTCTTCTTGAGGAATTCCAGATAAGCGTCCAAGTCCGTAATCGGCAGAAATGCCACGGGGACGATGTTCACCTCGTCGGTGAGTATCGCAAAACCCCATGGCCGTTGAGGGTCGACACCTGGTGCTTCTAGAATGTCGAATTCGTCTCGTTCACTTAGTTTGCGGATAAAGCGATTGACGCCCTTGATGAATCTTTGACCATACTTTTCGTGATCTTTTTCCTTCAAGGCGCTTGTCGAACCAATGTACGCCAAGTCGTCGATCAGGTTCTGATGCCCCCTAAGCGAGACGACAACAATGGGTTTGGTTTCGTCGGCCAGGCTTGTCGACGCCAAACTAAACAAGACGACCGCGACAAAGAATCGGTGCAACACTCGCATCACGACTGGTATCTCCCAAGGAACGGTGAAGAAATTGCCACCAACTGCAATTTCGGTGTGGCGCAATGAATACAAATGTTCCAGTGTCCTGCCCGTCCTGTGGTCAAGGCAAACAACCGCGGCGAATCCGGCCATTCGACCGGACCGTGCGGAACTAAAACATCGCTTGAGGGTAGCAACTCCACACAGACATTGCCAGTGCCGACGATGCGAACGAACCGCCTGCCCTACCGCATCATTTGCTGCCCATGGCGACTTAACGGGGGAGTATCCGATGTTCTCGAACCGACACTTTCGCTCTCCTACACGGGCTCAGCGAGATGTTGATCGGTTTCTTCCGCGAAGTGGCAGCGAACCAGTGACGGAGCGTCACCGCCAACGCTGCGCAACTCGGGGACGACCTCTCGACATTCGTTCGGTCGATTCTTTAGCGCGTACAGCGGGCAGCGGGGGTGAAACGCACAGCCCGAGGGAACGTTGATCGGAGAGGGAATCTCGTCGTCCAATGCGACAACGCGCTCGCGTTTGATACTTGGATCGGGAATCGGAATGGCGGAGAGCAACACGCGGGTGTAGGGATGCCGCGGATGACGGAACAGGGTTTCCGTGGGTGCCTGCTCGACGATGCACCCCAAGTACATCACGGCAACGTCATGACTAATATGTCGCACGACACCCAAGTCATGGCTGATCATCAAATAGCTGATACCGTGGGTTGCCTGGAGGTCGTCCAATAGGTTGATCACTTGCGCTCGAATCGACACATCCAAAGCACTCGTCGGTTCGTCGCACACGATCAAATCGGGTTCAAGCGCTAACGCCCGCGCGACCCCGATCCGCTGCCGTTGTCCTCCGGAGAATTCGTGTGGGTACCGGCTGCCGATCTCTCTCGAGAAGCCAACCTTTTCGAGCAACTGTCCCACTTGTTCGCGCAGTTCGGCTCCCCGTGCCAAGCCATGCACTCGCAGCGGCTCGCCAATGATTGATCCCACGGTCATCCGCGGATTGAGCGATCCATAGGGGTCTTGAAAGATGATCTGCATTTCGCGTCGTAACTTGCGCAAGCGCGGTCGCGACAGATCGAAGACCGATTGGCCGTTGAAGGTGACGCGTCCAGCGGTCGACGGAATGAGTCGCAATAGTGTTCTTCCGACGGTCGTTTTCCCGCATCCACTTTCACCCACCAGGCCAAGCGTTCGGCCACGTCCGATGGAAAAACTGACACCGTCGACGGCGCGAACCCACTCTTGAACGCGAGAAAAAACTCCCCCTCGCACAGGAAAGTGCTTCTTCAGGTCGACAACCTCCAGCAACGGTTTCGCAGTGGAAGTCGTCGGCAGTGTCGGATCGGCAGGCGATAGTACGTTCAAGATTCCTCCCGCGATGTAGGCTTTTCGTGAGTGGTGGCCTCGTGACTTTGTGTCAGAGAACCACTGGCAACTCGCTCGGCATACCAGCAAGCAGACGTATGCCCCGGGCTGATCTCAACCTCGGGCGGATCTTCGAGGCACTTTTCCGTCGCCGCATAGCAACGATCTTTGAAGCGACAGCCGGACGGAAAGTTCGTCGGCAGGGGAACGCTTCCCTCGATGGCTTCCAGCGACTCCGCTTCGTGATCGACTCGGGGAAGGCTGCGGAATAACCCTCGTGTGTAGGGATGGGCAGGCTTGGCAAACAACTCTTTGACATTCGCTTTCTCGACGACGCGACCCGCATACATCACCACCACATCGTCCGCCATTTCCGCGACCACACCAAGATCGTGCGTGATGAGAAGCACCGCCATGCCGTGCTTGGCTTGGGTCGCACGCAGCAGATCGAGAATACGTGCTTGAATCGTTACATCCAGCGCCGTGGTCGGTTCATCGGCAATCAGCAACCGAGGATTACACGAGAGGGCCATCGCGATCATCGCCCGCTGCTTCATGCCACCAGACAGCTCGTGGGGATACTGGTGAATGCGACGCTCGGGCTCGCTCATGCGTACTTCCGTGAGCACGCGGAGCACCTCGACGCGTGCTTCGGACCGTGACATTTTTCGATGCAGCAGAATGGCCTCGGCGATCTGATCGCCGATGGTGAAGACCGGGTTCAAGCTGGTGCCCGGCTCTTGAAAGATCATGGCAATGTCGCCGCCGCGGATGGCGTGCAACTCGCGTGGCGGCAGATCGATGAGATTGCGACCGTCGAAGAGGATTTTTCCGCCAGCAAATTCCCCAGGCGGCATCGGCAACAGCCGGAGGATGCTCAACGCAGTAACCGTTTTTCCACAGCCGCTTTCGCCGACAACCGCCAATGTACGGCCTGCGTATAGCGAGAAGCTGATGCCATCGACGGCACGTGCCAAGCCCTCGTCGGTGCGAAAATGCGTCTTGAGATCAATGATCTCCAGCAGCGGTCGTCCGACCGGCGAAGCTCCCGGCGGCTCTGAATTCTGTTCCCGCACGGCGACTTACTCCCTCAACTTCCCAAGATCTGCGGTTTTGACCGCATTCCCGGAACCAGCGGCGTCCGAGCCACATCGTCATAAGTTCTGTTCAGAACTGTAGATAAAATCCTATCGCCAGCCTCCGAACCGGTCAATTGCGATAGCGCCGACCGTTTGTGGCGAATAGGCAATATACAGCGAGATTGACGATTATTCCTCATCCTCAGGCCCCAGCGTGCCGATTTCAAAGTCGTGGCGCGCCGCAATGCGCCGATTCAGGGTGTTGGTCTGGAAAGTTGGGGACGTTGCGATGCCCAGGACGCATCGAGCTTATTGGTCGTTGGCGGCCATTCTAAGCCTGCTGATATCCGCACTTGGCTGCGAGCGCGGGATCATCGTGCGAGGAGACATGGGGCTTGAGTTCAATCATGCGCCCCCCGTTGCCGGCGCATGCGGTCCCCAGGGATGTCAGGGACAAGGTGGCTATCATGGGCCATCAGGCTTCGCACAGGGCCCAAGATGGCCAGCGAAGCCCTATCGCCATCCACGGTTTCACGCATTGCCCATTGGGCCGGTTTTCGATCCCCAGGTGATGCCAGCGGCCTACATTGACCCAAGGCCACAACCGATGGGCTCAGGGACTCGTCAACAGGAGCCCCGGCCCCATTTGGCCTCACCGCAACCGCCGAGTGAGTTGTGGATTGAGCCACCTGAGGACACGACGTACGAGCTGCCTGAGCCGGAATCCTCGTCCTATCGCGAACCGGTAGAGCAATTCGTTCCGGTCGATGGCCCTGAGCTGCAAAACTCCAGCTATCAGCAAGGCAGAACCGCGATGGCAGTTCGGCCCAGCACCTCTCCCGAATCAAGTCGCTGGACTCGCCCCCAACGTCTTCGACCACAGCGCTCGCGTGTCTCTCGACCCACGCGTACGGCGCCGAATCGGTATCCGGCTTGGACACCAAGCCGGCATGGGACGTCTCAGCGTTCGTATCGCTAGAGCCGCGGTCCTGTCCCTGCTGTCATGCGGCGAAGGCCCCCATGGCAACTGCCCGTGGAAGGGCGTTCGACGGCTGACCGTTAAAGTCTCACTAAGCGGTAGACCAGCCGAGATCCGACCCCGTCGACAGGGTCAACTTGGGAACTCTATGACGGCTCGACCAGCAGCCACTAACGCAGCTTGCGATCAGGGACCGATCTACTGAGCGTGACAAGTGTGTGCCGCATCGCGCCATCAGGGCGTCGAAACGTCTCACACCCCCGCCCTTCCCAAGTCCCACCGCAGCGTCTCCACCGTGAAGATGACTCTAGCTGATCGTCGCATTTCGCCTCTCGCCCTGCCGGCATATTCCACTGTAATAATCTGTGGATTCTTGCTCGCGCAGACGCTGCCGCTCTGCGGATCGGAGTTGCGTAAGACGGCAATCGTTAAGGCCGTGCAAGCCGCACGATCCTCGGTCGTCAATATTCGTGGCGAAAAGACATTGCACACCGATGGAATCGGCCATGGTGCCGAGGGTGATCGACGGGTCAATGGAATGGGGACCGGCGTCGTCATCGACCGTCGTGGCTACATCATCACGAATCACCACGTCGTCGATGGCGTAAACGAGATCGAGGTTACGCTCGACAGTGGCGCACAGCATACCGCGCGATTGATCTCCTTCGACGCCACGACCGACTTGGCCGTCATTAAGATCGACGTCGCGCGATCGATGCCCGTGATCGCTATCGGAACATCCGCCGATCTGATGACTGGCGAAACCGTGATCGCGGTCGGCAATGCCTATGGTTATGAGCATACGGTTACCCGCGGCATCCTCAGTGCCCTCCGTCGCACGGTGCAGGTTGGCGAAGGCCAACAATACGACGACCTGATTCAGACCGACGCCAGTATCAATCCTGGCAACTCCGGCGGCCCGCTGTTGAACATCGACGGCGAAATGATTGGCATCAACGTTGCTGTCCGTGCCGGAGCACAGGGCATCGGGTTCGCGATCCCGGTCGACAAGGCAATGCGTGTCGTTGCAGAGTTAATGAGCACGCGGCAAATCAAGCACACCTGGCACGGCGTCGTCGGAACCGTCGACTTCAACCGATCGGAAATCGGCCTACCGATCAAGGTCTGCGAGAAAGACAGCCCGGCCAGTCTGTCGTCGCTCAAAAAGGGCGACGTCATCATGCGTGTCGACGGTCACGACATTCACCGCCAGCTTGATCTCGAACTGGCCTTACTGTCGGCCCGCTCGGGAGAAGAAGTTCTCTTGGACGTGCGTCGTGGCGGTGAGCAGATCGATGTGTCGCTGGTAATGCAGGCTGTGCCCAAGGACCAAGCCGAAGTCGACAATCCCGTTTGGAAGACGCTGGGAATGGAGCTGACATCGGTTTCGTCAAGCGAGTTCCGCCAATATCGCTCTGGCTACCGGGGCGGGCTCTCGGTGGCCGCGGTTCGCCCAAACAGCCCCGCATCGCGACAGGGTATCCGCCGGGGCGATGTTCTGGTGGGCATGCATGTCTGGGAAACAGTCACGCTAGACCACGTCAATTGGGTCCTCAATCGGCGTGACTTCGATCAGCTCGATCCAATCAAGTTTTACATTCTGCGGGGCAGCGAGACGCTCTACGGGCATATGACCGTCTCGCTATCGAAAGATCGAAGCCGCGGCGGCAATCGCTAGAACGCCCGTCCGTTCGCCACGTTCTTCAGTCGATTGGCCTAAGCCCTACGGATCATCTCGATCCACGGTCAAGGGCCCTTCTTCCCATCTTGTGGTGACCTCGCATGGAGGTACCGCTTTCTTGGGGCGATTGCAGTAGGTGCCATCCCGAACGCATAATTGCGGTATACCCTTATCGTAACTCTTCGATGACCGTGGTCTGCCCTACCGTGCAATCTGAACTGGAATTCGTTCGCTGGCTTCAACAACGTGTGCCGCCTCACCAACGTTGCGATCTGCAGTTGGGCGACGACTGCGCGATCGTTCGCGTGGAGCATTCCACGGTTGTAACGACCGACATGCTGGTCGAAGGCGTCCACTTCCTCTCGAAAGAGGTCGGCCCAAGACGAATCGGTCGCAAACTGTTGGCTGTTAATCTTAGCGATTTGGCTGCCATGGCCGCGCGACCTGCCGCGGCGGTGATCTCGCTTGCACTTCCCCGCGACGATGGCTATCGCTTGGCCATCGAACTCTACGAGGGACTACTGCCCTTGGCGCAGTGCCATGACGTGGCGATTGCCGGCGGCGACACCAATGTTTGGGATGGCCCCCTGGTGGTGAGCCTCACACTGCTGGGAGATCCACATCCTCGCGGTTCGCTGCGGCGCGACACCGCTGTCGCGGGCGATGTGATTCTAGTCACTGGCACGCTGGGCGGCAGCTTGCAGGGCCGGCACTTCGATTTTGAACCCCGTGTCGACGAGGCGATCCGGTTGCGAGGCGACTACGATCTGCACGCTGGAATCGACATCACCGATGGGCTGGCAATCGACTTGTCGCGCATTCTCTCGGCCAGTCGCTGCGGGGCGATCGTTGACGTGGACTCCGTGCCGATCTCGGAAGCGGCCCAAGAACTTGCCCGACGTGCCGACGACGAGCTTAGTCCGCTGCAACATGCTTTGCTCGACGGAGAGGATTTCGAGCTACTGCTGACGACTTCTCAAGATGAGGCACAGCGTATCGTGGCTGATGCTCCACTGGATATTCCCATCACAATCATCGGCGAGATCACCCCCGACGGCGGAATGAGGCAACGCGACCGTCAAGGACACATTGCGCCGCTGCCTGCCGACGGATACCAACATCGAACCGCCCCATGAAGCAAGTTTCCTTCACCTTCGATGCGGCCGACGAACAAGCCACCGATCGCTTTGGCGCGGTGCTCGCCCGAGCGCTTCCTGATGGAACCGTCGTCGCACTGCGCGGTACGCTGGGAGCAGGAAAGACACGACTCGTGCGTGCCGTGGCAATGGCGTGCGGTGTACCCGGGCGATCAATCAGCAGTCCCACGTTCACTCTGATGCACGAGTATGAAGGTGATCGCACGCTGTATCATCTCGACGCATACCGCATGGAAAACGAGCTTGAGTTTCTCGACCTTGGCCCGGATGAACTCTATGCGTCCCAAGCGATCATCCTCATCGAATGGGCCGACCGCATTCGCGGTTGTTTGCCGGAAGATTATCTGGACATCGAGATCGAAGTGACAGGCATGACCACGCGGCAGTTTCATGTTGTTGCCGTAGGATCGCGGTTCACGAGTGTCGTTGCACGGCTGGACTCCGAACTGAGCGGATGATGAAGGGCCCCCGTGTTTCGCGAATTGCGAATTTGTCAAGCAGGGCAAGGTGCAACGAACCTTCCGGATTTGCGGCCTTGCCAGTCGTCCTTCGTCGCATAGACCAATTAACCCTACCTAAACATCGTCTTTCTGCTTGCCGGAAGGGCCAAGTAAGGGTTTACTGAGGGGATATCAGGCGGTTGCCAGCAGAGGCCCTGGAGCGTCTAGTTTGGGGGCATTGCATGTCCTTCGCCAACAGCACGTCCTGATGAAAGAATTGCGGCGCCACAGGGTCGACGCTTCCGGTGCGATTTCCACTTGTTATTAGGATCGGCATCTCTTGAGTACCTCACAGCAGCGAACAGTTCCGCCTCGGTCGATACGCCGTAAGAAAACATCTGGCGGTCAGGCATCTCTCGTCGAAGTTCTCGAACCGCGGTGCGTGTTGGCCGCGCCTGAATTCGTTGGCCTGGCCGACGCGCTTCCAATTCGGGCTGGTACCGCGCTGAATATCCCTCTCAATGCGTTCGATGCCGACGGCGACGCGCTTACGTTTTCGGTAAGCATCGATAACCCGCTCATCGAGGCCATGATCCCCGAGGGCAACCGGAGTGTGCGGTTTACGCTGACACACGAGTCCAGCGGTCTCCCGGGAGACGTGGCCTTTACGGATGACATCACCTTCGAGATGCTGGAGGGGATTGCTCCCAACACCACAAAGAAGTTTATCGATCTCGTGGAGAGTGGCGCTTACGACGGGCTAACGTTTTTTCGATTGGTCAGCGGGTTCGCCGCGCAGTTTGGCGACCCCAACGGTGTGGGCACCGGCGGAAGCGGCATAACGATTGACGACGAATTCTCGAAGTACGGTCGCCACACCTCATTCGGCCTGCTGTCGACGGCAAAGAGTCTCGACGACACCTTTGACATGCAAGCCTTCCTCACACTCGGCATCGATAGCACGCGGCAATTGGATTTCAATCACGTCGTCTTCGGCGTCACCACCACAATCGGTAGCGACATCACGTTCAACGTGCCGGTAGAAGCGAACCGGGTGACCGGCGAGATTAGCTTTCCCGTCCGCCCCATTGTCATCGAAAGCACGTCGGTGTTCATCGATGACGAAAATGGTGTACTAAGACTATTCGTTCCAGATGATGTTGCAATCGGGACGACGGCCAATCTGACGCTTACGGTCACCGATAGCAATGGAGAATTCACGACGGAAGTTGTGACGGTCGAGGTGCTTGCCGACAACTTTAACGACAACCCTTTCTTCAGCCCCGACCCGCAGCCGCAAATCACCGACTTTGGTGTCCCGGTCAGCTTCACCTTGCAAGCAACTGACATTGAGAACGACCCGATTGAGTTTCTTGAAGGATCGGCGAACGACTACGCGTCGCGAGGTCTGGTGAAGGAACCCAACCTGCAGGTGGACATCGATTCTGTCACCGGTGAAGTAACGGTCACACCGACCGGGCAGATCGCGGGGGTAATTCCCGTCTTGGTTAAAGTGCGGCATCTCGGCGGCGGCCCCGAAGACTTTCAGGTCGTGCCAATCATTATCCGCCCGTTTGCTCCCCTGGGCGTTTCTTTGTTGTCCGACTCAGGAGTGCTCGACGACGGGATCACGGCGGCAAATAACAGCAGCGGGCTTCCGCTTGAGTTCGTCGTTGATGGAGTCTTTTTTGGTGCCCCGGTTCAATTGCTTATTGACGGTGTGTCGGTCGACGAACAGAACGCTCCGGAAGATGGCTCGATGGAGTTCACGCTCGACGGCAGCTCGATCTTTCCTGACGGCGACTATACGATCACCGCGAGATTCGTCGCCAGGGACACTTTGATATTCGGCAACTTCGATCCGTTCGAGGTCAACGGACTGGAAACCGATCCGCTCATCGTGACGATCGACACGCGCCCGGTTATTTTTGAAAGTTCGCCAAACCTCGTGGCGGCGGTGACGGTACCGTACACCTACGATGCTCAAACCGATCAAGAAAGTGAGCCGGGATTAGTTTACCAACTCGATGTGGCGCCCGCAGGCATGACGATCGACCCGGCGACGGGACTCATTCAGTGGACACCTGTCGCGGCACAAGCTGGAGAAACTCCGGTTACCATCCGTGCCACAAACGTTGCCGGAAGCGTGGAGTTTCAGTCGTTCACAATCATTACGCATCCTGAACCAGTGTTGTTGGAGGTGGGTAATCAGACTGTCGACGAGGGATTCTTGCTTGATGTTCAGTTGATCGTTGAAGATGCAGAAGTCGGCGACACGTTTACGTTTGAGTTGATTGGTGCCGTGCCCGATGGTGCGGCGATCGATAATACGGGCCGATTCACGTTCACCCCCACCGAGGCACAGGGGCCGGGTTCTTTCGACATCTCCGTGCGCGTGACCGACATTCGCGGTGCATCTGGTGAAACGATGTTTGCCGTTCAGGTGGATGAGGTCCAACAAGCTCCTGTGTTTGATGCGATCGTAGACCCGTTCGTCCTGCCGGGTACCTCGCTTTCTTTTGTCATCGCGGCCTTCGATCCCGACATCCCTCAGCGGTCGATTGTATTTAGCCTCGCTCCCGGGTCTCCCGCCGGTGCGGCCATCGATCCGAGTACAGGCCTGTTCACATTCGACGCTCCTGCCGGCGCATCGTTGGGAGTCTTGCCGGTGACCGTGCGTGCCACCGAAGGCTCCGGTGAAGGTGAGATCAGCTCGACAACTACGTTCAATATTATTGTCGTCGACAACTTGCCGCCGCTCTTTCCTGACCAAACCATGGTGTTCGCGACCAAGGCAAGCGAACTACTGGAGTTTGATGTCGTAGCGGTCGATCCTGACCCGGTGCCGGTCGATTTGGAATTCAGTCTCGACCCTGGTGCGCCGGCATTCGTTTCGATTGATCCGACGACCGGGCGCGTAACGGTGACCACCGAGCGAGATACCCCGCTGCAAACGTTCGACGTTGTCGTTCGCGTTACGGAAATCGGTGCCGACGAATTTACGACCACCAAGACGTTCACCGTTGAAATCACGACACCGCCAAACCTGCCACCAGTGTTTCCTGACCAACCGATGGCCTTCACGACCGAAGCCGGCGCGCCACTCTTATTTGACGTGGCGGCGATTGATCCAGACGACTCACCCGTGCCGCTGGCATTCAGTCTGGAACCTGGCACGCCAGATTTCGTGGCGATTGACCCCTTCACCGGTCAAGTGACGGTGAGCCCCGAGCGTCTAACACCTCCGCAAACGGTTGATGTTGTCGTCCGCGTGACGGAAATCAGTGCGGATGCGCTTAGCGCGACCGAAACGTTTACCGTCGAAATCACCGCGCCGCCGAATCTGCCGCCGGTGTTTCCCGCTCAGCCAACGGAATTCACAACAGAAGTCGGTGATCTACTTTTCTTTGACGTAACGGCGATCGATCCTGCCCCGGGCACCTCGCCGCTGGCATTTAGTCTGGAACCTGGCGCTGCAACAGTCGTCTCGATCGATCGCATAACCGGCCGCGTGACGGTCACGTCGACGCCGGAAACGTTGCCACAAACATTTCAGTTTGTCGTCAGGGCGACGGAAGTCAGTCCCGACGCTCTGTCGACCACGCAAGCGTTCACCGTGAATCTCGTCCCGGTGTCCAACCAAAGCCCGGTGATTAACCCCGTGGCGAAGCAAGAAGTGCGTCGCGGGCTAGAGATCCGCTTCGCCATCGGGGCCGTCGACCCTGACACGCCACCGTCGCCGTTGATCTATCGTCTTGCCGCCGACGCCCCGCCAGAAGCTTCGATTGACCCAACGACTGGGGAAGTGACCTTCCGTACGACGGCCGCGACTGCCGTGGGCTTGCACCGCTTTGGTGTGGAGGTCAACGAAGACGTGGCCAACGGTTTGGGAGCCGCTGCCGTCGTTGAGGTTGAAGTGCTGTCGACCGGCGTTCGAGAATTTGTCGGAATCGGCAACTCGCGATTCGGTCCCGCTCCTGTCGATCGACTGCCGGCAACCAACCAGCAGCCGACGATCTCATCGATCATTGGGCTGTTTCCCAACGCTGCTTCGTCGACAACGACCTCGACCGCCAGTCCACTCGCAACGCCAGACTTAAGCGATGGTTTTCCGATCACCCCGAACAACAACATCACTTTCGGTGCTGATACCGGGGTTGGTCGAAGTTTCACTCCCAATGATGGGACCACCGACGAATCTGACGAAGAGCAACCAAACGACGGGAATATTGAAGAGGATGCCAACAGCGTCGCGCCCGCGCAGGCTACCGAAGAGATCGAAGACACCAACAACACCAATAACGAGAAGCCCGAAGGGGATGCCTCGACGGACGACACCGAACGCGACACGCCATCGGCTGCCGTGTGGGATGATCGATTGATTGATTGGGCAACCACCGAACATTGGGCGCCAGGGCACGAAACCTTTGCCCGATCGATGAATGCTTCGGTAAACCGTTCTCGCCAAGAGAAGGCAAATGCCGATCCGTACGACATCGACCTTGAACCGCTGGTGGTTCTGCCCGTGCCGGGGATGTCTACGTCTGCGAGCGTAACGGATGAACGATTACGGACTGGCTTTTCAAGTGGTGCCAGTTCCACGGTCATTCTACCCGCCCCGAAGGGTGAAGCGGCCGCGGAATCGTCGGTCGTGGAAGAGCCCCTGGTTTCCGAAGAGATCGCCACGGTTGTCGCCGTGGGGGTCGCGTTCTACACGCCGCTGCTGGTTACCGACCTACCCGAGGCAAAGCAGTCGAAGAGCCGCTGGCGCAACTGGCTGCGAGACGGCGGACAGGGCTAGACGTCTCTCCAGACAACGCACCATCTGGCCATCGCTCAGGCTAAACATCGAGCCACGATGGTTCGTAAAGGACTGAAGCGTGCTGTCTCAGAGGATGAACTTACTGAGGTCTTCATCATTGCTCAACGCGTCGAGACGCTCTTTGACGTACGCCTCGTTGACTTCGACCCGGCCCATCGACATTTCCGATGCCTCGAAACTCAGCTCTTCCAGGAGTCGCTCCATGATCGTATACAGTCGTCGGGCACCGATATTCTGCGTCGATTGATTGACCTGAAAGGCGTAATCAGCCAACGCTTCAACGGCATCGTCGGTAAACGCCAACTCAACTCCTTCGGTCGACATCAGCGCCTTATATTGTTTGGTCAACGCACCTTTAGGTTCCGTCAGAATCCGCACGAAATCGTTCTTCGTCAGATCTTGGAGCTCAACCCGAATCGGAAAGCGGCCCTGTAGTTCGGGCATCAAGTCGCTTGGCTTTGCCCGATGAAAGGCCCCGGCGGCGACGAACAAAATGTGGTCGGTTTTCACATTGCCGTACCTCGTTTGTACCGTGGTGCCTTCGACAATCGGCAGCAAGTCGCGCTGCACTCCCTGGCGAGAGACATCGGCACCATGCGAGCTGTCGGAAGTGGCCACTTTGTCGATTTCGTCGAGGAAGATGATGCCCAAGTTCTCGGCAAGATCGATGGCCCCCGAGTTGACCTTCTCATCGTTGATCAACGCGTCACACTCTTGCTCGAACAACACGCCCCGGGCATCACTCACGCTCATCTCACTGGTGGCCGACTGCTTGGGCATAATCTTGTCGAGCATGCCCTGAAGATCGACGTCCATCTGCTCCATTCCCATTCCGGTGATCATCATGGGAGACGATTTTCGTTCGAGGGTGAGTTCAACCTTGCGTTCATCAAGATCGCCCGATGCCAGCATGGCCTGCATTTTGTCCCGCGACCGTTGATGCCGTTCTGGCGAGTCGGGGCTGTCGACCGCCACGTCGTAACTGACCGGCGCCGGAACCAACAGATCGAGCAACCGCTGCTCCACGCGCTGACGGGCAACATCCTCGACGTTCTTTTGCTCCCGCTCTCGAACCAGACCAATCGCGTTTTCAACAAGGTCGCGGATCATCGTCTCGACGTCGCGCCCGTAGTAACCAACTTCGGTGAACTTCGTGGCTTCGATCTTAATGAACGGAGCTTCGGTCAGCTTGGCCAGCCGACGAGCGATCTCGGTCTTGCCAACCCCGGTGGGGCCGATCATGAGAATGTTTTTCGGCACCACCTCAGAACGCATCTCTTCGGGCAATTGTTGCCGTCGCCAGCGATTACGAATCGCGATTGCCACGGCACGTTTGGCGTCGTCCTGCCCAACGATGAATCGATCGAGCTCGGTGACAATCTGGCGGGGAGTCAGGTCGCGCACGTAAGTTCCTCCACGGCAATGTTGGTATTGGTGTAGATGTCAATCTGGGCGGCAATTTCCAGTGCCCGACGCACGATATCACTGGCACCCATGTCGGTGTGCGCTACGAGTGCCCGCGCGGCTGCCAGGGCATAGTCACCCCCGGAGCCAATGGCAACAATGCCGTCGGTTGGCTGAATCACATCGCCGTTGCCGGTCAGCAATAGCGTAAATTCAGCATCGACGACGATGAGCAACGCTTCGAGCCGCCGCAACATACGATCGGTGCGCCATTGCTTGGCCAATTCAGTTGCCGCCCTGGGGATGTTCTTCGGATAGTCTTTCAGCATGGTTTCAAAGCGTTCGAGCAGCGCGAATGCATCGGCGGTGCTACCGGCAAACCCGGTGATGACGCGGTCATCCAACAGGCGACGAATCTTGTTGGCATCGGCCTTCATGATCGATGTACCGAGCGTGACTTGCCCGTCGCCACCAATCGCGACATGACCCTGATGCCGTACGCTTAGAATTGTTGTGCTGTGTGTTTTCATCGTCTTCTCTCTAAAGCGATCAAAAAAACGTCGTCGCAAGCGTCACGGTCGACATGCCTCACGAACATCCGACTTGCTTATCTTTGATCGATGGGAACCCACTGCAAGCCCACCTCACCGGTGTAGTTGGCACGGGGGCGAATCAGGCGATTGTTGTCCAACTGCTCAATCACGTGGGCAGCCCAACCGGTCACTCGGCTAATCACAAAAAGCGGCGTATAGAGATCGACCTGCAGTCCAAGATAGTGATAGAGCCGTGCGCTGGGCCAGTCAAGATTCGGCGGAAGCCCTTTCTCCCCGGTGACGATGTTCTCGATGGTTTCAGCCATCTGCTCCATGTTTGTGTTGCCGGTTTCTTCGGCCAGTTCTCCACACAGCGTTTTTAACCAACGCGCCCGGGGATCGCCCGTTTTGTAAACCCGATGCCCGAAGCCCAGGATGCGGACCTTGCGAGCCAGCGCGTCGCGGACCCATTTCTCGGCATTCTCCGCGGTGCCGACTTCCGCGAGCACCTCTTTCACGCGCTCGTTCGCCCCGCCGTGAAGCGGGCCTTTTAACGCACCAATGGCCCCGGTAATCGCCGAATGCAGGTCGGACTTCGTCGAGCAGATCACACGCGCGGCAAATGTCGAGGCGTTATATTCATGTTCGGCGTAGAGAATCAACGAGACATCCATCGCCTTGACCGATCGCTCCGAAGGCGCTTCGCCAGAGAGCATCCACAGCAGGTTGTCGGAAAGGTTTCGCTTCGGATCAGCCTCGACGGGGTCCAGCCCTTGTCGCAGCCGATGCCGGGCGGCCATGACGACGGGAAATTGAGCAAGCAACCGCTCGGATTTCCGCAAGTTGGCGTCATGACTGTTGTCTGCCGTCTCTGGATCCCAGTGAGCCAAAGCACTTGCTCCGGTGCGCATCACGTCCATCATCGGCGTGTCCGTGGGAATCGCACGAAGAAAATCGATCACCGGGCCCGGTATCTTGGCTGCCGCAGCCACTCGGGCATTGAACTCGGCAAGCTGCTTGGCATTGGGCGGCGCGCCGTGAAGCAGTAGGTAAGCGACTTCCTCGAAGCTGGCGTTTTCGGCCAAGTCCTCGATCGAGTAGCCACGGTACTGAAGACCTCCGGCAATCGTGCTGATGGCCGTTTCGCCGGCGACAACGCCTTCCAGACCGGGGCTGTAAATCATTTCGCTCATGGGTTGGTTTCTCCGGTGAAATATGCTCGGTCGCTTGCCTCGTAATTTGTGTAGCCGAGCAGATCGTATAATTGTTGACGTGTTTGCATGCGATCGATCATCGTCGACTGCGAGCCTTGTTCGTGAATCGTTTCCAGGGCATCTCCGATCGTGTGCATCGCCAAGCGAAGCAGCGTGACAGGAAACAACGCGGCGGCGTAGCCCAACTCCGATAAATCATCCAGTGGCAACAGGGGGCTCTTGCCGAACTCCGTCATGTTGGCAACCAGCGGCACCCGCACCTCACGCGAGAACCGCTCGAATTCTTCGCGGTCGGCAAGCGCCTCGGGAAAAACCCAATCAGCCCCCGCATCCACATAATGTTTCGCTCGCTCGATCGCCGCATCCAAGCCATCGGTGCCCCGGGCATCGGTCCGCGCCAGGATGACCAAGCTGGCGTCGTTGCGACTGGCGACCGCCGCGCGAATCTTGGCGACCATCTCTTCCGTCGAGACAAGCGTCTTGCCAGAAAGGTGCCCGCAACGTTTGGGCAATTGCTGATCTTCTAACTGAATGGCCGCGGCACCCGCGGCTTCAAGCTCCTCGACCGTTCGCGCAACGTTGATCGGCTCGCCGAATCCGGTGTCTGCGTCGACGATCACGGGCAACTCAACGCGCCGGGTCAGCCGTCGGGTTTCTTCGGTCAACTCGCCAAGTGTGAACAGCCCGATGTCGGGCATCGCCAGCGATGCGGCCGAAAACGCAGCTCCCGAGAGATACATTGCCTTAAAACCGGCCCGTTCGATCAACCGCCCGACCAAGGCATTGAACGCCCCGGGAACGGCAATCGTTCCCTCGGCGGCGGCATCGCGGAGCATTTTCCCAGGGGAGGAAGTCGACACAGGTCCGTTTCTCACGAGTA
>CAZNXE010000062.1:0-23394 GCA_964576465.1 uncultured Planctomycetaceae bacterium
CCAAAGACGGAACCGCGACGGGCAACCGGATTGGCCCGGCCCGTTCGTCGTGCGCCATTCACGTTGGATCGTACAACCAGAATCGCGAATCGATTTACGTGCAGCAGCAGACCATCTCGGCCGAAGGATTGAGCGGAATCGCCTTCAGCACCAACGTGCCACACACCGTGCGCGGCAGCGGTCCGTATGAGACCAAGAGCTGTACCGACTGTCATCCGTCGACCGCCAACGACAACAACGCAATTATGACGCAGTTGCTCATGCAGGGCACCGGTGCCTTGAACTTCATCGGCCGATACTGCTGGGTGGCCGCGGGAGAGCATGGCTTTTACGCCGTTGAAGCGACCGAGCGCGCCGCGCCGCAGGCCGTCATCGGCAGCACCTTGCATGAGATCGCGTTTCCGCAACGCTACGAAGAACACATCGAGCGCGACCGAGAGTTAGAGCACGCCCATGAACATCCTGGACGGGACATCGTGGAGCAGCTCCTCAAGCCGTTCAAAAAACCCGAGATACTCGCCGTGCAAAACCGTGGTGAATATCTCTATGCCGCCTGCGGCTCCGCGGGCCTGCGGGTGTTCGACATCGCATTCATTGATGACAAAGCCTTTTCCGAACGCATCACAACGGCTCCAGTCAGTCCGCTAGGGCAACGGTTCTTCGTCCGTACGAAGTACGCCACGGGCATCGCCGCACCGGCGACAACAGCCCCTGACCCGACGCGAACCCACTTTCCAGAAAATGAAGAACCGAGCGTCCATGCCCTCTACGGCTATCTCTATGTCTCCGACAAATACGAAGGGCTGATCCTGGTAGGCGCCGGGACGCTGTTGGACGGAAACCCAACGAACAACTATCTCAAGCGCGAACTGACCTTCAACCCAGATGGGCTGCTTAATGGAGCCAAGAGCGTGTCGATCATCGGCCATTACGCTTACGTCTGTTGCAATGCAGGGCTAGTGGTTGTGTCGCTGGAGGATCCGAAGCACCCGTTTGTCACTTCGGTTCTCGGAGCACCTTATGTCAATTGTCCGACGGCCGTGGCCGCGCAGTTCCGCTATGTGTTTGTCTGCGATCACGAGGGGCTCAAGATACTAGACGCCAAGGATCTCTCCGCGCCGGCACCGCTGGTCGTACTTCCCCTGGAAGAAGCCCACAACGTTTATCTGGCCCGTACCTATGCATATGTTGCAGGAGGACATGACGGGCTGGTCATCGTCGACATTACGAATCCCGAGCAGCCGTTCGTCGATCAGGTGTTCGACGCGGAGGGTGAGATGAACGACGTCCACGACGTCAAGCTAGGAATCACCAACGTCAGTCAGTTCGCCTATGTGGCCGATGGTTGTCATGGATTGCGGATCGTGCAGTTGACTTCACCCGAGACGCCAGGCAACGATGGCTTCAGCCCTCGCCCCACTCCGCGTCTGATCGCCACCTATGAGATTGAGGATGGTCACGCCCTGGCCGTGGCCCGGGGTGTCGACCGCGATCGCGCGGTCGACGAATCCGGGAACCAAATCTCGGTGTTCGGTCGGGTTGGTGCCCGGCCTCTCGATCTTGATGAGCAGCGGAAACTGTACTTGCGGCCAGACGGCAGCCTGCTCCAGGTGAGTGACGACCCCAACGACCCGATCTATGGGCAACCTCGTCGCCAACATCCCGCTGGCCCAGCACAGCTACCCGCCCCGCTCCTCGAGTCCTTTCGCCCACGCACATCGCGGCGCTGAAGTCGCGGCTGGCAGCTTTCTGTTCTGCTGAAACAAGCAGCCGCAGGTTCGAGCATTCTCTTGCTGTACTCAGTGGTGAATCTCCAAATTTGACACACCCCTTGCGTGGGGGTATTTTGGTCCTTCTGGCAAGTTGGGCAAAGTGGCGACTGCGTCGAGTGACGCTAGCGTGGCTTTGCGAACTGGTGCCTGTGAGGAAAGACGCGTGCAGATATTGGGCAGCGAGCGTCCGAAGGCACATTACTTCTGGGCAGGCGTCAGCGCGGCCATCCTGGCGATCGCGTTCCTTGCGTACCTCACCGCGGAGCAATCCGGCGGAAGCAGCCCTGTCGGGTTTGCGATCGGTCTGGTGTTGGCCGCAATCGTCTTGTTTGAGTGCGCCCTTTATCCCCGCAAACTACTCCGGCGCTATCGTCTTCTGGGGCCGATGCACTTGTGGATGCGCATCCACATCTGGCTGGGGATGATCTGCGTGCCACTGATCTTCTTGCACAGTGGATTCACTTTCGGTGGCACGTTGAGCACGTGGCTTGCTTGGCTGATGATTCTCGTTTTCATGAGCGGTGCGTTCGGCCTACTGATGCAGAACATCATTCCCTACCGCATACTTGATTCAGTTCCCGAAGAGATCATTCTCTCTCAGGCACCCGAACAGTTGCGCCAGAATCGTCGGCTGGCATGTGAGTTGATGCTCCGAGTCTATCGTGAAGAAATGGGGGAGGCTGTTCTAGCTTCGCTCGTTTCGGCGAGCGTGGAGACGGCGGAACCGCCTCAGGGTCATGATCTCCGTCTTCGTTCCATGCTACAGCTAGAACAATCGCTACTCGACAAGTATGATCCAGGCGTCGAGTTGCGTGATCCTGCCGAGCTGTTCAAGGCATATGCCGAGATCGTCGATCCCTATCTAGAGGGCGATCGCAAAAGAAACCTCCTGGCCAGCCGACCAGGGGCAATGGCCTTCTTTACCGAGCTGCGCAAACGCGTGGAACCCAATGCGGAACCGATCGTTGATGCGCTCCAAGACTGGTGCCGGCAGCGGCGACAGATCGATCGGCAGCGGCGTTTGAATTACTGGCTGCACGGTTGGATCCCGGTGCATCTATCCCTATCCGCAGTGCTGTTGGTGCTAATGATCGTGCATGCCTGGATGGCCGTTCGCTACTGGTAGTCGGCTAAGAGTCAACCATGAAAATCATCAAAGAACTCCAGAGAGTGCAGCAGGAGCACGGCTACCTGTCGGACGAGCGACTTCACGAGGTCGCTGATCGTCTGGCGGTACCGCTGTATAAGATCGAAGATGTCGCCAGATTCTTTCCGCATTTCCGCAGCGAACCGCCTCCGCAAGTTGAGCTGCACATCTGCAACACGATGACCTGTGCGCTACGTGGTAGCCGCGATTTGCTTGCCTGGGCGCAGTCGGAGTGTGGCAAGAGGATCGCACCCGGCTCGAATGGAAAACAGCCTGCCAAGCTCACAATCAGCGGGGTGCCATGCCTGGGCCAATGCGATCATGCCCCAGCCGCCCTGCTCTACGATCACGATTCGTCTCACTCCGCGGAGCACGAGCCGCCCATCTACGCCCAAATAAAGAAGGAAGATATTTCAAAGTTGATCGAGGAATGTGCAAACGGTCGTTCTCCCCAAGGGCCTGCACATGAACCCACAATCAATACCAACATGGACCAATGGAAAATTGACCCCTATCAGAATGAATCTGCAAAAGAGCGGTATCGGGCGATCAAACAGTTTTTTAAGGATGTCGAAACGCGGCGTGTCGAGTTGGAAACGTCGCCCGACGAGCGCGATCGCGCGCAGAAAGAAATCGAGCCGCACTGGGCTGCCATGCAGGAGGATCGCGGCCAGATTGAAAGCCGGAATGCCGAGGTGCCGACGGACTCGACGATCGACCATCCGCGTCTTCTCCAGACAGTGCGATCCGAGCCGTCGGTGAAAGAAATCGCCATGCTCCTGGCCGGGAACGCCGTGATCGCCGCCTTGCAAGAGGCCGGACTACTCGGAATGGGTGGAGCGGGTGGCCGCGCCTATAAGAAATGGAACGATGTCCGCAATGCTCGCGGAAAGCGGAAGTACATTGTCTGCAACGCCGACGAAAGTGAGCCGGGTACCTTCAAGGACCGCGAGCTGCTCCTGCGGTTTCCCTATCTTCTCATCGAATCCATGGTCCTGGCAGGGCTCGTCGTCGGTGCAGAGCGAGGGTACATCTACGTTCGTCATGAGTTCGAGCCCCAGATACATGCCCTGCGGCGCGAGATTGCCGAGGCGGTCGCCAAACGCGCATGTGGTGACAACATTCTGGGCTCCGGAAGCCACTTTCATCTGGAGGTCGTGACCAGCCCCGGGGGATACATCTGCGGCGAGCAAACAGCTCTTATCGAGGTATTGGAGGACAAACGAAGTGAACCGCGAAATCGTCCCCCCGAGCTGCAAACCAACGGCCTGTGGGACATGCCGACACTGCTGCACAATGTCGAAACGTTGAGTTGGGTTCCGGCAATTCTGCTCAATCTGCCAGACGAAATCACAGCCGATCCTGATTCCCCTGATCGAAACACGGCGGGGCGTTGGTACGCCGAACAGGGTAAAGCACCATCCCAAGGGCGGCGTTTTTTCTCCATCAGTGGAGATGTCAAGCAGCCGGGCGTCTATGAGGTGGCAATTGGTACGACCCTTGGCGAGCTGATCGGATATCACGCTGGGGGAATGCTTGAAGACCGTGAGGTCAAGGCACTTGCCCTATCAGGGCCATCCGCCGGTTTCCTCCCTCGGTTCTTGCCATGCGACGCGCTTCCAGAAGATTTTGTCAAGACGCTGCCTGCGGGTTCCGACACGTTCGATCTCTTAGAAATGACTTTGGATATCAAAACGTCTCGAATCATGAAAGTGATGCTCGGCGCGGGAATCGTTGTATATGCCGAGGGGGCCGACTTGGTTTCGCAGGCGGTCGCTTGTTCCGAATTCTATCGCGACGAATCATGCGGCAAATGCGTCCCCTGTCGCTTAGGATCGAAGCAGATGGCGGATTGGGCGAAAATCCTTCATCAACGACGTTTCGACAGCGAGGAATGCACGGTCGTTCATGACCAAGTCAAACAGCTTGGTGAGGTGATGCAGCTCACCTCGATCTGCGGTCTAGGAGCGGTCGCCGCAGCCCCGCTGCAAACTCTACTCGATTACTTTCCCAATGATGTAAAGCAATATCTTTCCTGAAACTACTGTCGGCTCACACACTCCAACGGGAGAAACGTTTTGGCAACCGGTCCCGCGAACAACCCCGACACAGTGGACGACCAACCCTTGCTCTGGGACGACGAGTCCTTCTTTGCCCGAGGGTTCGACGGGCAGCTCATCCGCTACGAGGGGCCGAGTTTTCAGGATTTTGAGAAACCAATTCAAGTGATCGTCGATGACGAACTGGTTACGGTCATGAAGGCCAGACCTTCGACCGACTCGCAGGGCAATATTCTGCGCGACGAGCAGGGTCACCCGATTCCCCGAGATACCACCATCTACGACGCCGTACAAGAATTATATGTCGATCGTGCGGGCGACGAACACCCAATTCCGGTTCTGTGCCACCAAGATCACATGCGTCCTGCTGGCGTGTGTCGTGTGTGCAGTGTACTCGTCGGGAAGCCCGACAAGACCGGCAAGATGGAGTTCAGCAACAAGCCCGTGCCTGCTTGCTGGCATCCTGTCAAAGAGGGGATGGAGGTCAACACGACCAAGGCACAACACGATCGTGTGAGGAATCTCCGTAAGACGATCGGAACGCTCTTGTCACTTCTGAAGGAAAACCATCCACAAAAACATTCGTCCGAGAGCGACTCCGAGACGGACACCGAGAACGAACTGCTCAAACTCACCGATCGATTCAAAGACGACATGCTCGAGCTCCGTCATGTCTCTTCTCCGAAGCGGACGAAGCCTTTGGACGAGTCGTCACACTTGATGCTCGTCAACCACGAAGCTTGTATTCTCTGCAACCGCTGCGTTCGAGCGTGTGACGAGATCAAGCTCAACAACGTGATCGGAAAACATGGCAAGGGATTTCGAAGTCAGATTGCCTTCGACCTCAACCAACCGATGGGAGAATCTTCGTGTGTATCGTGCGGCGAGTGCATGATTTCTTGTCCAACCGATGCGCTGACCCTGAAGCCGACGGCAGAGTTCCGCTCTGACTGGGCCGTTGATTGCAAAAAACTCGGCGCGGAGTACATCTCGGGCCAAGAACTTCAGAAAATGCATCGCTTCTTTCGCGAGATCTCGCCTAAATTCCTCGATTGGAATGCTTCAGCAGCGGTACTCTGGTCGCTCGACAGCACCACATCCAAGAAGTCACCAGGCAAGAACAAGCCGCTGTGCCTGCAGGGTGATTACGGTTCGACCGCCTACATCTTGCTCAGGGGCCGTTACGGCATCTTCGATAAGCGTGAAGAATCGAAACATGCCGAAGCGCCTCAGGGAATTTTTGCCGGAGTGCTGGGCAAATTATTCGCCGATCGTTTTCGCAACACGACGAACAGCGCTGCCGCGAGACCATCACCCATCACGGAGTCCGGGTCTCGCGTCCAACCGCCGCAAGACCTGGCCGAGGCGATCAACAAGTTAAGTGCCAAGCATGGAACCTTCATTGGCATCCGTACCCCAGATGAGGAACACATCGATCCGAATGATTCGGAACTCTCCAAGACGGAAATCCTTGGAGAAATGAGTTGCATGAATTATAGGCCGCGGACCGCGACGGTCGTGCCGCTGGATGACGGCTGCAAGTTTATTGAAATTCGCCACAACATTCTCTACATGCTCCTTCGCGATCCCAAGGCTCGTGAGGAGTTGCGAAACATTTACGAACAACGGGCCAAAGTAAGGGAAATGCATGAGCTACCGTTCGTTTCCGGTCTCGACGGGGACCGACTCGAAGCCTGTGTTGAATTCTTGCGTTCCAACATCGAGCTGCTATTTGTAGCTCCTGGAGATCCCATTTTTCGTAAGGATCTGAAGAGCAAGTTTCTGTACGTCGTGCGCAGCGGGTACGTCAAGTTCTGGCAAGAAGACCATGGCAAGACACGCGTCCTCAGTTACCTGGGGTCAGGCAAATATTTTGGTGAGATCGCGCTCCTCGAGGGCATGCGCGACTCACTTCTTGGACAGTTGCCCGAGGCAAGGCGCAGCAGCACGGGGCGGCGCGGAGCAAACTGCAACGCCCTCGACCATGTCGAGATTTTCTGTCTCAAAGAGGCTGCGTTTCAAGAGCTGCTGACTGAATTTCCCGAAGTTCGAGACGAGTTCATCGCGCGCTACCGTTACTACCGCGAGACTGACGCAAAACTGCCGACGACCGATTCGCTGCGGCGCGAGAGTTTTGTCCATCAAGGCGTTTTCAACGCCCAGAAACTGCTCGTGCTCGACTTGGCTCGCTGCACGCGTTGCGATGAGTGTACGAAGGCCTGCGCGGACACCCATCAAGGTACCACTCGACTCATCCGCGATGGCAAGAGGATCGAACATTTTCTCGTGGCTAGCGCATGCCGTTCGTGTGAAGACCCCTATTGCCTGGTCGGCTGCCCCGTCGACGCGATCCATCGTGGCAGGTCGCTGGAGATCAAAATTGAGAGCCACTGCATCGGATGCAGCCTCTGTGCGAATAACTGCCCCTATGGGAACATCAACATGATCGAACAAGACGGGAAGCCGAGGGCCACAACCTGTGATCTTTGCGAGTCCGTCGGCGCCGCAGGCTTGGACGGAGAGGTTAGTTGCGTTACCGCCTGTCCCCACGAAGCAGCCTTTCGCATGAGCGGTTCAGAGCTTTGGAGCCGCCTTGCAACTTCGTCGATCGAGTGATCCTCCGACCAACACGACCGACGATCCATAGCCCTAAGCGATCGCGGTTCAAGCTCGTCATCGGCGATAGAGTGCGATGCTCTTCTTCGGTGAGGTTCGCTTTCCAGAATTCCAGACGCCTGCGGTGCCAGCTATCTTTTCGCTGCCTGGACAAAGCGGGGGATGTATCTGCCGGCGTCGACTTCGTCTAGATACGGCTCGGCGCGCGACCAGGTGAAGAACGCCGTGCCGCTCGCGCCCGCCGCGGCAGCGCGAGAGAGGTAATCATCGATCCAACTTGCCGCCTGGATTCTGCCGTGGGACGTTGCAATGCCTAAGCAGAACGTGATATCGGCCAGTCCGTGTGCGTCCTGATTCAAACGCACGGCATCGCCAATGCGGCTGCTGAAAACATCGAGATAACGCTCACCGTAGTTGTCGGGATAGCAGTATCCCGAGATGTTGACCATATCGACGTACCCCTTGCGCGACCAGCCGGGCCACGCTTGTGCTACGCGGTGGTTGCTTGCCACGTGAGGGCCCCAGGAATAGATCGCCACTTGTAAGTCTGGCCGATTCTGGCGTGCCCCTTGGCTGATCGATCGGGCCAACTTCGTTAGTTCCCGTTCGCGGAAACGTTGTTCGAGCACGTTCGCTTCAACGTTAGGATGCTGTTCCTGATAGGCCTCCAACGCAGCTTCGCTTTGGGCGTCAAGCCGCGTCGGGCGGTTGTAGTAGCGCAAATAGTCGAGCATCACGCCGTCAGGACGATACCGCGTGACTACTTCACTGATGACCGACGTCAGCCAGCGACGGGCAGCGGCATTGGCGGGACAAATGTGCCCCATCGGCGCGCCCTCTGGAGTCCGCAGGGCCCAGTCCGGGTGTCGCAGCAGAATGCCTCGCGGCTCGTCGTGGCCGCACGACAGCACGCAGAAGACGGGATGCACGTCTAACCCACGCTCACGGGCCGCAGCCATTAGATAGGCCAATGGATCCCAATCACCATATTGGTGCTCAGTGATAATGTCGCTCGGATAAGCCGCCGTTCCCGAGGTTGAAGTTACATAGGGCATCACCGTGTTGAGCCCGCTGGAGCGAAAACGATCCAGCGCCGCATCAAGTGCCTGCTCTCGCTCGGGCGATGTTGTGAGCGAAGCAAAGAGCTGCGAAAAGTTCAAGTAGGCCCCCAAGTACGAGCGATCAAGGTTCGATTGCCGGGAGATCATATCGCCGGAAAGCTTCCCATACACGCCGCGCCCCCAGGCAATGCGATTTGGTCGCGCCACAAGTAGTTTGTTGGCATCGACCGCTAACGTCGCTTTGACGACACCGTCTTGTCGGATCGTCATCTCGCTGTTGGTGAGTGTGCAGCGCAACGTAGTCTGCCCGTCATGCCAGTCGACCGCTGTTGAGAGTTGCCCTGGCAAGGTAAGTCGGTAAACACGGCCATAGTCTTTCCACTTGCCGTCGGCAAGGAACTCGAACTTTGGGTCGAACTCCGGCCCCCCCTTGGACGACGTCGACACATAGAGCGACTTCTCGAAGGGGACCAGGCTTGTGACCCGTTGTCCCCACAAGTTCGCCACCGGTGCAACTGCGCCGGTTTCGCTTTCATATGGATGCGTCGTCGCATCGGTCGGTTCGGGGTGCGTGAACATGCGACGGGCGAACTGCCACGTGGAATCGTTGTGATCATGCCGCCACACCTCACCCCATGGCCACACGCCCACATGAAGATCGCCCGCATAAATTGTCAACGTCTGCGCCTCGCGAGCCCGATTCGACACGCCCGGCATTACCGGCGGCCAGTTGGGCAGGTGCCGCAGTTGGGTGCCGTCATATTCGTAAAGCTCACCCGTCGGATAGTGACCCAGCAGCAGGCGGTCGTAATAGTTGAGCATCGAGTAGACTTGGTAACTGTGCGGACCTGGCTCGACAATCACCCGCCATGTCGTGCCGTCGAAGACGTACACGCCGCCAGTATTCGTGGCCGCCAGAATCTCGCGGTCGAGTTGGCCGAAGGCGTAAACAAACTCGCGGTGCGATCGCAGCGTGATCGCCACACCGCTGACTGGGTCGACTACGTCTTGGTCTTCGTATGGTGACCAGCGACAGGCAACGAGTCGATTCGACTGGTCCGATTCGACGGCGTCTTGTTCTCGTAACACAAGATGTCCGGCCGCGTAATAGTTCTCAAGAAGCCGGGTACCATTCCTCGCGGCTAACACGGGTTTCCCGGCATAGGTCACATCACTCGATGACACATGCAACAGCTTTCCGGCGACCCGCACGTCGTAACCGGCAACGGTATCGTCCACCTGCCATGTCTTGGACTTCTCATCGAGTAGATAGAACCCTGTATCGGGTCCATTGCGGGATCGGACGTGCAACGACTCGCCTGATTCGGAAAGATAAACGCCGGTCTGGTTGTTCACGCGCGGCAGTGTTTCGACAGCGTACGCCACTTGCTTTGGCTTGATGAAGAAGTGCAATCGCCCGCGGTCGCTCCGCGGATACGTGTTGTATGCTCCGACAAATCCTGCTCCGGCGATGACGTTTCCCTCGTCGTCGTACACCTCAAACAGCGAACCGAAGTTTTGGCCCACGTCTTCGCCGAAGTCGATTTCAACCGTCACATCAAGAATCGGCGATGCGTCACCGGCCTTTTCGTGTTGTGCCTTTGGATCGATCTCTTGCGACCCAGCAATGCCGCTTGTCGCAACGAGAAACGCGGCAAAGGAAATTGCTAGGACCATTGGTCGCCGGGTCATTGAGAGTTTCCTTCTCTGATAGCCAATCGATTCATAGTATTTCATGCTCCTTGCAGGATGGTTCTGGTAGATTCTCTTATGTTGAGGAATGTGGCCCGGCATGTTGAACGCACGTCGAAGTCTCAACCGATTTCTAGCGGCCTCTAGCATAAACCACCGTATCGTGGCGGGAAACAGAGCGGCTAACTGCTCGATTGCGGCCGCCGTATGAACAACAAGATCCGAGAGGGTGTCGGATAAGTAGTATCTTGGCGATCGCTGAACCCATTCAGGTTTCGATGGCCGAAGGAGAGTGATATCGATGCGTTGGAAAGGACGACGCCGTAGCGAGAACGTGGAAGATCGCCGATCGAAGCGCGGAGCGGCCACCGTGGGGGGCGGTCTTTTTGGGATCATTTTGGTCCCGGTCGTGATCTTCCTCGGCGGCGACCCCCACCCTTTACTGGAACAAATGCAGAATATTCCGCCGGCCCAGCAAAACGGCCTTCCGCAAGCCGACGCCGAGAAAGACGAGTTAGCCCACTTTGTGTCGGTCGTGTTGGCCGATACAGAAGAGGTTTGGACTGATCTATTCCGCGGGTTAGGGAAACCGTATCGCGAGCCAATACTCGTCCTGTTTCGTGACCAGGTTCGCTCTGCCTGCGGAATCCAAGGCGCCGCGACTGGTCCGTTTTACTGCCCCGCCGATCAGCACGTGTATATCGAGTCGCAAGGAGATACGTTCGAGCTTCCCTACGACGAACTCTGAGGCGTTAAGTTCCAGACGAACTGGGGCCTGCCTCTCGATCCTCTCGGCCTCCTAGAAGTAGTTTTCTTGCCGCCACCTGCAAGGAAACGGTGCCTACGGGACATATGCATATGGCCTGTCATCATTCACCGGCATCAGAGGCAGAGTGTGCCCCGGGGGAAACCGCTGGGCAAGGAGGATTTTGTTGCGCTGTTTCAGCCGTGTTACAGCCGACTTTGGGCACTAGCTGCCGCCATATTGGGGGATCGTCATCAAGCCGAGGATGTTGTCCAAGAATCCGGCAATGAGCCACGTCCACCGCTCGAAGTGTCTGCTGCGTGAATGTCTGTCACATGATCATTCCGACTAGCCATCCCGCGCGAATGACCCATGAGCGATCCTGACAAAGCCATTGATCGACACCCCAGCGAACGTCTGGACGCTTACCTTGACGACCAGCTTGCGCCTGAGGAACGAATGGCGTTCGAGAATGTGCTGCCGGGTGATAAAGCGTTGCGCGCGGAACTCGAAGTACAACACAAGATTGATGACTCGCTGAGCCGCATGTTCACGGCCCCTGCAATACCGGTAAATCTGCTGGAGAGAGTCAGGCATGAAGCCTCTCGTCAAAAACCAGTTCCTGCGTCCACGGAGGAAACCGACCTTCGGCAAACCACGACGCAACGTCGTCGCCTGCTCTTCGCAGCCCTTGCCGCCAGTGTGGCCTGGGGCTTCGTCAGTTGGTTTGTCTTTGACAAGAAGACCGACACCGGATACCAGAAGCTTGCCCTGAAGGACATCTATCAACAAAGCGTTGAAAGCGGATTTCAACCAGACTGGGTTTGTGAAGATGACCGTCAGTTTGCCGAAACATTTCAACGCCGACAGGGCCAAGCACTGCTCCTCAAACCCATTCCCGAAGGCAACATGATCGGCTTGGCTTATCTGAAAGGCCTAACACACAACACCACCGCGATGTTAGCGCATGTCGAAGGTGAGTCTGTGATCGTCTTCGTCGACAGGCTTCCGTACGATACGCATCCCGAAGAACCATCTTGGTGGAGCGGGCTTCATCTCTTCCGCAAAGAGTTGGTGGGGCTGGTGCTGTACGAAATCACCCCGCTTGCGGAGCCCCGCGTGTTGGACTCTTTCTACCCAACCGATGTCCCGGAATTGCCTGATGACACCTTGAACGTTCTCTGAGAATGGGTGTTCACCGCGACTCGCACGTTGCAATTCAGTCGTCGGCGTTGGCGGGCCGCCAGTCGGCGAGTTGGAGTTCGACGTTGCGGTAACCTCGAAACTCGTTGATATAAGGGCGGAAAGCGATCGACAACGACTCTCCGGCGGCTTCTAACTCATCGGCCCAATCGCCACCGCCAAACGCCACGGCGCGCATTTGCGTGCCGTGCTGCGAGAGTTTCAATGCAAGGTGACGTCCTCCTCCGCCGATGCGCTTCGGAGCCTCGGCTAAATCGACGCCCGTCGCGCAGAGCATCGGACGGCGGTTGCCTTGCCCGAAGGGAGCAAGCTGATCGATCTGCGCAACGGAACTCAACGTGAACGCGCTGAGCGGCGCCTCGGCGTCGATCCAAAGATCGGCCACCTGTTGTTCAGACGAGATTTCGGCGGCCACATACTCGCAAAAATCTTCCCGAAACGCGTCGATACGATCGGGGTCGATCTTCATTCCCGCCGCCGCGGCGTGTCCTCCGTGGCGAATCAAGTGTTCGCTACAATGGGACAGCGCCTGGTACAGATCGAAGCCCGGCACACTACGGGCCGAACCGACCGCGGGTTTAATGCCCAGTTCGTCGATCGAGATCATCACCACAGGGCGATGATGCTTTTCCGCGAGACGGCCGGCGACAATTCCAATCACCCCGGCATGCCAACCCCGGTCGGCCAACACCAACGCCGAATCATTCTCTGCGTCAAACTGGTTCTTGACCTGTTTGTTGGCCGCCAACATGATGCTGCGTTCCAGGCTCTGCCGGCTGCTGTTGAGTTCCTCGATATACTCAGCCAGAGCCTGAGCACGCTCTTCCGATTGCGTTGTGAGCAACTCGACAGCCAACTGGGCTTGCCCCAAACGTCCCGATGCATTTAGCCGCGGAGCGAGCATGAAGCCGATATCTTCGCTGTTGAAGCTTTTCTTATTCGCGATATCACAAACGCGCATCATCGTCGCCAAACCAAGGCACGGTCGCTCCTTCAAACTTAGCAGACCATGTCGAACGATAATGCGGTTCTCGTCAACCAACGGCACCACATCGGCCACCGTGCCCATTGCTGCCAAGGCAACCGATTGCATGAGAAAGTTCTTCATCCGCTCGCTGACTTTTCTGGCGCCGCACGCACGTTGGCACAGTGCCCAGGCCAGCTTGAAGGCAACCCCCGCTCCGCATAGCTCACCAAATGGATAACTGCTGCCCGGCAGACGCGGATGGACGATGGCCGCCGCCTCTGGCAATTTCTCTGCCATCTGATGATGGTCGGTGACGATGAGTTCGATCCCCAACTCTGCGGCGACCTGCGCTTCGTGGACACTGGCGATTCCACAATCGACCGTCACCACGAGAGAAGTGCCGCTAGAGGCCAACGTCTTCAAGGCTTCTTCGTTCAGCCCGTAACCTTCGTCAAGTCGATGGGGCACGTAGTAACCGACGTCGGCTTCCAGCATTTTCAAGCATTGCCACAACAGGGCGGTACCGGTCATTCCGTCGACGTCATAATCGCCGTAGACCACGATCCGCTTCTTGTCGGCGATCGCGCGAAAGATGACCTCCACTGCCTGCGGAACCCCCGGCAAATCGTTGGGATCGCGAAGTCCGCTCAGTCGGGCATCGAGAAAGCCACGCGCTTGTTGAGGATCTTGAAGCCCTCGGTTGATAAGCAGTTGTGCCACGAACGCGGGAACGTCAATGGCACGGCGTAACGTGTCGATACGTTGTGGGTCGTGGGGGCGAATGCGCCAGTGTTTCTTCATGACTTGCGAAATTTCTCATCCTGAGTGCCGACGCACGGAATCCTAATCCGAAGTATTGGATCAAATCGCCGAGAAACCGGCAAGGTACCGGGTGCGGGAAAAGTCGCGCGCACGAAAGAAAGAAAACGGGTACCAGCCGCAAATGGCCGGCACCCGTTTGGGGCCTCTCTCTGTTCCACTGCCTGAGAAACCCCCACGATTTCGCATTTTCAACGTTTATCGTGCTGCTGAACTCTTGGATGGTTCGATTTGTTTGCGGGAGTTGGTTTCTTGTTGGATTCTCACTTGATGCTTAACCAGTAGTAACAACCGGCGTGCCAAAACGGACGGAAGACTGGCGATTGGATCAGAACATGAGTCTGACGAGCGGTTTAGGAGAAGTGCCTTGCAAACGGAAAAGTTTGATCGGCTCAGGAACAGGGCCAGAATGTCCCGGAATGGGACGTTATTCCAGAAACGAGATAGAATCGACAGGGGGCGGCAGACATGTGGCACGTTGGAACGGCCACGGCAATCTTCGATCGGTCAGTCTGGTTGATCCTGCGGCATTGCCGGACAGACCCGAGAACCCGGTTACTCGCTACTGCCGGTCTCTTCTTGTCGAGCATTGGCTCATCGGCAAGCGACGACGACGTTTGCCAGGGTCCGTGTCGTGACCTAGCGTTGCGGTGCGTGAGATCGTCGTGATGATGGCGGAGAATTGTTCCCGACAAGGGGTGCCTAGCAGTCTGCTCGGCGTCTTGCCCAAGATCCCTTTCGCCACGAATTTCCCGATCTTACTTCGTTCAAGAAACAACAACGGGCCGGTGAAAAGGATACTGCGCAGTGGATCGATTAGAGGCGAAGCTTGCCATTGTTCATCACACACTCGATTCGATTGATCTCACGTCGAACCAAAGTGGTCCCGAAGTTGCGCATGTCATGACACCTGCGCCGCTTGCCGTACCGGACGACATGACGGTACTCGAGTTGGCCCGACTGATTCACGCCCGCGGTGCACGACACATTTTGGTGACGGACGCAGGCGGACGCTTACAAGGCGTGATCAGCGATCGCGATGTGATCCGCTGTTTCGGTCCTACGGAGTATCCCGATGAGAACCTGCTCAAGCAGATTACCACCGCGCAAATCATGAGCACTGATATTATCAGTGTCGGGCCGCAGGAGCCTTTGCAGCGTGCGGCAGCGGTGATGGTCAGTCACGGTATTAGTTGTTTGCCGGTAATCATGTCCGACGGCGCCTTGGTCGGCATTATCACCAACACCGATCTGCACATGGTGTTGGACTATTTGCTTTCGCGAACTTGGCCCACCGAGCCAACTGAAACGCCCGAAGAGGCCGATGTGGTCTCGTAAACTCGATTCGACCGCTTTATCTGGCACTCGAATTGACGGTTGGTAACGGACTTCCTTGGCGGTCTATCTTTGCCGATTCTTGCGTCTCTGCGCGATAAGGCACGCCACCTCGAATGCTTGCATCTGATGCTGTCAGGTGTCCGATATCATGGCATAGCTCGCCTAACTTCGCGAGTCTGCCCCATGAGGAACCACCTGCCATGGCTAAAGAAGTATTTCGCGTGGTCACACGCGCATCGGATGGAAAAATTCGCGTCAAGGATTACGTTCGTGCCGAATCGGTGATGCGGCTACACACGCAGATCGGCGTCGACGATTGTAGTACCGACCTGGAACTTCGTGGCATGCCCGTGTTTCGCGGTCTGATCGGTCCCATGCCCGATGGCGATGATGTTGTCCGTTACGAGTCGCCCGAGGTGTTTGAATCGCTGACAAAGGAATGGGGTACTTCGCCGCCCAAGCCGAAATCGCGGTCCCGTCGACGCACACGATCTTCGTAGAGATCGCTGTCGAGAAGACAAGAGACGCTGTCCCGAAGCCTCAACACCGGTTCGGTGATAAGCGCGTAGCGCGCATGGCTCGTGAGGGCGTCTTTTCTTCGGTTTCGATCTTGGTGACGAACATTGTGAAGTGTCATCCAACTAGCGTCGCGACATTTGCCAATCGGTGCTGGCGCCGCGTCGAGGCGGGTTGTTGTCGAGCTTCACACTGCCGATTTGCTGGCGACGCGCCACCGCGGTGGACGATGCGAACGGATCACTCGATGCGGGTCCATCATTGATCGCCACACGGCTGATTTGCTCTTCTTCGACGAAGCGACGGGTGGTCACGGGGAATCGCTCAACTCGCGTGCCAGCTACCATTTCGCGGCGTACGACGGGAACCTGAATCGGTTCTGTTCGAGTGATCCAGCGTGTTCGCGGGACAAGTCGCTGCTGGAAGTAGGGAGCTACCAGCGGGTTCCAGCGACCTTTCAGGTGTGTCTCCCAGTGATATTCTGTCACCGGGGTAACATAGGTGCGTTGTGAGTCGACGTACTGTGTGGTCAACTGTTCGCGATAAATCGGAACCTCGCGCTCTTCAACGCGGGTCTCGCTGACGGGGCGTTGCACGATTCGCCGGGTTTCGCGATAGGTTTGACCGTCGTCACCTTGGTAGTAACGTATGTCGTCAGCCTTAAGATGTGCCGTAACCGCCATGGTCACAACAGTTGCCGCCAATACGCATGCTCGCAGAGTCATCGGTTCCCTCCGAATCGACGTCCGTATCTTACCCCTAGAGGACCGTCAACGACGCACCGCAGCGAGTCGAAGTGGAGTTGGCGCGTGACATCAAGCCCTTGATATCAGCACCGGCACCAGCATGACGGTCCCTCGTCTCCAGTCATCGGCACGAATGACTGAGTTGGATTAGCCTGATCGTGCGAGATGCCAGCATTGCTTATGTTCTGGCGGGTGGATCGATCGAACCGGGGATCTTGCAAAACGCTGGCAGATTCGACACGCTGACGGGTCGAACCTTCGTTTTCGGTTGAAAAGTCACCTTGCCAAGGAGCACAGGACGATGATCGGCGAAGATCTGCTGGAAATCTTACGTTGCCCGCAAGACAAGTCGCGGCTCCGACTGGCTGACACAAAACTTCTCGATCGGCTAAATCAAGCAATCACAGCGGGTCGTGTAATGAGTACCTCGGGCACCAAGGTCGATGAGCCCCTTGCCGGTGGATTGGTCCGTGAGGACAATCGCGTGCTGTATCCGATTGTCGACGACCTGCCCGTGCTGCTGATCGACGAGTCGATTCCGTTGGATTCAATCTAGCCGTGGCATTCTTGAGCCGAGGGGCTTGGCGATGTTGATCGGAGTCGGAGAGAACTGATGGGCGACAAGACAATATCCGAGCGAATCATCGACAAAGAGATTCCCGCCGACATCGTGTACGAAGACGACCGATGTCTGGCGTTTCACGACGTTGCCCCCAAAGCCCCGGTCCATGTGCTCGTCATCCCCAAGCGAGTGATCTCTTCGCTAGACGGTTTCAAGGAAGACGATAAGGAACTGGCGGGCCACCTTCTGTTGGTCGCAAAACAAGTAGCCGCGGAGTTGGGGCTGTCGGGTGGGTATCGCGTGGTGATCAATTGCGGAGCCGACGGAGGGCAGACCGTCGACCATCTGCACCTACACGTGATGGGCGGTCGAGGCATGGGTTGGCCACCAGGATAGTATTTCCACGCCCGAAAATCAGCTCGTCTAGACGACTCTAAAAGAATCGCAAGGTCTCTGGCAACAGATTGTTGAGACGCTCGCGGAACCCCTTGGGCTGGGAAGCAGGTGCGCGACGGGCTTCTCTAGGATCCTGTTGTTGGACGGGATCGGTTCGCACCGTCGTGTTTTTTGGCAGCGTGATATGATCGTCCAGAAACCGAGGCCAATAGCCTTCGAGCAACTGCAGGCAGTCGGCATATTGCCTGTTCTCCAGTCGCAATCCCGCCGTGGTCACTATCTTGAGTAACTCAACGCGTTCGTTCTCGGTAAACCACAGGTCGAACAACTCGACGTTGTCGATCCATACCTTTCCCGCATCGCGCACTTCAAACTGAACCCGGAGTTCCGTGAGTCCATCGAGTGGCAAGTCGGTTACGGGGAACAGAAACTGCGACCACGATTCGGTCAAACCAGAGACACCCGATCGGGGCCCCAACTCCGCATATCGGTAATAGTCGCGCCCGTGATGCTTGCCGATGAGTGCCAGGCGCATGGTCGGCTGTTGCCGCAGGTCGTCGACGCGGAGCCAGACAGAGACGCTCAAGCGACCACTTGTGGGAAGTTCGACCGGAAGACTTGTGAGCCGAAGACCGTCGGAACCGCTATCGAGAAGCAAACTCCGCTCCCCTTCGTGCGCGTTACGCTCGATCGAATCAACCAGGGGTTGCTGTCGTTCGGGCGACACCGTGGAGATGTCCCACCCTTCGATCGTGCCGTCTTCGGCCACGGGTGTCTCGAATCCCGGATTGTCGAGCACCTCGATAGACGGTTGTTGACCCAGCGCGGCCGCTTGATCGGCCAACCCCTGGATTCGCTGTTGAAGCGCCAGCCGAACGTCATCAGACAATTCCATCTTCGCCGATGCGATGGATACATGCACGGAGTCCATGGCAATTGCCGTGAACTCATAGGGTTCGAGTTCCACGCGCCACGTACCCTGATTCCCCGAACTTGCGATCTCGATTGGTTGTCCGGTGGCAACATCAACGGCAACGACATCGCTCGGAACATTCAAGACGACAGACAGCACAAGAGGCCATGGTGAATCGTTCACCGTGTAGAGGTAAGTACGACCGTTTACGGTTAGGTAGCGCAAGGTGACCGGTTGAGGCGCGTCGTTGAAATTCGCAAATGCCCTTGCTGGTAATTGTTGAAATGTTGCGATCATGTCCAGTAGTGACGCTTCTTGTCCCAGGGGTAGCATCCAACCGCCATCGGCAATCAGCTGCGTGTCGGCTTGAGCAATGGCATGAGCAAACCGTCGACGGTTGGCCTCGCCCGAGGGAGACGGCTGCGAGACAAGCCACGTATAGGTGTTGCGAAATGGGCTCTTCGCGTCGAATGACCCGAGACGCATTTGCTTGGGTGCGTGGAAGAACAAGCTGGCAGGGGTATCGGCAGTCGCGAAAGCGCGATCGACCTTGGACGATTCGTTCCACGAGAGAACCGCGGCACGGAATTCCGCCGACTCGGGCCGGCTTGCGAAGTTCGGTCGGAGTACGATGATCCCTTCGATTCCGTGGCATGCCGCGACGTCTATTCCGGCCGCCAACAAGACTTGTTCCGGCGCCTGGCGACGGGAAAGCGACGGTCGCAACGCGGCCATTAACTGGGTCGAATCGAACAATCTCGCTCCGCACAGCAGCAGCTTGGCATCGGGATCCGCACGGCGGACTTCGTCTCGTAGCCGCTGATAAAACTTGGTGAGGACCGATGCCCTCCACTTGAGCCAAGCGGATTGATGTTCCCTCAGAAATGCTGCACGACGTGCGAATCGATCGGATCCCGTCCCTGGTGGTTGAAGGCCTGTGGCGTCGACGAATCGTGCGATGGTGCGATCGTCTAGCCCCCACATGGGCCCCGGTAGTTGAGCAAAACCATCGGCCGATAGATCGATCGCCACACCCTTGAAACTCGCATGGTCGCCAACGCGTGTTACAAGCTCACTCACGACTTCGAGCATGGCCGCTTGCACGCGCGGATCGAGTGGGTTGTAGTTGGGCGTCCAGGCGGCAGATTGCCCATGGCGTGGTCGATAGCGGCGGCCATCGCTGCCGACAAGTTGTAGTCCGGTCGTGTCTGGACCGCCGCCGCGCAGCGCCGCTTCGATCTTCGGAAGGGGAGTGCTGAACTGAATGGCCGGAATAAGCGATAGTTGACGGCGGTCGAACTCTCGGGCTACCAGTTCCAGTACATCCTTGCGAACCGGGTCGTGTGCTGCGTCGAAGAATATTCCCGTATCGTGCCGTGGAGTGGGCTCTAGGAACTGGCTTGGATAAATCGTGCTGCCGTCTGCCGAAACCGTTAACACCAGCGCGTTGTAGCCAGAGTATTCGAGGTAATCGGCCAGCCGCGTTGTTCCGCGATAGAACGTCGTCCAATCGTCCAGACATCGCCCGCTCCAGCGATCAATGTTTTGCGGCGCGGAAAAGTTTTCCGGAAACAGAGGCCGGTCCATATACGCGGCCCACATCCGCTGGTTCGCTGGGGCCGGCGACAACGAGCGACGTGACGGCAACCGTGGCGGTCCGGCTAGAACGCGAATCTTGCCATAGACAGCGGCCATGTCGTCGCGCTGATTGGTGAGCAGCACGAGTGGGCTTTCGGTCTTCGGCCAAAACACGAGCCGATGGCGCGCCCACGCGGCGGGCTGCCTGCCGGCATCGGCGGCAACGTACACGCCCGAGTCCAACCCAATGGGAACAACCTCGCCGGCGGCGTTGGGCTCAATGATACTAATACCCAACGCCTGTGGTACGTTGTTGGGATATTCGATCTCCAGAATGTGTGGTCGTCCTGGGTTTGCGATCGGCAGTGGGTAAGCTTCCCAACCCAACTGTTGCGATTCGGACTTTGGTGCCAGCCGAACGAGCATCCCCAATTCATGCTGCAACGGTTTACTGTTCTCATTGTTCAAGGGTCCGCGACGCGGTGCGGGAATCCAGCGGCTGTTCGTAAGCCGTTCCCACCAGCGAGGCTGAGTGGGGTCGATATCAGCAACCGTCTCGAACGGTTGGTCGGACTCGTCGTTTCGATGCTGCGTATCGAGTACCACAATCTGGATGACACGTTCCGCGATCACCGGTTGTAGCGTGAGCCGCGATCGCAAGCCTTGCCGGCTGGCACGGATCCGGAGTTCATAAACTCCCTCCCTGTCGGGAACGTGGGTTTCAATGACAATGGGGTCCGGGGGCTGATCGGCGGTGCCTGTTATATGGATGCGGTTTTGTGACCACGCTTCGTGGTTGTCTTCGCTCGCGACCATCGCCAAGCGGAGGCGGATCTTGCTATTGGGCTCGATTCCCAACAGCCACGGGGTGATCTCCACACGCCATGGTTCTCCGGGAGAGAAGACCAACGATTCGCGGTCGAGCTTCACGCGAAGCTGATCGCCAGGCGTACGACGAATCGATAGCCGATTACCAGCGTCATCGAGCGTTTGGTTGAAATCGCGGCCTGTGAGTTCGCCGATCGTGATACGTATCGGCGCGATGGGCGGCTGGCCCGCGGCCTGTAGTTGAATCTCAATCACGGTCGAGATTGGTGCTTCAAGTTCGACGTCGATTCCGCCGAATGTCGACGCCGAACGGGACTGATGCACGGCCGCTCCGTCGGTCAGCCAAGACGAACCAGGTTGGTCGGGTTCGATGCCTAGCGATGTGACGCTGAGGACCGAACCTTGATCGGGGCGAATCGTTGCGCCCCACAATCGGGCTTCGCCACCGCCCCACGCGATCCGCAGGCGCACCGAGGGCGCAACGTCCGCGGCGGTCGCGACAGCACCAACGAACCCACTCGTCAGAACTGCCAGGCAAACAACCACGGCGCGCATTGTTCGTCGCACGCTCACGCAAGGTGAGCGCAACGGATTCGGACGTCCGTGTCCGACCATCAGCTATTCGTCGCTCGGGGAGAGTAGAATCTCGGTCAATGACCGATCGAAAAGGAGCGGGATTATAGTTCCGAGCCGGTAGCAGACCTAGGGCGGATTATTCATGAAGATCGTCGCGAGGAGCCCTAAGTCGAGGCAGATGCAAGGAAAAGAATGACTTGGCTGCGCAGCGTATTAGTGAATACGTGAGCAAAGCCAAATCGTTCTTTGACGAAGCAGGTGACCGACTTAGGGCTCCGCAGCAGATCGCTCATGAATCATTCGGGCTAGGGCGGATTGAGGGGGAATAAGCTTGCTATGCATCGTCGGGTGCCACTGCTGGCTTGCCCAGCAGTGCTGTTACGGCACAACCTTCAGTCCCTAATTGGGGTATCAGCCGCAATCCAAGACGCTATGCGTTCTCAGCCATGCAAACGAAAGCCGACTGCGTTTCAGCCTCGACTCCTGCACTGCTGGGCAAGCCAGCAGTGGCACCTTGCATGCACTATCTGGAGGATTTCGCCGCTGTCGTTTCTAGCACGACTGCTGGCGTTCCCCGGCGTTTCACGCGGGATGATTGAGGAGACATTCGTCGAGCGGTTCCATGGCCTTTGCGTTGTCGTCCTCGACCGCTGATCTAAGATCGTTCACGGCCGCGTGGAGGGCTTTCACCTGGCTTGGACATCGCTGGGCAATTTCATTCTGCTCCCAGCGGTCGTCAGGTTTGACGTACAACGATGGATGCTCCGCCGGAGTCTCTTTGTCGGAAGGCTCCCCGCGTGGATCGAGACGAAGATGCCAATAGCGGGTGCGAATCGCGAACTCCGTGGGCATGTTGCCTGGTGGCAATGTCGAATCGTACGCCACCGTGCATGCCCGATCACGGGCACTTAAGCAATCTCCGCGCACCAGCGGCAGCAAGCTTTGACCGTGTGGGGTCGAAACATCGCGTCCTGCCCAATCGAGCAGCGTGGCAGACAGATCGCTCGGCTGAACGATGGCGTTGGTCCTCTGTCCGGCTCCCAGGCCATCGGGAAATCGCATCAAGCAGGGAACGTGGATTAGCTCCTCGTGGAGTCGCCCATCGGCGTGACCGACAACTGCATGTTCTCCCAGTGGGAAGCCCCGCGTGCCGAACAAGACGAACAGCGTGTCGTCCGCGAGGCCGCTCGACTGGAACACTTCAAGAAAGGCCGCCAAACAGTCATCAAATAGTTTCATTTGACCACCGTACGCGCGTCGGATTCCCAATAACTCGTCCGGATCGATGTCGCCATGATGAGCAACAGCCGGAACGCTCGACATTTTCGGCGGCGGCGGTTCGTCCTCGTCTTCGACCAGTTCGTTGCGAAACGAATAGGGTGCGTCCCAGGGTGCCGTCATGCCACGGCTATGTAGCCACAGAAAATCGGCTCGTTCGATCTCGGCTGCTACATCGACTGCTGCTTCAAAGAATCGGGCAAACCCTGTCCGTGAGACGCTATCGGCGGTTCGGTCTTCTGCTGGTGGCAGCATGTTGATGTGCCGGAAACCGGAGATGTCCGCGCGATCAAACAGCCCAGCGTCGTCGCTTACGAGGGTCGTTCGCCAATCGGCGGCGGACAGTGATGCCGCGATGGTGTCGCCTCCTGGCGTATCGCTTATAGCATGGACACCACGCCACAACGAGCGATAAACCGAGTCGGGATCGGGAGTATCGATGATGTACTGATCGAATACGAATGACTCACTCGCCAGCTGATCCATCGCCGGAGTCGGGACGGAATCGCTCCCATAACAGCCGACGGAGCCGATGTGCAGCCCATCGATGGCGAGGCAGATAATATTCATACGGTGGGGCG
>CAZNXE010000063.1:0-6993 GCA_964576465.1 uncultured Planctomycetaceae bacterium
CAGTTAGGAACCGACTTGGACCCCGACACGCAGGCCCGTCTCGATCGCGGCTATCGCATCGTCGAGCTGCTCAAGCAAGGGCAGTATGTGCCGATGGACGTCATCGATCAGGTGCTGAGCATCTATGCAGGAACGCAAGGCCACCTCGATAAGATCGCAGTTGACCAGGTTCACGCTTGGGAAACAGACTTCTTGGCTTTCATGCGGGAGCAAAAGTCCGAGATTCGTCAGATGATCGAGGACACGAAGAAGCTCTCTGACGAAGTGGCCGAAGCCCTGGAAGCGTCGATCAAAGAGTTCCAAACGCAGTTTGATAGTCAACTGACCAAGTCTGCTACAGCGAAAGTGTAAGTAATGGGCAACGCGAAAGCCCTCGACAAGCGACGCAAGTCGGTCCGCAACATTCGTAAGATTACGCGGACCATGGAACTGATCGCCACGGCGAAGTTCAAGAAGTCGCTCGACCGCGCGCACGCGGCGACGGCCTACACGCATCGCATGACACAATTGGTTGCCGACCTTGCTCGAAGCGGCTTGGATGTTAGTCATCCGTTGTTGGAGGGACGTAGCGAGACGCGCAACGCAAAGCTGCTGGTTATTTCGGCCAATCGCGGTTTGTGTGGTGGCTACAACTCGAACGTGCTGCGGCTAGCGGTCCGGAGACTTGCCGAACTGAACGATCAGGTACCCTCGGTCACGGTCGAAGTGGCCGGAAAGCGTGGCATTTCGGCGTTCAAATTTCGCAAGATCGAGATCGAAGAAGCGTTCACCCACTTCGATGATTCTCCGGCCTTTGAAGAAGTTGACGTGATTGCGACACGTTATCTTGAAGCCTACGCGGCAGGACAGCTCGATCGGCTGGATGTGGTGTATACGAAGTTTAAAAACGTCTCCAAGCAAGTCGCGGTGGTCGAAACCTTGTTACCCTTGGGCGACCTGCAAGTGGACGGTGCAGCCGACAAGGACAGTGCGACAGTTAAACAGTACGAGTTCTTGCCCTCGGCCGCAGGCATCTTGGAAGAGGTTGTTCCGACCAGTTTCAAGATCAAGCTGTTCAAGTGCTTTCTCGATGCGGCCGTGAGCGAGCAGACCTCGCGAATGGTGGCCATGAAAGCAGCGACCGACGCGGCCGACGATATGATTAAGGATCTCTCGATGACCTACAACCGTGCGCGGCAAGGTCAGATTACGAGCGAATTACTGGACGTAGTCGGAGGCGTCGAGGCCCTGAAGTAGTGGCCCTGCCCTGCGATCGCGCCAGATCGTGAAAACCAAAACGATGCAAACAATCTAAACTACGCGAATTTTTTTCTGGAGTCGGCAATTCGATGGCCAACGCAACACAAGCGAACACGAGTATTGGGCATGTCACGCAGGTGATCGGCTCGACGTTTGATGTCGAGTTTCCCGAACATAATCTGCCGTCCATTTATAACGCCGTGACGATCAAATCGGATCACAAGGGCGTGACGCTCGACCTCACTGGCGAAGTGCAGCAGCACTTGGGTGGTGGTCGCGTGCGATGCGTGGCACTGGGCGGCACCGAAGGCCTCATGCGAGGGCAAGATGTCGTCGATACCGGGGGACCGGTCACCGTGCCTGTCGGAGAAGAAACTCTTGGCCGTGTGTTCAACTTACTGGGAGAACCGATTGACGGTCGTGGCCCAGTCGTTACCAAAGAGCGATGGCCCATCCATCGCGATGCACCCGATCTTGTCGATCTTTCGACGAAGACCGAGGTGTTTGAGACCGGCATTAAAGTCATCGATTTGCTCACGCCCTTCGTCCGTGGCGGTAAAGCCGGACTCTTCGGTGGAGCCGGGCTAGGCAAAACGGTTATTCTCACGGAACTTATCGCTCGTATCGCCAGCAGCAGCGGTGGCTCTTCCGTATTCGCCGGCGTGGGCGAGCGAACACGTGAAGGGACTGACCTGTGGTTGGAAATGCAGGAAGCCAAAATCGGTGATACCGGCCAGAGCGTTCTTGATAAGACCTGCATGGTGTTCGGTCAGATGAACGAACCGCCAGGCGCACGTTTGCGAGTGGCGCTCTCGGCGTTGACCATGGCCGAGTACTTCCGCGATAAAACTGGTACCGATGTCTTGCTGTTCGTCGACAATATCTTCCGGTTCTCTCAAGCTGGTAGCGAAGTATCTGCCTTGTTGGGTCGCATGCCGTCGGCCGTGGGCTATCAGCCGACGCTGGCCACCGAGATGGGGGCATTGCAAGAACGCATCGCCTCGACCAACAAGGGTGCAATCACTTCGGTGCAAGCCGTTTATGTCCCGGCCGACGATCCCACCGATCCGGCTCCGGCAGCCGCGTTCGGGCAGCTCGATGCATTCCTGTACCTAGAGCGGTCGATCAGCGAAAAGGGAATCTATCCGGCGGTCGATCCGTTGGCCTCGAGTAGCCGCGTGCTCGACCCGCAGTATGTTGGCGAGCGACACTACGCGATCGCCCAGAAGGTGCAAAAGACATTGCAGCGTTATCGCGAATTGCAGGACATCATTGCCATTCTTGGCGTCGACGAGTTGAGTGAAGAAGATAAGCTCATCGTGCATCGCGCCCGTCGTATGGAGCGTTTCCTCTCGCAGCCCTTCTTGGTGGCCGAAGTCTTCACCGGCAAGCCTGGTGAGGTCACGTCGATGGCCGACACGATTCGCAGCTTCGAGGAAATCGACGAAGGCAAGTGGGATCATCTCCCCGAAAGTGCGTTCATGTATGTCGGCCCGATCGAACAGGCCGAAGAACAGGCCAAGCAACAGAAGAAGTAGAAGGACGAACGCAAGATGGGACAACTCAAGTGCATCGTGGTCACCCCCGAAGCGACGGTGAGCGAACAAACCGTCGATACAGTCATGGTTCCACTTTTCGACGGTGAGATTGGAATTTTGCCTGGCCATGCCCCGCTGATTGGGCGTCTTGGCTTCGGTGAATTGCGAATGGTCACGGGCGGCCAAGCCGAGAGTCTCTACATTGATGGTGGCTTCGTTCAGGTTGCCGACGACGTTGTTTCGTTGCTAACACAAGATGCCATGCCGCTTGCGGACTTGGACGAGGCAGTGGCAAAAGAATTGCTGACCGCCGCCCGTGAGAAATCGGCGGCCACCATCGAGATGCAGGCAATCCGGCAACGATTGATGGATCGCGCCCGCGCTCAAATGCGCGTGGCCCGCCGAACACGATAGCCACGATGCTTCATAACGATCGTCGCTAGCGAGACAATCGAGAGTTTCTTGCCCGTTGAGATAGACGGTTATTTGCCGGGCGGGATTCGCACCCGCTAGAATCAACAAGCCTTTCACGGCACACTGAATAATCGCGGGTTCAATGATGTTGGTCGCTTCTCAAATAGGCGATCAGGTCTGAGATATCCTGTGCGGTCGTATCTTTTTCGAGACCGTCAGGCATCATAGATTTGCCTGTACTTTGAATTTCCTCGATTTGGTTTCGCAAGATCACCTGCTTCCTGTTCTCCTGCATTACAAGCGTGATGCTGTTCCCTGTCTCGGTGCCCAGCATCCCGTTGAACACTCGCCCATCGTCAGTCAGTACGGTGTAAGTGACATACTTGCTATCGACCGCGGCGCTAGGATTCAAAATGGATGTCAACAACGTTTCGGCGCGGCGATCAGTCAACGAAGCCAGATTGGGACCAATATCGAATCCAACATTCTCTAGCTTGTGACATGCGGCACACGTTTTCTTGAAGATCGCTTTCCCTTTGGATGGCTCTCCCGGCAACGAGAGAACTTCACGATACTGGTGGATCACTTCACTACGATCTGAACCACCCATCGTTGCCAGGATGGCTTTGACGCGAGCCTGAATGTCTGGGTTCCTGGCCATGGCCAGCTTCTGACGTGTCACCGCATCGATTTCCGACGCCGCGATCGTGCCGGCCTCAATTTGTTCCAGTAGCGTGGACACCCAGTCAGCCCGACTCAGCAGGCTGCTAAGAATTTGAGTTCGGATGGACGGAGAGTGGCTTTTCCAGTTCCTCAAGAACAGTCCCGCAACTTCAACGTTCGGAAAAGATGCCATCAGGCGGATCGCTGCCGACTGAATGGCCGGCGATGAGAGGGGCGTTAGTGTATCGGCCAACAATTGAAAATCATCGAGCCGTTGTTCAGGGAATTGCGCCAACACAGGGATCGCCGCGATTCGCAATGGTTCGGCTGCATCAGAATCCATGACGGTCTTGCGAGCCACGTCGATCAAGACTCCGACTTGCTTTGCCACTGCGCCCGTTGAATCGGTCTGGTGAAGGAAGTCTCCTAGGTCAAGGTCGTTTGTTCTCAGAGCGTTGAATAGACCGGCCACAAAGTCGAACTTGCAGGCGACTGGCTGATCATGACCAGGGTCGATCGCGAACCGTAATGCGTCTTTCGCCAATGAGATTTGCCCCGTGGCAATTGCCTGTTCGACTAATTGGGCCACCAAGCGGCTGGCGGAACTGTTCGTGTTTTCCCGCAGCACCGTCCTAAGTACGATTTCAATGTTGTGCTCCGACACGGAACTCATCGCGGCGGCAACAAGATAAGCGTCTGATGGATCCTGGACCATCAGATCAGCCAGCGCATTCCCGCTCTTCTCGTTCGGCCATGTCCCCAACGAGCAGGCCAGTTGAAGCCGAACTTTCGCGTTCGGACTCTGAACCAGTTGGATCGCGGCATCCAGTACCCGTGGATGATTCGCGGCAAAAGACTCCGCAATGCGAACGGCATGTCTTTGAACCCCAGGATGCGTGTCCCCCAGGGCGGAAAGCAAGACTTCTGGTGTCACGAAGCCAAGTCCGTCGAGCGTGCAGAGGGCATGCAGACGAGCGAGCGGTGCCTCGCTGTTTTTCAAGAGGTCGATCAGGAGCGGCCCGACGGAAGAGTCGGCCCGACGGATCAGTGTCTCCTGGATCAGATCACGCTGCGTTCCGTTGGGGGTCGTCAGGAGTTGAACTAACTGCTCACTGGAGAGCTGATTCAGGTTGGGAATCTTCCTCAGCGTTTCTCCTTTGCGAACGATTCGATAGATGCGCCCTTGCTCTTCTCCATGACGATAGAACGGCTTGAGTTCTTCTCTTCCTTCGGGGGTGAGCCACTCGGGATGCTCAATCATGTAACGGTACATATCCACGATCCACAATGCGCCGTCCGGCCCCGTACGAGCCATGACCGGTCGACACCATCGATCTTTGGACGCAAAGAAATCGACTTTCGCGTCTCTGGGTGAACGCTCCGCGGTGAATGTCACACCATCGTCCTTAACCACATAGTGTTGAACGAGGTTGTGAAAAGGTTCGCACGTGAATCCATGCTGGTCACTGCTCTCGGGAAAGAGCAAACGATCACGGTAGATCATCGCGGAACATGCGGAGGTAAACCTCCCAGACTGCTGAAAGTTATGAAATCGCTTCTGTGGTGCTTTTGCTGGGTACACCTGGGGATTTCGCGGAAGAATGAGTTGCTGCCGAGCATCGGGAGGAGCGGCAAATGCGTTGCGTCGCGTGTAGTGGTCTGAAAGAACATAGTGCCAAAGAGGATGGCTGTTCATGCTGCCGAACCAATTCCCCCAATCATCGCGGTTCCTTCCGTATTGTGTTGGCCCGGCTTGCGGATCCAATTCCCCCGTTTCAGGTCGAAACCGAAAATCTCTGCTGCCGATGGGAATCTGCTCTCCGGTTGCTACCGACAGAATTCGGCTATCGGCACCGTAATTGGAAACATGCGATCCGCTGGCACAGTAAACCCAGTTGTCGAGTCCTCGACGCAGCCCATTCATCCGCAGTTGTTGATTTCCTTCGTGGAATCCGGAGAACAGCGTTTCGGTCTGGTCCGCTTTTTTGTCACCGTCGGTGTCGGCCCAGTACAGAATCTCTGGGGCGGCGGTGATGAGTGCTCCCTCGTTCCACGGGAGCACTCCGGTCGGAAAGCTTAGCCCCGTGGCGAAGACGAACGATTGGTCGTATCGTCCGTCATCGTTGGTATCTTCCAGGACTCGAATCCGGCCGCCCGGTTTTCCATTGCCATCCATCCCCAGCGGATAGTCGGCCATCTCGACAACCCACAGCCGTCCAGCGGCATCCCAGGCGATGGCAACCGGGTCCTTCACCAACGGCTCCGCGGCGACCAATTCGACCTCGTATCCGTCGGGGACAACGATGGTCGAAAGCGATTCCCGTGGCGCCAGGGGCGGTGACTCGGGTTGGGGTTCCATCTCTTGCTTCGCGGTTTCTATTGGCGAGGCGGCGCCAGATCGTTGGTAGTGGCTGGCAATTTCCTGCGGCGAAAGCGCTCGATCGTAGAGCGAGACCTCGTCGATCTTGCCCTCGAAAAGTGCAAAGCGATCGTTTCGACCACCGACGAATATCTCTGAGTCGGCAGGACAAGTGAACTCTGCTTCGCCCGATATCTCGGGAGTCTCCTGCCCATTGAGATAGACGGTTATTTGTTCGCCCACTCGCACCAAGACAACATGATTCCAGGATTTCAGTTTGAGATCCGTCTTGCCGACGAGCAGTTGATTCGCTTTGTTGCCGTTGAAGAAAATCAGCTTTCCGGCGGCTTTGCCTCCTTGGTGATTGCCGCCAATCCCCAAATGATCTCCCGCGGCAGTCGTATCGCCATCTTTGCCGCGAGAGAAACAATACCCGGTGACGGGGCGGGCATCATGAGGAAAACCGTTCCAGAACCAGCACTCGACCGAGTAGTTTTCGCCCAGTTCTTGGCACGTGGCACGCATTCGGCCACCGGCAAAATGGGCAGCACGGTTGCCGCGTCGTCCCGTCGTAATTCCGGTTCCCTCGGGGCCGGGTAGATAACGTGCGACGCCCGGCTCAAAAGTGCCGTGGTGAGCCCGCAACCGATCGACTGCAGTGAAGTGGTCCATCTCCTCGAATTGCCAATAAGCAACCGGCTTCGATTTCACGATCGCTTGCACATAGGGGCTTTCTGGAGGAGCTATCCTTCGTCTCGGCTTGCCAGCAACCTGTTCCAA
>CAZNXE010000063.1:7014-13925 GCA_964576465.1 uncultured Planctomycetaceae bacterium
GTTCCAATAAGCTGAGCAGGGTCTCGACGATTTGGGGCTCGGCTTGAACTTCCAATCCGGCTGTTCTGGCTGGCCAGGTTGTGTAACCCCCGAAATGATGTTGCTCGGGCGGGGGAATATACCCCTGAGCCCCGTTGGCCAATTCGATATTAAATGTCGTCTCAAACGGGCTCTGTGCTTTCAGTTTGAATCCCGTAATCGCATAGACCTCGTCTGGAATGGCGGTGATGCCCAGGTCGCCAATTCGGATCGCTTGAAGTTTAAGTTCTACCTCGGGTTCATCATGCAGGCAGATTTGTTCGTGAGCGTAGATATCAGGCTGCGATTTCAGCTTGTTGTCGCCCAGTGCTTCGATCCTGGCTCTGGCCCATGCAAGCCGATCTTCATCGGGGGTTCGCCTGCGGAGTTTCAGAGTTTGTTCCGCCATCGCCAAGGGAACCCAGTCGTGGTACTGGATCGTTTGGAAACCTGTAAGGGCCGTCTGAGCGAGTTCCTCTGTGTAGGCGTCGAGGGTGATGTTTCTTTTGGGTTTGCTGTAATCCATCCAGTGGCCATCACCACTGGTGCCTTGTGACAGAACGCCAACAAAACCTGGATGGACTTCCTCAGGCTTCAGCAGCGCCGCGAACTTTTCTCCAAAGCGCCCACAAGCATCGGCCGAGATGGCAGAAGAACCAAAGTAGTGCATGGCGTAGTTGCCCAATATCGACAGAACCTTTCCGTCGACCGTCTTGACGGCAATCAGTGAAAGATCGGGGTCAACTGGCCCGGCAGGACCAATATGTTTGGGGCTCAGGTAGCCAGGATGCATATGAGCGCGGACGTTTCGGTCTCCAAACGGATCGGTCTGGAGGTGATCCGAACGAAAGATCCAACGTCGGCAGGCGTTATGCTTGTGATCTTCAACGACCGCCCAGCCGATTTTCGCGGGCACGAGATTCTTGTTTGCCAGCACGATACTCTTGGCAATTTGAGCTGGCAGAAACTGCGTGTAGTGCTCATCCGCCCGAGAGCCCAAGCAAGCCACCACCGAGGGAGCCGTGTGTGTATGGGTGGCTGAAATCAAGATTCGATTTTCTGCAATGCCCGTCGCCTCGGTCACCATCCGTTTGACTTCGTCTAGCAATTCCCTCTTGATCATCAGGCAATCGACGACGGCAATCGCCAGCCGGGTTTCTCCGTTATCCAAGACCCATGCGCGAGACATCAGCCGGTCAATCGCCTGCTGTTCGGTTCTTTCCGTGAAATAGCCATTGGTAATGACGGGAAACCGAGTCGGCGTGATATCCACCGCGAAGACTCCTGCCTGGAAAATCTTTGCGGGTTCGTCCTCAGCCAAAAGGCTAGGCGAACACTTGCTCAAAATCACAAGGCAGAAAACACATATTGCTAGAGGCTTCCAATGGTCAAGCATACAGCTTCTTTCTCTTGATGATTACGACCTTAGGCATGCGGCGAATGGGAATAACCCAACCCGACGCGTGAGCGAGGGACCAACCGGTTAGACACTGCGTTCCCTCGCTGACGCGTCGGGTTGTGATTGGTACGTTCTTATTCGCCGCTCGCCTTATTGTCCACACGATTGGTATAGAACCATCGCCAGCAGATTTACCCACCTTATTTGGGCGGACTGAAAGGTGGGTGAACCTGTCGGCGGCGGAGACAATCGAATTGGTTCGCTTGTTCCGCCGACAGAACCTCCCACCCTACGATTCTCGGGTTCTATGTGGCAACGAAAAAACCAACGGGCACGATTTATGCACCCGTTGGTTTGCACAAGATTCTTGATGCATCGCCCAAACCGTCGGGCAAATTGTCTTCAAAGAACCGGTCGATTAATAGATGTAGGCGCGTCGGAAGAACGGTCGGAAGATCGGCACTGGGGCAAAAACACGCCGCGGATAGATGTAGGGAACGATCCGCGGTCGATAGACGACAACCGGCCGAGCGACGACAACCGGGCGAGCGACGTAAACCGGTGGGCCAACATAATAGGTTGGCGGATGCGAGTAGACGATTCTGCCACCTGCCTTCGCCTCTTGTGGCGCGGCAAATAACATGGCACCGCACAGCACCAACATCACTGCTGAGATCTTCATGATACGTTTCATTTTGGTTTCCCCTAAGCCGGTAAGGTTAGTCGATAGCCTGTTCTGGAACGTCGGCTCCGCCGTAGTTTGTGAAGCATCCTTGCCATCTTGGCGATGACTCAACTAGTTGCAAGTGGTGCGCCAAGCATCTGCTGGCTGGGCCACGAATCCCGAATGCTAGCGGAATCCTTTCCATAACCCTCATTTAAGAAACATCTTACCGCAATTCTGACCATCGGGAAGGCCCCCCCAGAGTCACAAGTCTACCTTGCTGCCTCGGTCGATTTGTGTTCTCGGATCGCGACAGAAGTCTCATATTGAGACTGTCAGGCGAAATCAAGCTGGAGCGATCCAGAGAGACGAATACGCCGAACCCTGCCATCCGGGCGGACGCAGCTCTCGGCATTCGACTTCGGCGCCCTACAGGTAGTACACCAACAGATAGACACCTAGCAGGATGGCTGCCCACAGGACCATGGTTCCGGTGGTCCAATCGCCGCCTAGCATGCCTTTTGGCCCCACGACACTTCGCATTTCTTCTAGTCCTCGTCGAATCAATGCGGTCGCGGTGCCCGTGATCGTCGATCGGGTTGCCCCGACCACGCGGTAGGTGAATGCCACCGCAGCGGGGATCGGCTTGCGGTAGAACCAATCGAAGTCGAGATTCGTCGATGCCGTTTCAGGCGGATAGATCCCCGTCCGGACCAGCACTACAAACGCCAGCGCCGCGAACAGCAAGAGCTGAAGTTGCATCACGACATGCTCACCGGTGTAGGGGCGATAGTCGACATCGTACGGCAGCAGGGCATACAGCGGCGCTGGATAACAACCCAGCATCACGCAGCATCCGGCGGTGATGACCATGGCAACCAGCATATGTCTGGGGGCTTCCTTGCATCGAACCCCCGAGTCGTGCCCAAAGAAGGCGAAGAAAGGGATCTTGATCCCTGAGTGCTCCATGACACCCGCCGAGGCGATCAGAAGCCCGATCCAAACGTACATGTAATGTCCTTCGGCGGCGGAGGTCAGAATCATCGACTTGCTGATAAACCCACTGAACAACGGAAAGCCGGCAATGGAAGCCGCGCCGATGATGCAGCAGACGGTGGTGATCGGCATCGATTTGTACAGCCCACCCAATTGCGTGGCCTTGATCGTGCCCGTGCGATACAGCACCGCGCCCATGGTCATGAACAGCAGCGACTTGTAGAGAATATGGCAGAAGGCGTGCGCCACGGTGCCGTTGATCGCCAATTCGGTCCCGATGCCGATGCCCACGACCATGAACCCCAGTTGGTTGTTCAGACTGTAGGCGAGCACCCTTCGCAGGTCGTTTTCGATGACGGCGAAGAAGATGGGAAACAACGTCATCACGACACCCAGCACGATCAACTCCGAGGTGCCGGGAAAGCCACGCGCCAGGGCGTAGATGGCCAGTTTGGTGGTGAAGGCGCTCAAGAACACCGTGCCGGTGACGGTTGCCTGGGGATAGGCGTCTTGCAGCCAGTTGTGCAGTAGTGGAAATGCGCACTTGATACCGAAGGCCAGGAAAATTAGCACCGTGGCCGGATGTTCGAAGTCGAGCGTCATGCGATCGAACGCGAGCGACCCGGTATCGGCGAAATGCATCACGCTGCCGGCCAACAGTAACACGCCGGAACCGACCTGAATGATTAAGTACCGCATGCCCGCGCGATACGAACTTTCGGTGCGGCTGGCCCACACCAGGAACACGGAAGAGACCGCGGTGATTTCCCAGAACACGAACAGCGTGATCAGGTCGCCGGCAAACAGAGCCGCGATTGCCGACCCTGTATACAAGGCCGCTGCCATGCTCTGAACGGCGTCGCGAACGTGCAGCGCATAGATTGCCCCTAGTAGCGCCGCGAGATGGAATATATAGCCGAAGGCCATGCTCAACTTGTCGGCTCGCACGAGCGTTAGCTCATAGCCGAAGAGATGGAGTTGCGAGACGACTCCTTCCTCGATTCCGAGCATATGCAACAGGCTCGCCGCAGCGAACAGCACGAGCGTAAAACCGCGCCCTCGAGCTGGCAGCAGCGGCAGCAGCAGTGCCCCAAACATCAGAATCATGCCGGGCGGAAGGTTAGCGATCATAGTAGTCCTCGTCGCGTTTGACTACGTATCGCAGTTGTTTGCCTGCCAGCACAACGATGACGAACACGATGAACCCAAACCACGCATGGAAGCCGAGCCACTCTTCAAAGGCAAAATGCGCGTGTCGTTTGACGAACAATCCGGCGACCAGCAGCAAGGCGCAGATTGCGTAGAGCCCGTAACAGACGCGGCTGACGTTCCGAGGATCGTCGAGCCACCACGTCGGTTCGTCTCTCTGGGAATCGGTCGAGTGGTCGTTCACGGCGCGACCTCCGTAAACATGGCCATCGGCCTCAAAAGTTCGTAAATCTCGCCGCCGGCGAAGAACAAAATCAGACAGCCTACGGCCGTAACGCAAAGTGGCACGACACATAAGATTGGTGCTTCGCTGATCTTTCCGTTGCTAGGCCCTGGGGCGTGTTCGCCAGTCGTGTCGTCACGTGGCGGCGCGAAGAAGGCTCGGGCAGGAATGGGCATCAGGTAAGCGATGTTCAGCAGCGAGCTCACCATGAGTGCCGCCACCAGCCACATCTGCCCTGCTTCGGCGGCCCCCAATGCGAGAAACCACTTGCTCCACGATCCACCCATCGGCGGCAGGCCAATCACGCACAGAGCGCCAATTCCGAAGGCGCCCATCGTGAAGGGCATTCGGCGGCCTAGGCCATCGAGCTGACTGACAAGCGTCTTGTGCGAGGCGACAAAAATGGCCCCTGCACATAAGAATAGTGTGATCTTCCCCACGGCATGCATCGCAATGTGCATGCCCGCGCCCAGCACTCCCCACGAGTTCGCCAGCGCCGCGCCCAGCACGATGTACGAAAGCTGACTGATGGTCGAATAGGCAAGACGCTCTTTTAGATTATCTTTGGTAATCGCGATCAACGAACCGGCAAGCAGCGTGAAGGTGGCAACGTAGCACAACCACAGGTTCATGCCAGAATCTTGCAGCAGATCGAGCCCGAAGATGTAGACCACGATTTTGGTGATCGAGAAGACGCCCGCTTTAACGACCGCCACGGCATGTAACGGTGCGCTAACCGGCGTGGGCGCGACCATGGCGGCAGGCAGCCAGCGATGGAACGGCATCAGCGCTGCCTTGCCCGAACCAAAGGCGAACAGCGCCAGTAGAATGCCCACCATGGGGCCATCGACATTGCCGGCCAGAATTCCACCCGGGGTGAATTCCAAAGTGCCAGTAAGCTGCCAGGTCCAAATCGTGGCCAGCAGCAAGAAGGCCACCGAGGTGGAAAGCAAAATGCCCAAGTAAATCCGGCCGGCCCGTTTTGCCTTGGCATCGCCGTGATGCGTGACCAAGGGGAACGTACTGAAGGTGAGCACCTCGTAAAAGATAAACAGCGTAAACACGTTTCGGGCCAGCGCGATGCCCTGTGCGGCGGCGATGGCGATGGCGAAGCATGTGAAGAAGCGCGTTTGGTTCTTTTCACCGTGACCGCGCATGTACCCGATTGAATAGACCGAGGTCACGATCCACAGCCCCGAGGCGACCAGGGCGAACAGCATCCCCAGCGGTTCGAGCTTGAAGCCGAGCGGAAGACCCGGCAGGACCATCACCAGATCAATCTCGGGCTGCTCACCATTCATCGCCGGTCCCAGCAGGGGAACGACGATTGCCAGCAACGCACCGCTGGTGATTAGCGTCACGGCCTCGCGAGCGTTTGGCGTGGCACCTAATGTCGAAACGATCAAGGCACCGAGGAGCGGCAAGAAAACCGCGGCAACCATTGCATGTTCAGGGCTCATCCGCCTCCCCCCAGCAGCATTTCGGCCGCTCGTCGAGCCACGGTAACCGGTAGCGCGGGATAGACTCCAAACACCAAGGTGGCCGCCGCCATGATCGACGTTGGTACGAGCATGCTTAGCGGGATGGGTTCAATCGTTTGGCCTTGCGACAACGAACCCTCATCAGGCTTCTGGAAGTATGCCACTTCAACCACCCGAAGGATGTAGATGAAGGCCAGCAACGAACTGACCAGCGCGGCTACGGCAACGAACCACATATCTTTTTCCAGCGCCGCCTTGATCAAGAACCATTTGCTGATGAACCCCGAGGTGAGCGGCACACCGATCAAGTTGAGGCCGCCAATGACGAAGATGCCCATCACAATCGGCATCCGTCGCCCCAGGCCCTTCATGTCGGAGAGATTGGTCGACCCAAGTCGCATGACGATGCAGCCCATGGCAAGGAACAGGGTTCCCTTTATCATGGCGTGGTTGAACATGTGAACGATGCAGGCGGTCAATCCGGTGACAGACGCGAAGCTGAGCCCGAGGACCAGATAGCCAATTTGTGCAACGCTGGAGTACGCCAGTAGCCGCTTCACGTCGGTTTGATAGATCGCCACGGTCGAAGCGACGAAGATGGCCACGAGCGCCAGGGGCACAAGCACGGAATCCAACTGCATGGCCCCGAAGGCAAACTCCACACCGAACACGGTAAAAATGATTCGCAGTAAGAGATAGCACGACACCTTGGTGGCCGTTGCCGCCAGAAACGCGGTGACCACCGAGGGAGCATAGGCGTAGGCGTTTGGCAACCACACATGCAGCGGAAAGAGCGCCAGTTTGATACTGATTCCCACGGTAAGAAACGCGAAGGCTGTTCGGATGGTCCGCGAGGACTCGACCGCCGGAAGTCGCTCGGCCAAGTCGATCATGTTCAACGTGCCGGTCATCATGTAGGCC
>CAZNXE010000063.1:13994-22836 GCA_964576465.1 uncultured Planctomycetaceae bacterium
ACCAGATAGCGATACGCTGCCATGAGTGCTTGGCGACGTGTGCCCATGCTGATGAGCGCGTAACTCGACAGGGACGAAATTTCAAGAAACACGAACACATTGAAGATGTCGCCAGTGATGGTCATGCCCAGCAAGCCCGTGATGCACAGCAGAAACGCCGCGTAGAACAGGTAGTGCTTTTCTTTTGCGACTTCGGTTTCGAGAATACGAGGCGCGTACGTCATCACCACGGCGGCAACCGACGTGACGATCAACAGCACAAGCGCCGCCAACGGGTCGACTTGATAGACAATTCCCAGCGGTGCAGGCCATCCGCCCACGTCGTACACAATCGGACCGTGGTTCATGGTTTGAACCAGGAGGCCAATCGCACAGGCGAGCGACGTCCAACTGACCGCAAGCGCGAGCGCCCACACCAGTTGTCGTTGCCGTAGCACGACGCACAACGGTGCCGCCAGCAGCGGGATGATGACTTGAAGGATGGGAAGGTGGTCGGAGATCACGAATCGTCGTCCTGACGCAGGATTTGGTCTTCCTCAATCGTTCCATAGGCTTCGTTGATACGGACGACCAGCGCCAGCCCCAACGAAGTGGTCGCGACGCCCACGACAATTGCCGTAAGTATCAACACATGCGGCAACGGATTTGAATACTTTCTAACAGCCGCAACGTCAGACTTGTGTTTCTCTTCGGGCATGGCTGGCAGGCCGTGGTGTTCACCCGAGGTGAGCTGTTGGGCGATCTCCTCATCGGAGATGATCCCTTCGGCGTACTCGTCGTGCGCCGGCGAATGCTCGTTTTGGGGTGCATGTTGATCCACTTCGCCGTGTGTCGGCATTGGCTCGACGAGGATTGGCGCAATCCCTCCTTCAACCTTTCCCATGCTGATGTACAGCATGAAGACCGAGACCTGAAACACATTCAGCCCGATGATTTTCTTGATGAGATTGCCGCGTGAGATGACCGTATAAAAGCCAACCATCATCAGCACAATGACGATCCAGTAGTTGTATAACCCTGGCGAAATGATCAAATGCGGCCCCGATTCAGGAATGCGAAGAAGATCGAGACCATGGCCGAGGTTACCGTTAGGCCAACGCCCAGCTCAACGAGAAGAATTCCCAGGTGTTGTCCATGCACGGGGTCGTGTTTCAATACGCCATACTCAAGAAATTGGCCGCCAGAAAGCAAGGAGGCGACGCCGACACCACCATAGATGCAAACGCCGAGTGCCATGAAGATTTCAAACAGGCGCGGATGAAACACCCGAAACGCCCGATCGAGCCCGAAGATGAGCGTGTACAAGATGATTCCGGATGCAAAGATCACCCCCGCCTGAAAGCCGCCGCCGGGGCTAAAGTCACCGTGAAACTGCACGTACAGGGCAAACAGGAAAATGTAGGGGATCAGAATCTTGGATATCACACGAAGAATGGCGTGTTCATGAATTGGCTGTTTCACTCGGACGCCTCCCGCGGCTTGCCGGCAGTGGAACGCTTGAGCAGCAAGAGAACGCCTGTTCCGGCAATGAAGACCACGGCTGTTTCGCCTAGCGTGTCGTAGCCTCGATAGCTGGCCAACACGGCGGTCACAATGTTAGGAATCCCAATTTCGTGTGGGGTTCGTTCGATGTAACTCGCGGCCACGTGCGTGTGGATGGGTGCCTCGGGATCTCCATACCGCGGCATGTCCAGCGTGCCGTAGATCAATGCCGCGCCGGTGAGCAAGACGACCGCGAGCGGCAAGAATTGAACGTGCGAGGTGCCGTGTTTTTCGCGACTGGTCGTTAATAACAGCGCGCTGAGCATAAATACCGTTGAGATCCCTGCCCCCACGGCTGCTTCGGTAAACGCGACATCGACGGCGTCCATCACGACAAAAAGACCGGCTGAAGTGAGGCTGAAGATGCCCGAGAGCATGGCGGCGGCAAACAAATCTCGAAGTACGACAATCGCCACCGCGACCGCCAACAACAACGTCATCAGGAGGATATCGACTAAGCCGATGACATGCCTCCTTCACGCGGTTCTCCGAACGAGCCCGTGCCGTCTTGCTGGTTGTTTGCCATGTCGGCCGGATAGCGATCGAGTTGTGGCTGGTGGCCGTGTGAATAGGCCGCTCGTGTGAGTGCGTAGGTGCCGGTTGGCGACGTCAGGGCTAGGAATGACAAGATAAAAAACAACTTGGCCACCACTAACGGGCTGGTTGCTTGAAACATGAGGGCGACAAGAATCAAGCCTGCCCCCAACGTATCGGTCAGTCCAGCCGCATGGGCGCGGCAGTAGACGTCCGGAAAGCGGATCAATCCGATTCCGCCAGTGATGCAGAAAAAGCAACCACCGGCCAGCAGAACCCAGCTCACCAAGTTGCAGGAGATGTCAAACAACTCTGCCACGTTCTCAGGCCTCCGTGTTTTCGAGTTGAACCTCGGGCTCAAACTTCGTTTGTCGTACGAATTTCAGCAGCGCGACGACACCAATGAAGTTGATCAAGGCATAGATCACGGCAAGATCGAGGAAGTCTGGACCGTCGCTGACAAAGTTTAATACCGCGATTAACAGCACGGTCTTGGTGCCGAACATATTGGCTGCCAGCACACGATCGAAGACCGATGGTCCAAGCAGTGCCCGCGTTAGTGCTAGCATCATCGTGATGGTAATCGCCACCAGCGCCATGCCTAACATCATGACTCGGCTCCTTCAACGGCGCACATCCGACGGTCCATCTCTCCGCGGCGTAGCTCGTCGGCGGCTTCCTTGGTCAACGCGTGGACAAGTATTTTGTCGTCGCGAAGACTTACCGAAACCGTTCCCGGCGTCAACGTTATGGCGTTCGCGTAGAATACCCGAGCCGTGTCTGTTCGCTGATGAACTTCAATCTCAAGCATCTCAGGGCTGATCTTCATGTTGGGAGCGAGCACGCGCCGCGCGACATCGATGTTCGACAGCGCAATCTGCTTGAAGAGCCACGGGAGAAACAGAAACGGCCTGATTCCAAGTTGGGTTGGTTGCCCCTCGCTATCAAGGATCCCCATCCGCGCCAGCAGGAATACCACGAAAATGCATGAAGCCAGCCCGAAGCTCATGATTTGGACCGTGTAGTGGCCCGAACCCAACAGCCAGACCACACTTAAGACCAGCACGGTAAACACGGCGCGTTTCATTTCAGTGCTGACTCCCTTCACCACGAGGAACTTCGCGCTAACTCAAGTTCTTGCAAACAGTTTGGTACCAGACTAGCCCAAAGAATCAAAGGCGAGCTTTTCACGGAATCGCGTAGCATTCCCTTTGCGTGACACCGTTTACATCAAGACACGAGCAATCACGGCGGCCATGCGTCAATTGAGAACAAGAATCCGTTAGGCTGGGTAGTCCTGGTTGTTTATTCTGGCAATGAAACGCGACAACCACACGTGGCCCCATTGGCTTGTCAGCAGAGTGTATCGAACCGACTCCCACTCGCAAGATGGGCGACGTCTGAGGATGAAATGGCCCCGTGCGAACCATTCGCCCACCGATGCGCTCGATGGTGCATAGCACACACCACTTGGAACGCCAGGAACCAGCGGTGCAGCTTAGCTAGCTGGCTCGACCCACACGCATCGTGCAACAATTCGCCCTTCCCCGCCAATGTGGCTAAGTCGCGGCACATCACGATGCCGAATCTGCATTACAGCCAAGTTCTTCACGGCCATCGTAGCGCGTTCGATGGTCGGTGAGTCACGCGGAACGGAAACGTCATTCATGCAGTCGCCATCCGAAATGTTCGATCGCACGACGCGAACGCAATCGTTTGACTCCCGAGTCGCTCGGGACGTTGAGCTTGTGATCACGCGTGGCCACGCGCGGCAACGTGTTCGATCGGTCTCGGCGCCTGTCTTCATGATCGGTACGGCTCCCGACTGTGACTTGGTGTTGGGCGATGATCGCTTCGCCGAGGTGCATGCCTACTTGCTTATCGGGCAAGGGCCTGTCCTTTTGCGGTGGCTGGGGATCAATCCGGAGATCACGGTCAACGGAGCCCGAATCGATCATGTCAGTTTGCGGGACATGGATCGGATCCGTACCGGGCCGTACGAGTTTCTCGTTCGTATCGGATCGAAACAACCCAATCACGTTTCCCCTCACGATGCGGTGCCCTCGCCGCATATGAGCCGATCAATTGCGACGGAACCATCGGCAAGTCCGCTTGGCGTCTTCGACCCAACTGCCGACGCTGCTTCGGTGTTGGCGTTTCAGCTTGAACAGATTGAAGTGGCGTTGCCTTCAGGCGAGCCTCCGATCAATATCGACGAACCCCATCAAGTCCTGCGCGTGTATCGAGGGCCTGATCCTAGGCCAGCGGAAACAACGACCGGGGCTGATCGATCGAGTGAGAATAATTTGCCGCCGTGGCCCCGTTGGCCCATGAACCACCATGCCTTCGTATCTTGAGAACGGAACCTTAAACGTTGATTCGACGCCAAAACGGCACGTTGCCAAGCCCACGTACTCCATCAGCAATTCGCTCCGACTCTTCTGCCTCACGCACGGTGGGCCTCGCTGCCGTGGAGATTGAACAACTTCTCGGTTTATCCTCCACTTCGGCCACTGCGACCCTGGCCGACGAGACGCTCGTTGATTACCTTGCCGCGAAGATTAGGGCCAGCGAATCATCGAACGAACCATCGTTGGCAAAGCCGAGTTGGTCTGCTCGGGACGAAGAAGCGTCTTCCGCACAGTTGACGTATGTCACGGCAGTGAATGATGCAATTGCGGCGGAACTCGACGAAAATCACCGTTTTTCCACGCCGCGCCAGATCTGACACGACCCTTGTGGTGGTGATACCCAAGGCGTCGAACTCGAAGGCACCGCTTGATTCAGTTAAGCTGGAACTGAGTTCTATTGAATCTGGTTGTTCTCGCTTTGGTGTGTTGCCAGAGACTCATGGTTGAGTTGGCCGCGGATCGGAGCTTTCCTGCCTTTTCTCGGAGACTGCCCCGTTGCGTGGTTTACGCGCGATTGGCTGCGGCTGTCTGATCGTTCTGCTGACTTGGCTGTTCGTCGAGGTGGTTTGGTACGACCATCGGTTGGCGTTTCGCGATGCCGCGCATTTCTACGGACCGCTGTCGCGGCTCGTTCAGGCCGAATGGGCAGCCGGGCGAATTCCACTTTGGAATCCCTACGTTGGCATTGGGGCACCGTTGGCGGCAAGCCCCACGGCGGCCGCCTTTTATCCCGCTCAACTACTCGCGGCGCTGCCACTTTCACCTGGCCACATCGAACTCTGCTACGTACTGATCCATCTCCTGCTGTGTGCCGGCGGCACTTATGTGCTAGCGCGTGATTTGGGGACCAGTGTCACGGCCTCGCTGTTAGCCGCGATCACCTATGCGTGTAGCGGCAGCGTCTTGTTTCAATACTGCAATGTCGTGTTTCTTGTTGGCGCTGCATGGCTGCCCGTCGCGTTGTGGGCCACGCGAAGAGTGGTTCATCGCCGCCAATTAAAATATGCCTTCACGCTGGGGGCGGTGTTGGCCCTGATGACGTTGGGGGGCGATCCTCAAATGGCCTACCACGCCGGGCTCTTTGCCGCGGCTTACGTGATTGTCCAAACCTGTACAAGCTTGAGAGAACGCCGGCAGCGACGGTTGGAATGTGGTGCTGACATGTCGCTCGGTCATGTCGGCCCGCTGCGGTTGTTTGCTGCCGCCGCCGCAACCGCCTTGGTATTGGCCGCCGTGCAGTGGATGCCATCTGTGGAGTTAGCACGGCTGAGCACGCGCGGTGTGCCTGAATATCCGCGTAATGTTTATCAACTGTGTGCGAGCTGGTTTGGTAGCGAACCGACGATCGGCACTGGCGGAGCCAGTGGCACCCTTTTTCAACGACCTGCCAACCCAGAAGAGAACGAAGGTGCGGTCTCCGTCACAACGTCCACGTATGCCGCGCTTTTCGGACGGAGCGACCTAGGCGACGCTCATCAGCGGCAAACCTATCGGTTCAGTGTCGGGCCATGGCACTTGCTCGAGTTCTGGTTCCCCAACTTCAGCGGTCAGTTGTTTCCCACCAATCAACGTTGGATTCGCATGCTTGCCGCCGAAGGCCGGACCTGGGTTCCGTCTTTGTATCTGGGCTTGATTCCCGCCCTGTTGGCTTTGGCCTGCATCGGGCGTGGAGCCGATCGTCAGACGCGGCGCCTATTGTGGTTCACGTTGTTTTGTTTGCTGGCCGCGAGTGGGCAGTATGCCCCCGCTTGGCTCGCGCGGGAGGCCGTCTCGTTGTTCGGCGTCGATGCCGACCGTCTTGTTGTTGGTGATGCGCTGGGTGGCCTGTATTGGATGATGGTCAACCTGCTGCCGGGCTACGAAACGTTTCGCTATCCAGGCAAGTGGCTCGTGCCGGCTTCGCTGGGCATTGCCTTGTTAGCGGCCAAAGGTTGGGACCGTCAGGACATTGCGTATTGGTTGCGCGCCTTACGATTGGGAAAATGCGTGCTGCTAACGAGCCTTGTACTCTGCGGCGTTGTCGGCACTCTGTGTATGGTCGCTCCGCACTGTTTTTCCTCAGGGCCGAGCGACCTTGTGTTCGGGCCGCTAGATGTTGACGGCGTTTGGCGAGGTCTGCTTCAAAGTAGCATTCACTCTGCGGTTGTCGCGGCGCTGTTCGTTTGGATCATCGGCAAGATTGGCCGTTGCACCCGCAGTGGCTTACCCCAGGCTGACAACATGGCCGATTCGCTATCCCACGGATCGACCACACGATCGCCGTCGAGGCACGTTTACGCCGTTGCCGTGTTGGTCATTACCACGTTGGATTTGGCCATCGCGCAAAAACCACTTGTCGGCACGGCACCGGATGCTATTTGGCAAACATCGTCAGTGATGGCCAGCGAAGTTCGTACGCACAGCGAAGTTGACGGAAAGGCAATCGGCGTCCCGCCGCGAATCTCTCGGGCATCCGCTTGGAGACCGGCGCGATGGAGTCGAGAGATCGATCGCGATCGATTACAGGATGTCGTACAGTGGGATCGGGACACGCTGTACCCACTGTACCAACTTGATGAACGCATCAATGTGGTGAACGACACCGGCACAATGCAGTTGGCCGACTTTTTCGCGTTTCATGCGATCGCCGCGCCTATGACACATCAGCAACTCAGTCGCTTGATCTTAGGCGACAAAACAGGACTCGATGCCTTGTCGGTCGAGTGTTTCGTCACTTCACCCGAAGGAGTGACTAGGCCGGATTCAGTGTTTTCGGGCTGGTTTTCTTCGACCGCCGAGCCATTGCCGCCGTTAGTGTCCCGGGGTGGATCGTATTCCGGAATACGACTTCGAAAGTACGCGGAGTCTCAATTGTGGTCATCGTCGCATCAACACTGTCCACGTGTTTGGATCTCGCATCAATGGGATGAACGGACGTTTTCTCACCCAGCCAGCTTCGCCGAACTCCGCCGACGGACGGCAAGCGTGCTCTACGATGGGCACGAACGGCGCAATTTTCGCACGCATCCAGTCGTGGAATCTGAATCGCCGCTTCCGTTGCCACCCCCTGCCCTGCCCGATGAGCAGCTTGCCTCTGAAGTCTGCACGATCGTGCATTACGATCCCCAGCGAGTCGAGATCGAAGCAACCTTGCACGCGCCGGGTCTTGTTGTGCTGGCCGACCAATTTTATCCCGGCTGGAATGCAAGGGTTACTACGGCGGGCGAAGACGACGAAACGCAGCTCTTAGATATTGTTCGGGTCAACCGTGTGTTGCGTGGCGTATGGCTTCCCGCGGGAGAGCATCGGCTGGAATTCTACTACCGGCCAAACAGTGTGATGTTGGGTGCCATCGTGAGTGCCGTTGGGTGGTTGGCGATGCTTGCCACTGTTGGCGTTGTTCTGTTGCGGCGCCAAACACGACAAGCATGACCGACGTGTGACGCTGCTCTTGCCATTAGGTTTCAGCGGTTGGTGCATCTGGCGGGGGAACATCAGACGATGGCGATGAACTCTCCGATTCCGGCGAATCTTCGTGCAGCGGAAGTGGCGGTTTCCACAATCCCTCTCTTTTCGGCATGGTTCGACCAACGAATGCATCGAAACGGCTGCTTGCCGCAGTGTACAGAACCGCGGCACCGACTCCATACCCAAGCACCCCCAACAGGTATCCGCCGTAGGCATATTCGTCCACATTATTCGTGTTGGGCAAGGTAGCGATCATTGGAAAAACGATCAGGTACGGAGAGCAGGGCGCCAAGATGACCGCCATCATCGATTCGTCGGGGCCGAATCCTAAGGTCAGCGGGATGCAGCAGAACATGTAGCCGCCGCCCAGGAAGACCATGGTGCCGAGTGTCCAGCTCATCGCCCGGGTTGAAGAACTACTGCGCAACGAAATCAGTACCCCAAGTGACAGGGCGAACAGCCCTACAACCAGCAGCGTCAGAAGCGAGTTGGCTATTCCCAGCAGCATGATCGGTTCGTGTATGGCACATGGCGCCCAGATGATGAACAACACGAACATTTGCATGCGAAAGGAGTAGAGGGTGCCGATAATTTTGGCCCCGATGATTGCTTTGCCCTCCATGGGCGAACTCACTAGTGGTTGCCACGTTTCTTGCTCTTTTTCAGTGGTGATCGACGCCGCCCCCCTTGCGGCAAGTGTGAGCAAGCCAAGGCACGCGACGATGGTACCAACAGGCAAAGCGAACCACATGTAGTCATCGGGGTGATCCAAGTTCCACCAGAACATCCACAGCGTGAGTGAAACGACGGCAATCAGAGCGAAGGAAACCATCACCCGCTGGATGCGCGGATGTCGTGTGCGGAGGGCAGGAAGATATATTTCCTTCCACAGCATCGGATGGTCGCCA
>CAZNXE010000064.1:0-22485 GCA_964576465.1 uncultured Planctomycetaceae bacterium
GTCCCTCGCTCACGCGTCGGGTTGTGATTGGTACGTTCTTATTTGCCGCACGCCTGAAACCGAGCCGCGAACAATGCTCGCGACGAACCTACTCTATGCCCTAGAGTCCCCACATTCCAGACCGCTGGACAGTCAAGGTCGCTGAGAGCTTCTGTTCTCGAGCACATCGGTCTCTCCGCGACCGGCTCTAACACGTAGGAGTGGCGGGAATTCGCCCGAGATCATCGTTACGCCGATGGAGTGGACGTCGTCAATGTATATGCCCCCCTACTGCCGCCATGCAGCATGACGGGCTACGCATCTCGATCAATCATCGATAGAATGAGCCCGTGGCCAATCACGGTTGCTCGAACCACGGGTTGGCCTCATGCAGTTTTCGTCTCTACATTTACAGAAGCCTTCCATCCGGTATGCCGGCAGATGGGGTATGGAAGACGCCAAATTCGTTCACCGTTATCTCAGTGCGTGGAATACGCGCGATGCCGCTGCGCTGGCGTCGCTGTTCGGAGAGCACGGAACCTATGAGGATCCGTACTGTCGGGAGGTATTGAAAGGGGGCTTGGCAGTCGCTGAGCATGCCAAGGCGGTCTTCAAGGCTTTTGATCCATTTGTGATTGAGCCGCTTACCATCGCCTCCACATCCAACGGGCAGGCCACGCTTCATTATCGGCTTTGTGCCACGAATGTCGGCCCGTTGGGGGAGTTTCCCGCCACGGGACGATCGGTTGATGTGACCGGTTTGGTCCTGCTTTCTTCAAAGTCCGACCGACTCGCCTCGGCGATTAACTGCTGCGACCGCACGACGGTTAGCCACCAGCTAGGACACCCTGAGTATCGACGGCTGCGTGGGCTCGGCACCCGCGACACCGTGCCCTACGTGCTCATCAACCCGTTTCGTGTGCCGCTTGAGGACCGAGACGATTTGGTTCGCCGTTGGGAGAAACTCACCCGGTTTCTGCGTAAACAGCCCGGTTTCATGGATGCCCGACTGCACCGCAGCATCGATCCTGACGCCTGGTTTCCGTTCGTCAGTGCAACATTTTGGAAAAGTCCGGAGGACTTTGAGAAAGCAATTTCCCAAAGGGAAGTGTCTCCTTTGATCGCAGAATTGCGACTAGACGGCTATCCGGCGCTCTATCGAATCGATGTAAAGTATTAGCCATGGGGTTTGGTTGACCAGGGACGACTTGATTGTCGAGCCCTGGTGCCACTAAGTTTGAAGGGCCCAGCGGCGGTGTGCTGGGTGTGGACGATGTGCCGGCGCGGTCCAACGTTCGCTTGAGTTTCCCTCGGACATGTGGCCACCAACGATGATTCTGCTCGACGTGTCCGATATCCGTAAGTATTACGGCGCCGAGCCAGTGCTGGACGGAATTTCTTTCCAGTTGCGACGCGGCCAGCGCGTTGGTCTCGTAGGCACCAACGGCGCGGGAAAGACGACGTTGTTCGAGATTCTGGCATCCAGCGTCGAGCCAGACGCCGGTCAGGTCTTCCTTCATCGTTCGGCAACGCTTGGCTATCTCAAGCAGCACCCGACGCTCAACCCGGGACGAACGCTTCTTGAAGAGGCCCGCAGTGCCCTTGCCCAACTTGCCCAGCGCGTTGATGAAGCCGAGCAGTTGGCCTCGGAAATGAGCCAGGCGAGCGACGAAGGCCAGCGGGCGCGGTTCGCCCAGCGTTACGACCAGTTGCATCAAGAGCTTCTGCGCGACAATGCTTACCATCTCGATCACAGAATTGAACGTGTGCTCCACGGTTTGGGATTCGAAACCGACCGATTCGATCAACCGGTCGAGCAGCTCAGCGGCGGACAAGTAAACCGTCTGATGCTCTGCAAGCTATTGCTGGCCGAACCAGACGTGATGCTGTTGGACGAACCTTCGAACCATCTTGATTTGGAGTCGACCGCTTGGCTGGAGAAGCATCTCGCTGCCTACACGGGGGCGGCGATCATCGTCAGTCACGATCGTTATTTCCTGGACAAGGTTACCAATCACACCTTTGAGTTATTCGCCAGCACGATCGACGCCTATTCAGGAAACTTCTCGGCCTATTGGCTGCAAAAGGCCGAGCGACTCAAAGTCGAACAGCGAGCTTTCGACAATCAACAACGTGAAATCGCCAAGCTCGAAGACTTCGTGCGCCGCAATCACGTCGGTCAAAAGCACGCCCAGGCAGAAGATCGAAAAAAGCGACTCGAAAAGATCGAGCGTGTCGAACGCCCGCGTAAGATTTCGGCACCTGCGATGCGTTTCCCCGCGGCCCAACGCACTGGCGACATCGTCCTGCGCGCGACGGGGCTCTGCAAGTCGTACGACAAAGAACTGTTTCGTGACCTGACATTCGAGATCGCCCGAGGGAAGCGATGGGCGATCCTTGGCCCCAATGGCTCGGGCAAGACCACGCTGCTGAAATGTCTCCTGGAGCTTGAGCCATCCGATGACGGAGAGGTCGCACGTGGACATCGTGTGACCGTCGGCTATTGCGACCAACAACTCGCCATCTTGCCGCAGAATGTCGAACTTGTCGAAGCGATTCGGCGTGGCGATGAATCGACGACGATCGGCCACCGGCGCGATCTCTTGGCACGTTTTGGGCTCACCGGTGATATCGTGTTTCAAGTCGTGAGTAGTCTCAGTGGTGGCGAGCGAAGTCGTGCCGCCCTGGCACGCATCGCCCTGGAAGATGCCAATCTGCTTGTGCTCGATGAACCTACGAATCACCTCGACCTCTGGGCTCGCGATGCCCTGGAGCAGGCGATCAAAACGTTTGATGGGACCGTGCTCCTAGTGAGTCACGACCGCTACTTCATCAACCAGGTTGCCGACCATCTCATTGTCATCGAGCCCGATGGCGTGCGCATCGTGCATGGCAACTACGACACCTATGTGGAGCAGTTGCAAAACACGACCGCCGCCGGGCAGCCAGCGGGCAGTTCGGGGAATGAGTCTGGGAAATCACAACGCCAAGGCTCGGCTAAGACAGCCGCCGGCAAAGCGACTTCAGTAAAGTCAAAACGAAAGTTCGCCTATCGCAAGGTCCCCGATCTGGAGGCTGAAATCTTCAAGCGAGAAGAGCAGATCGAGGAACTGCACGGCAAATTAATTCAGCCAGAGGTGCAACGCAACGGAGACCAAGTCCGGGAATTGCAATCAGAAATAACCGCGGAACAAGCGACCCTTGCGCAGCTCTACGAACATTGGGAAGAAGCAAATGAGTTGAACTAAGGCGTGCGGCAGAAATGTTTTTTACCGTAGCATGGGACCTCGTCCCGTGTAGAGCCCACGGAGTACACGGGACGGGGTCCCATGCTACGGTAGTTTTCTATCTGCCGCTCGCCTAAGGGAAACAACACGCACGCCGATTTGGCCTCAAGAAGGAACCTAGAACTTGCCCACATTGTCTGCCGGCCAACTTACCGATTTCGCCAGTTCACTGCTGCGCGCTGCGGGGGTTGGAGAGCGCGAGGCGCATCAGGTGGCAGAATCGTTGGTCGAGACCAATCTATACGGACACGATTCGCACGGCGTTGTGCGGTTGCCGTGGTATTTGCGGCAATTGCGCGACGGCGAGTTGTTCGCCGATGTCCCACTGGTTGTGGAACGAGAAACCCCCGCCGCCGTGGCGTGTGACGCCGGATTGGGCTTTGGTCAGATTCAAGCAACGCGTCTGATGGAGATGGCCATTGCGAAGGCGAGAACCATGGGCGTCGCTTGCGCCACGGCCCGCGATTGCGGACATATTGGTCGACTGGGGGCCTATCCACAACTTGCGGCCGAAGAGAACCTCGCGGCGCTGATGACCGTGAACGACAACGGCACGTTTCGCGTCGTCGCGCCTCCCGGTGGCATCGAACCTCGGGTGAGTACCAATCCGCTGGCAATCGCGGTCCCCGGGCAAGACGGACCTCTTGTGTTCGATGCGTCGACCAGCGTCGTCGCGCAGGGAAAGGTTCTCCTGCACCGTGTCGAAGGAACGCCCTGCCCCGAGGGTTGGCTGCACGATGCCCAAGGGCGTCCTACCACCGATCCCAACACACTGCTGGCCGATCCACCTGGAACCATTCTTCCCTTGGGCGGTCCGGCAGCGTTCAAGGGCTTCGCTCTGGCGATGATGCTCGATATGCTGGTCGGCGGGCTCTCGGGCGGCCATTGTCCACCTGCGGTGCCCGGGGCGGCCACGTGCAATACCGTGCTCGTGGTGGTGTGGGATCCGGAGTTGTTCGCCGGGCTCGACCATTTCGTGGGCGAGGTCACCCGGCTTGCCGAGTCGGTACGAACATGTCCGACACGCGAAGATGTCGACAAGATCACCTTGCCAGGCCAGCGCGGAGCGGCATGCCGCGAGGAACGTTTGCGGAGCGGAATCCCGATTCCCGAGGGAAACTGGGCCCGTCTGCTCGACGTCGCGCGGGAGCTAGACATCGTACCGCCGAACATCGACTGAAACATCGCACCGTTTGCGAACGCCATTATCCGCCACAACACAACGCATTCGCCTAGCGAGGAAATTGCGACCATGAGCGCCACACCGATCACTTCTCGTATCGAAGATGACATCCTGCACGTTCGCATCGAACGGGCCGAAAAACGCAATGCCTTAACCCCCGAGATGATGCAAGAGATTGCCGCCGCGGTTCGCAGCGCCGACGATCATCCAACCGTCCGCGCCGTGATTGTCTCGGCCGACGGACCAATCTTTTCCGCGGGCATCGACTTGATGTCGCTGGCCCAACTTCGCAGCGACGCGGGTGATCGCAATGTCGCTCGCTGGCTACGGCGGCTGGCAAGCGACCTTCAGGCAACGGTGAACACAATCGAGGCGACCGAAGTGCCGGTGATTGGAGCCTTGCAAGGTCAGGTGTTGGGCATGGGGCTGGAGCTTGCCTTGGCGTTTGATCTACGAGTTGGGTCCGAAGACCTGAAGCTCAGTATTCCCGAAGCGCGAATGGGACTTGTGGCCGACGTTGGCGGCACCACACGGTTGAGCCGCACCGTTGGCCCCAGTCGTGCCAAAGACCTGCTGATGACGGCACGCGCGATTGACGCGCAAGAAGCATTGCAATGGGGGCTCCTCAATCGCGTTGTGCCAGCCGAGGGATTGCTCGCGGCGGCCATTGAACTCGCACAACAAATCGCCAAGAACGCTCCGCTTGCGGTCGGCATGGCAAAGCTAATCGTCGATCAGGGAGATGGTCTCGATAAACTCTCGCAGATGGCGATCGAACGATGGGCCCAAAGCCAGTTAATCGCCACCGACGATGTCCTAGAAGCCATGGGCGCCTTCATGGAAAAACGGCCCGCCCAATTCAAGGGACGTTGAGCAGGGATAGAACCCGTTACGGGCCACTTCCTGCCAGGCCGAAGCAGTACAAATGGCCAGCGGTGCGAAGGTAGATCCGCCCATCGACCAAGGCTGGCGTGGCAAAGGCCTCCTCGCCAAACTCGGTCGCGGCTAACTCCTCCCACTCGCCATCGGCACTGATCACGCTCAATTCACCGCGCTGGCTCAGCAGATAGACCTTGCCGTCGCCAGCTACGGGTGAGGCGTAGTAATTGCCGGTTCCGGATACTCGGGCCGTCTTAAGCGGCTCGCCCGTGGTGGCATCAAGGCTCGTGACAATTCCGCCATTTTTTACGAAGAACACCGTCCCTTCGTAGGCCAAGGGAGAAGGCACATACGGCAACGATCGATCGTGCCTCCAAGTTACGTGGGTTTCCGAAATGTCACCTTCACCACCGGGACGAATGGCCACAATCACATTGTGCGCCGCGTCGAACACCTTCCGCATGCTCTCGTATTCCTGTTCTGTGATGTGCCCGTTCTTGTCACGATCGATTTGATTGAACCGCATCTTGATCGGGCCTGGCGGAGTTTCGTCTAGTTCAATCACGCCGTTGTCATTTGCGTCGCGTTCGAGAACCGTGGCGAACGGGCTGACGTCGATCCGATTGGTGGCGTCGCCACCGGGCGCCCAAGCTGCCACAAAAAGCGTTCCGTCTGGCCCCACCGTCGGGGTCATGTTCACAATGCGGGAGATACCCGTCACGGTCCACGCTTCTTTTCCTGACATCAGGTCGTAGCCAACAATGCGTAGTGTGCCAGCGACAACAATTTGCCGCGATCCGTTGTTGTCCCATAGGACCGGCGTTGCGTATCCGCGTGGAAACTCACTCCGGTCGGTTCGCCAGATCACTTCCCCGCTGCTTTTGTCCAAGGCCATCAACAACGAATCGGTGTCGTGGTCTTGGTTAAGAATGACCCAATCGTCGACCATGATCGGCGAACTTCCGGCGCCAAAGTTGTTGCTGAACGGGCCCAAGGGAAGATGCCATCGCGTCGCGCCATCCTTGTCGTAGGCATGCAGCCCTGAGGAACCGAACAGGCTGACGACAAGATGGCCATCGGTTACCGCAGTCGGTTGTGCGTGGCTGCCGATAGTGTGAATGTCTTCCAACGCTTCATGCGGGGCTTCTCGCCGCCAAAGGGTCTTGCCTGTGTCGCGATTCAGGGCGAGGGTCCACAATCGTTGGTCCTCTACCGCAGTGAGATAGATACGATCGCCGTGGACGACCGGTGACGAATGCCCCGGCGGCAGAGCGACTTGCCAGATGACGTTCGACTCTGGGCCAATCTCCGTGGGGTACGCATGATGCCCCCCTGCCCTGCCCGAGGCATTTTGTCCGCGAAACTGCGGCCATGGTTCGGCCACTGCGAGCCCCCAGGTTGAACTGACGATCACACCCGTCATCACGATCACAAGCTTGAACACAGAGAGAAGCGACGGGGCGAGGGATCGGATTCGTTGACGGGGAAGGTAGTCTCGGGGCATCTGGAGGTTTCTCGACTCTCATGTGATTCGCGGAAAGGTTCTTCAAGTGCCATGTTTAACCGCCAGCCACCGTGGTTGGCAAATCGGTGCTCGATTCTAGGCTCGGCTTCGTAGTACCTGGGATTCCATGGTAGCGAACGGTAGAATGTCGCCGCCGGAGCGGGAGCTTCGCGAGTTATACGACCACAATCACCATCTAGCGGAATCGCCATGAGCAACACCGTCACGTCCGTCCAACGGATCGAAACTCCGCTACACGAGGTCGACGCGGCGGTTGTCGTCGTCGGGCTATACAGCGATGGATTTCCGCAAAGTGCCACTGCGGTCGATGAAGCGAGTGGTGGGCTCATCAGCCGCCTGAACGAAACGGGGGAAACCCCGGGCAAGCTCCTAACACGCACTCCCTTGTGGAACGTGGCCGGAGTTCATGCCCCCCAAGTGCTCATTGTGGGGCTTGGGCCACGCGAGGATGCCAATCGTCAGGTCGCATTTCAGGCCGCATCGGTTGCCAGTAAGAGCTTGGCGGTGAAGCAACGCGAGCGAATCGCGTTTTTCCTTCCCGACGACTGGTCGAGCGACTTGCACGAAGCAGCCATCGCCGGCGCGTTGTCCGCGTCACAAGGTCAAGATCTCTACCGGCGGAACAAGAAGCTATTCCCACCGAAGGAACTTTTCTGGGCTGGAGCCGACGTCGAGACCGTTCGAGCCGGAAGTATCATCGGCGAGGCGGTCAATCTCACGCGTCGTTTGGTGAACGAACCGCCGCAGGAAATTACTCCTGAGACCTTTGCCGAGCGATGTGTTTCAGTTGCCAGCCAGCATGGACTGTCGATCGACGTCTGGGATGAAAAACGCCTAGAGAGTGAACGTGCCGGATCGTTGCTGGCCGTAGCCAAAGGATCGGATCGCCCCCCGCGGCTGGTCGTGCTGCGGTATCAAGGGGCCGATAAAGAGCAGAAGCCGCTTGCCTTGGTGGGCAAGGGGGTCACATTCGATTCGGGTGGGCTTTCGCTCAAGACGAGCGAAGGCATGAAAACGATGAAGTGCGATATGGCAGGTGCGGCGACCGTTCTGGGAGCGATTCAAGCCATCGCCGCGCTCAAGCTGCCTGTCAATGTTGTGGGGCTGATGGGGCTTGTCGAGAACATGCCGGGCAGCCGCGCGATGAAGTTGGGCGACGTGCTGTGGTCCCGCGCCGGGAAAACGATTGAGGTGCTCAACACCGATGCCGAAGGGCGGCTCGTGCTGGCCGATGTGCTGAATGTGGCCGTCGAAATGGAGCCGGCACACATCATCGACCTGGCAACGCTAACCGGGGCCTGTGTCGTTGCACTGGGGACCGATGTGGCAGGGCTGATGAGCAATAACGACCCCTGGTGCGACAGAATCGAAGAGGCCAGCCGCGTTTGTGGCGAGCCATCGTGGAAGCTACCGATGTTCGAGGAGTACGGCGAACAAATTCAGAGCGCCGTGGCGGATATCAGGAACATCGGCAAGGGACGCTGGGCCGGTGCGATCACCGCGGCCAAGTTTCTTGAGGAGTTTGTCGACGACGTTCCTTGGACGCATATCGATATCGCAGGTCCGTCCTTTCTCGATTCCTCGAAATCTTGGTGCGATGCCGGTGCGACCGGTTGTTTTGTTCGCACGTTGGTAGAGATCGCCCGTACGTACAACAACTAACGGCACAGCCCCCTGCACCGACTGTGGACCGAAACGGTCGAAGCACATTACTTTGCATCAGGCTTGGTTGCCTTCGCCTTTTCCTCTGCCAACTGCTTTTGATAGTCGGCCAGCACTCCTTCGGGATCGTCTTCAAACAAGTCGCGGCATCCCCCGCAGCAGACATAATACGTGCGTCCCTTGTGCGTGACCGCGATACTGCCCGCGCCGCCGGTGACAATGCATTCTCGCTGTGTGGTGCCTTGGCCGAATCCGCTTCCTTTTCGCGTGTAACCGATTTCCGCAATACGGCTATAGCGGCCTGCCGGTTTCGTACGGCGCTCAAGCAGCACCAAAAGGCGATCACCGCCGGCGACCGTTCGGATGGAGACACGCGCCACAGGTCCGGTACCGTTCTTCGTCGCCAAAAGGGTGAGCTGCTCATCTTTATCTAGTGAACCACGGAACTGGTCGATGTGATCGCCTTCAGCGCGGGTTGCATCGAGTTGGAACTGTTGGTTGTCCAGTGCGATGATACGGCCATGGCGATAAAACCGGCCCTGGGGAGACTCGAACTTGAGCGAGGGCCGGTCGTCGTCGAACGACCATTGCCAAACCGCGTTCTCAATCCAACTATCACGGGAGGAGCCCCGGCGGGGCTGCCCAACTCCGCGCCATGCGCCAACAAGCACTTGAAGCTGAGACAACGATTCTCGTTCCTGCTGTCGTGACGAAGGACCATCGGCCACCGCCGGCCAAACGGCCACCACCGCGACAAGAGTCACAAGGGCCAATAGGAATAGCCGTGTTGCCTGAAGTTGATCCAGCATCGTGACGTTGCCTCGGTTGATCCAATGGCCCGCTTCATACAAAACAACCCCATCTTCCGAGCAAAGTTTCGCGGGTGCCCTACAAGCCGCGTTCGAGGGGCATGTGCGTGAGCTAGACTGCACCATAGCACGTGTTAGGCGAGCGGCGAATGAGAATATCCCAACCCGACGCGTAAGCGAGGGAGCGCAGTGTATTACCGGTTGGTCCCTCGCTCACGCGTCGGGTTGGGATTGGTACGTTCTTATTTGCCGCACGCCTTGCACAACGTGTACGCTTGTATCAGCCAAATAAGTTCGCCCTTCCGAGCATTTCCATGAGACGGTTAAGCCGACCAATGCGACTCGCGGCGAGCGGTTGTCTTATCGCAGCCACAACGCTCTCTCTGTTTGGTTTTGTCATTCCGGTCCTTGCCGATGAACAGGGGGATGTGTCGCGTGGTCGCGATGCGAAGCAGATTTGGTTTGACGACCTTGAAGAACCGCTCAATGTGGAGAGGCCGGCAGCCGAGAAAGTGCTTCAATACGCTCGTCGGAAATTGGCAACAGGCAGAAGAACGCCTGAAATTGTACTCCTTTTCATCGAAGATCGGCTGCCTCGTATCGTATTCATTTCCGCCAGCGATTCGCGGAACCCGGCCCGTGTCGCCATGGGGCGAGGGCTGGGGTTTGCGGCGGCGTTTGACGATGCCCTGGAGCAATTGTCCAAGCCGGCTTGGGAGCTGCCGCCGGTGTGGTTTAAGCTCGATTTGGTTACCGAAACCGTGGGGTTGCCAAAGGTCGATCTTGACTACCCGTTGGTTCAAGATCGTTCGTTTTATGGATTGGCTTTTCGGCGCGAGGTCGATCTGGCATTTCTGCCCGATCAAGTGATGGTCGGTAAATTGATTGATCGGCATCAAACCCTGGATCTCGACGCGATCGTCCAGTTTCTCAAGCATCAAGACCGCGATGCTCAAGTGCTGCGAAAGTTTTATCAGCCAGTCGATCATCCGCTGTTTCGCTTCCGCACGCAGAGTTACTTTTGGTCGGAAGAGACCGGCGTGTTACCGCTGTTTCGTGGGCATCGCATCATCGAAGAGTTCACGACCGCCGAATTGAGTAACGTTGTGAAACGCGGAGGAGCCTATCTCACTCGGGCTGTCCGAGACGATGGAAGGTTCATCTATCACTACGATCCGGCGAGTGGCGAAGATGTCGAGCACTACAACATCGTCCGACACGCGGGCGCCCTGTACAGCATGTACGAACTGTTTGAAATGACGAAAGATCCACAACTTCTCGCCGCGGCCGATCGCGCATGTGCCTACTTGCTTGCACATGCCAAGCCATCGCAAGTCGACGGCATCGATGTGTTGTGCATCGTCAAGGAGGACGATCATCAACTTGGCAGCAACGCGTTATCGGCAATCGCCCTGGCAAAGCGAATTGAAGCCACTGGCGAACGAAAACACGAGGAAGCGTTACGGAAACTAGTTCTTTGGATGACGGCCACCCAGCGCGATGACGGTGAGTTTGGTATTCACAAGCAGGTGTTTTCTGAAGGTCGTGTAGTCCCTTTCATCTCACAGTATTATCCTGGCGAGGCGTTGCTTGCCTTAACTCGCATGTATCGCGTGGATGGCAACCCGGTGTGGCTTGATGCTGCCGAGGCAGGGGCAGCGTGGGTGATTTCCGTGCGCGATGGCGAGCTCGACGAGTCGGAGTTGATCCACGATCATTGGCTGCTGTATGCCTTGAGCGATCTGTACACGCATCGCCCCAAGCCGCTGTACTTGGAACATACGCGTAAGCTTTGCCGGTCAATTCTGGCGATTCAGCATCTCGAACCCCGGGAGGCCGATTGGTACGGTGGCTACTATCACCCGCCGCGTTCAACACCCGTGGCCACGCGCAACGAGGGGCTCAGCGCCGCACATCACATTCTGACCCTGGCCGGAGACGAAGCGTTGGCCGACGAGGTCTTAACGGCCATCCGTCGAGGCATTCGATTTCAGCTTCAAACGCAGTACGACCCGCCGTCGGCGATGCATGTGCCCGATCCCCAGTATGTGCTGGGCGCCTTTCGTGGCAGCCTGACGGACTTCACGGTCCGCAACGACTACACGCAGCACAACATCTCTTCGATGATCCGCCTCTTGGCGATTCTGCAAGCCCAAGACGCAGCCGACCGGTAACGTCGCTAAGGCGAGCGGCGAATGAGAATACCAACCCGACGCGTGAGCGAGGGAACGCAGTGTATTGCCGGTTGGTCCCTCGCTCACGCGTCGGGTTGTGATCGGTACGTTCTTATCTGCCGCACGCCTAAAAGAACCGCAAGCAACAATGCGGGGATGCTCTTTTCTTTGGCTATGCCGTGGCGTCGATTTGCAACGCATGGTGTGAGAGACACTCGAGTCCGTCGTCGGTGACCAAATAGTTGCGCTCATACCGCATGCCCGCCACCCCTTTGATGTATTGACCCGGCTCAATGGCGATGACGTCCCCGGTCATCAACGTGTCGGTGCTGTCGGGTACAAGATAGGGTGGATCGGGATGTCCTAGCCCCAATCCATGTCCGCTATGGGACGTGAAGTTCTTGGCCAGATGTTGCCGCTGGAAACTGTCACGAACCGCCGCATCGACTTCGCGACAGGGACGACCATCGTGGGCTGCCTGTTCGCCCGCGGTGATGGCGTCGATGCACGCATCGTATAAGCGGCGCTGTTCCGAGGTGGGCTTCGCGCCGCAAACAAACGTGTTGGCAAAGTCACCACGATAGCCACCGACCACAACCGAGAAATCGACGAGCACCAAGTCGCCCTTCTCAATCACCCGGTCGGTCGGCGGACCACCGACGTTTTCGCAGCGGGGGCCCGAGACAAAGTCGCCATAGAGCCGAGCTTGCCGGCCCGCGGCACGTTGTACGGCTTCTTCGACCAGCCAGAAAACATCCATTTCGGTCATGCCTGGCTGCACGCGACTCAGAGCCGCGGCCTGTCCCACTTCCCCGGCATGCATCGAAATCCGAATCAGCTCAATCTCGTCAGAATCTTTTCGTCGCTTGAGTTGATGAATCGTCGAGTCGACGTCGGTTAACTCGATTGAGCCCCGCGAATGCCGCAACCCCTCGATGATGCCTGCGGGTACCTGTGCCGCTTCGTATCCGATGTGTCGTCCCGGGCATGCCTTCATGTGTTCAAGCACAGAGCCGACCAGCATCGCCTCACGGTGCTGTGCGGATTCTTTGCCGCGATACCAGACGGGGGCTACGACCTCATCGACATGCGTATCGCGGGCGAAACCCTCGACCAGGTTGTCGGCCACGAGTGTGCTCGAACCATTGCCGCCCAAGATGAGGACCGCGCCGGCATTCGACGACCGGAATTCAAACGGAGACTGGAAGTAGCCCGCGAAGTACATCAGATGCTGAGGATCGCGAATGATGATCCAATCGGGCCGATTCTCCAACGCGTTCCACAAGCGTTCGCGACGTACACGGCACCCGGCGTTCGTAAGCATGGAGATAACCCCGTTGGGCAAGCGTCAGAAATCGTGATTTGGGCACCCGTGCGGTACGGGCGCGTCGCCGATTGTAGTCGGTTGGTTGGCGAGAGACGAATCGGCAGACCGGGCCAAAGTGCGGGCTTGCCATTTCCTATTTTGGTGGCAAAAAACAGGTAGCCTGTACCCGGAACTGGATGCCTGTGGCGTTGTTCATTTCTCTCCGGCGGCTTGCAAAACATCGCCGCGTCGGATACTCCTGTTTGTCAGGGACAAGAGTTCTCGTGAGACTCCGCGAACAAGTGACAGGAGGGCCGCGCTTCGATGGCCACTAAAGAAGACGACACCAACGACGACAAGAAGCGCATTCTACTCGTCGACGACGATGCGGAAATCATCGAGTCGATGCGATATGCCCTGGAATCCAAGGGTTATGCCATACTCGTCGCCCGCGACGGGAACCAAGGGCTGGCCATGGCCGAACGAGAGGATCCTGATCTGCTGATCCTCGACATGATGATGCCCAAGCGCAGCGGTTTCCTGGTGCTTGAGAAGCTCCGCCGTACGCGTCCCGTGCCGTTACGCGTGATTATGATCACGGCCAACGAAGGCAGCCGTCACAAGGCCTATGCGGAAATGCTCGGCGTGGATGACTACATCCGCAAGCCATTTGCCATGGACCGATTGCTCGACAGTGTTCGACGATTGCTGGGCGATTGACGATCGACACAAAGCACCACCCGGGAACACGTTAGGCGTGTAGTCCTCGTCGGTATTCTGGTTGCCCTACATATTCCGCATGCAGGGTTTAGGGCAGATTTTGCAACGCCATCCCACTGATCTGAGTCGCGGGGACATTTTGTCGCATTTTCGTAACATCTTTGCAGCGTTGCGTTTTCGTCACCCACGGCCATCGTTTTTGCGGCCAAATGTCAGATTTCAATATTGCCGCCATCGTAGTATCAAGCGATACTTATGTTGTGGGAGGATAGGTTGAGGTTACGGGGATGGAGACCCGAGGCCCAATGTCGGAGTTGTCACGGGCTGGCTCACCGCGTCCCCTCATCGCCTCCTCTTCTTGCGTCCCGCTCTTTTGCAACTTTCTTACCGGTTGCGCAGAAACCGGTTCAACGGCCAGTTATTTTGTCGTCTGGCATCGTTGAATCTCGGTAGTCTGAACATTCTCTGTCGGACGAAGGCGACCTCAAACGTGACAAGGCCATCATTCGATGCTGCGCGACCGGAAAAGAACGAGCAAGATTGACGGTTAGCTTAATTTGTTGATGTGGGAAGAGTAGGTGGCAGAGAAAACGGAGTTTGACCCAGCAACCAACGAACTACAAAGTCGACCGGCGACCACCGGGCGGGGACTAGTCTTTCGTGGTCGACAGTCGATCTTTTAACCCTTCGGGGAGACTCGATCATGACTTTTGGACGCGACATAATCGATCTCGTTGCTCAAAAGCAGGACATTGAGCTTTTTCGCAATAAGACTTGGGAGGGCAACTTCGAGGAGTACCTCGACATTGTGCGAGAACGCCCCGAAGTGACCCGAAACGCCTTTGAGCGGGTGTACGACATGGTGATGTCGTATGGCAGCGAAAAGGTGCCGGTCGGACGCGAAACCAAGATCCTCTACAAATTCTTCGACGATCCCGACGACCTTGGGGCAGACGCCGTCTTTGGCCTCCACGAAGCCCAGATTCATCTGGTCAATGCCTTCAAAAGCGCGGCTCGCGGCTACGGCATCGAGAAACGCGTTCTGCTGTTGCACGGGCCTGTCGGCAGCAGCAAGAGCACGATTGCCAGGCTTCTGAAAAAGGGTCTTGAACGTTATTCAGTCAAGGAAGAGGGGGCCCTGTTCTCGCTGGGTTGGGCTGATCTCGAGGACTCGGAGAACGTGCTTTGGTGTCCGATGCACGAGGAACCGCTGCATCTGCTTCCCGAGCGGTTTCGGGAAGACACGATGAAGTCTCTCAATGAGGGACGCGGCGAGGACGACTATCACGTCAAGATCGTCGGCGAATTGTGCCCCCTCTGTCGATTCATTTATGCCGAACGTTTGAAACTCTACAACGGCGACTGGCCGCGGGTGGTCGAAGATGTTCGCGTGAAGCGGCTCATTCTTAGCGAAAAAGATCGCATCGGAATCGGAACCTTCCAGCCAAAAGATGAGAAGAATCAAGACTCGACCGAACTGACCGGCGATATCAACTATCGAAAGATCGCCGAGTACGGCAGCGACAGCGATCCACGAGCGTTCAACTTCGATGGCGAATTCAACATCGCCAATCGCGGCATCGTCGAATTCGTCGAAGTGTTGAAACTTGACGTCGCATTTTTGTACGACCTGCTCGGCGCGAGCCAAGAACACAAGGTCAAGCCGAAGAAATTTGCTCAAACCGATATCGACGAAGTGATCCTCGGGCACACCAACGAACCTGAGTACCGTCGTCTTCAGAACAATGAGTTCATGGAGGCACTTCGCGATCGGACGATCAAGATTGACATCCCCTATGTCACGCGGCTTTCCGAAGAGATCAAGATTTACGAGAAGGACTACAACGAGCGGAAGGTGAGGGGGAAGCACATCGCGCCCCACACTATTGAGATGGCTGCCATGTGGGCCATTCTGACCCGGCTCGAGGAACCCAAGAACGCCGGCCTGACGTTGTTGCAAAAGCTGAAGCTATACAACGGCAAGACGCTGCCAGGATTTACCGAAGACAACATCAAGGAGCTTCGTGAAGAGACCACGAACGAGGGGATGTTGGGCATTTCGCCACGTTACGTGCAGGACAAAATCTCCAACGCGCTGGTTGCCCATCCTGATGCCACGTCCATCAACCCCTTCATGGTGCTCAATGAGCTTGCCACCGGCTTGAAGCATCACAGTTTGGTCAACAGCGAAGAGACACGCACTCGATATCGCGAGCTGTTAGGGGTGGTGAAAGAGGAGTACGAGAACATCGTCAAGAACGAAGTTCAACGCGCCATTGCCGCCGACGAAGATGCGCTCAAACGGCTGTGCGGAAACTACATCGACAACGTCAAGGCCTACACGCAGAAAGAAAAGGTCAAGAACAAGTTCACCGGCGAATATCAAGAACCGGATGAGCGCTTGATGCGATCGATCGAAGAGAAGATCGACATCCCGGATAGCCGCAAAGACGATTTCCGTCGCGAAATCATGAACTACATCGGCGCCTTGTCCATCGACGGGCGGAAGTTTGATTACAAAACAAACGAACGTCTGTATCGTGCCTTGGAACTGAAGCTGTTTGAAGATCAAAAAGATACGATCAAGCTCACAAGCTTGGTGTCAAACGTGGTCGACAGCGATACACAGGCCAAGATCGACATCGTCAAGGGACGTTTGATCCGTGATTACGGTTACGACGACGAGAGCGCGACCGACGTACTAAACTACGTCGCGAGCATTTTCGCGCGGGGCGATACGAAGGAATCTAGCTAGCGTCTCGTTGAGTTCGCAGTCGAGGGTGCCACTGGCTTTGCCAGTGCCCACGTGCTGTGCTTATTTGAACTTCAGCACTGGCAAAGCCAGTGGCACACGTTGCTAACCATAAAGTTAGACAGAACTCCTGCCAAATCGGAACAACCAACAACCAGTGAGTGGGGGCCAATACAGTGGTCATGCGCATCGAACGGGATCAATCCCGATTCAAACAAATCGTACGCGGCAGGATTCGGCAGAACCTGCGAAAGTACGTTAGCAACGGCGAGATGATCGGTCGCAAAGGTCGCGACTTGGTTAGCATTCCGATTCCCCAGCTTGATGTGCCGAATTTTCGTTACGGAAAGAACGGCTCCGGCGGCGTTGGCCAGGGCGAAGGTGAGATTGGAGAGCAGATCGCTCGTGGAGAACAAGAGGAAGGTGGTGTGGGACAGGCGGGCAACGAACCTGGCACGCACATCCTTGAGGTTGAAGTCTCGCTCGAAGAACTGGCTGAGATTCTTGGCGACGAACTCGAACTGCCGAATATCGAACCCAAGGGCAAGTCGAACATCACCCAAGATAAATCGCGATACACGGGCGTCCGTCGCACCGGTCCTGAATCGCTGCGGCATTTTAAGCGAACGTTCAAACAGGCGCTGCGCCGACAAATCGCCTCGGGAAGTTACGATGCAGGCGACCCGCGAATCGTGCCGATTCGAGACGACAAACGGTATCGATCGTGGAAGACCGTCGAGCAGCCCGACGCGAATGCCGCGGTGATCTACATGATGGACGTGTCGGGCTCAATGACCGACGAGCAAAAGGACATTGTCCGCATCGAAGCATTTTGGATCGATACCTGGCTCAAGAGCCAGTACGACGGCGTGGAGGTTCGCTACATCATTCACGACGCCGCCGCCAAAGAGGTTGACGAAGAGACGTTTTTCCACACCCGCGAGAGCGGAGGAACCCGCATCAGTTCGGCGTACCGCGTATGTGCCGATCTGATTGATGCAAAATTCCCGCCCGACGAATGGAATATCTACTGCTTCCATTTCTCCGATGGCGACAACTGGGGCGAAGACAACGACATCTGCTTTCGCTTGCTGCGCGAGCGGATGTTGCCAAAGATCAACCTGTTTTGTTACGGGCAGGTCGAAAGCCCGTACGGCAGCGGCGAGTTTCTCCACGCCTTGGAAAGCGGCCTGGAAGAAGAAAGCGACAAAATCGTGTTGTCAGAAATCGAAGACAAAGAAGCCATTCTCGACTCGATCAAATTGTTTCTGGGAAAAGGTAAATAAGAGCCAAGTAGGTCAGTGCTGCGTAAAGTATCGGGTTGCGAGAAATTGGAGATTTTCCGAACGTTGAACCGCGAATAGACGCAAATTGACACGAATAGAGGAAGCTAATTGGCGTCGATTCGCGGTTCCTGTTTGCTTCAGCCAAGTAGGTCAGGGCTTGCCCTGACGAATCACCAGTAAGTCAGCCAGTGCCTGACGTGCAAGGTTGTCCCTGACCCATCGTCGCGCCGATCGAACGATCCACGAGAGATGTCATCATGAGAATGTATCCACCAACACATCTACCGCCAGACTTGGCTGAGATCCAAGTTCAGATGGAGGGTCATGCGCGGCGGTACGGGCTCGATTTCTATCCAACGATCTTCGAAGTCGTCGACTACAACCAGTTGAGCGAGATCGCGGCGTTTGGCGGGTTTCCCACGCGCTATCCTCATTGGCGTTTTGGTATGGAGTACGAGCAGCTCACCAAGGGATATGCCTATGGGTTGCAGAAGATTTACGAGTTGGTCATCAACAACGATCCCTGCTACGCCTATCTTCTTAGATCCAACGCGTTGACCGATCAAAAACTCGTCATCGCGCACGTGCATGGCCACTGCGACTTCTTCAAGAACAACTTTTGGTTCAGCCAAACCAATCGCAAGATGATGGACGAAATGGCGAACCATGGAAACCGCATTCGCCGCTACATGGACCGCTTTGGAATCGAGGAAGTCGAAGAATTTATCGACGCCTGCCTAAGCATCGAAGACCTGATCGATATCCATGCTCCGTTCATCAAGCGACACAACGAAAAGAGTCGCTACGATTTCGATCACAACAAAGATCAAGACGAAGAGGTTGCAACGGGTCGGTTTGCGTCGAAAGACTACATGGAGGAGTTTGTGAACCCGCCTGATGTGTTGGCTGCAGAATCCGAGCGTATTCGCGATGAGCAACAGCATCAGGAAGCTTTTCCCGCGGAGCCGGTTCGGGACGTGATGCTCTTTATTCTTCAACACGCTCCACTGAAGCCGTGGCAGCTCGATGTGTTGTCGATCATCCGCGACGAGGCGTACTACTTCGCTCCGCAGGCGCAAACCAAGATTATGAACGAGGGCTGGGCCAGCTATTGGCATTCGACCATCATGACCCGCGATGGTCTCGATGCCTCGGATGTGATTCACTATTGCGACCATCACTCCGGCACCTTAGCCACGTCCCCCGGGCGATTGAATCCTTACAAGTTGGGGATTGAGTTGTTCCGCGACATTGAGAATCGCTGGAACATGGGACGCTTCGGCAGTGACTATGACAACTGCGACGACCGCCGTGCTAAAGAAGAATGGGACACGGGCGCGAACCTAGGGCGAGAAAAAATCTTTGAAGTTCGCCGCATTCACAACGACCTGACCTTCATCGATTCGTTTTTGACGCTGGAGTTCTGCCGCGAATACAAGCTATTTTCTTTCGGTTTCAACAACGATACCGACTATTACGAAATTGAAAGCCGCGAATTTCCCAAGGTCAAAGCCCAGCTCTTGGCGAGCCTCACCAATCGAGGACGTCCCTACATTCGCGTCCGCGATGGGAACTACAAGAACCGTGGAGAATTATTCCTGGAACATGAGGTCGCGGGTGTCGAACTCCAGTTCAACTATGCGCGCGACACGCTGGTAAATCTTGAGCGACTGTGGGGCCGACCAGTCCACATCGAAACCATTGTTGATGATGTCCCGGCGGTGTTTTCCTACGACGGATCAGAGCACCATCTCGACAAACAATCGGCAGACTATCAAACGACTTCGGAGCAATCGTGATTACGTCGACAACATCGATTCGCGTTGGGTGCAACCGCTGGCTTGTCCAGCAGTGTTACGGAAACGCCAATGCATCGAAAGCGAAACAGGCCATTTGCAAGCTGGTGAAGCCATGAGTCTCAAACAAGTAGCACGAACGGCCTTGGATGCGCTATCTGTTGGCGGGACCACTCCGCAAATGATTGATGTGCGCGAAGGGGGCCAGCGATTGGAGTGTCGGCTGATTACCGTCGACGCGATGTCTTGCGCCTTCGACCAATTCGCCGTTACGGCCGATTCGTTGGCAGGCTCCTCGATCGAAGACCTTAAGAAGGTCGGCGAAGCACTCTCAACGCGGCTCAACTATCTGCTCGAACCGATCAGCCCTATCGAGATCGATTCGGAAGGCTGCCATGTGCAGTTGCGATCGAGCCCGCCGCAAAAAGACGACGACGGCACGAAATACTACGAGCTAGTTGTATCGCACGACGGCATAATGAGCCTGGTTCGCTATTCCAAGAGCAGCGGCAGCCCCCGGCAAACAATCCCCGCAGAAGTCACCCACGAAGTCTGGACCCGGCTGGTCGACGACTTTTCCGCCGTCGCGCCGTAGTTGCTCGGCTCACGAAGTATCTTCCTTGCCGCTTGGCTCCTTCACGTGAAGGGGAGTTCCAGCCCCGTTTCATGGCAAGGGGCATGTGGTATGATTCGTCCCAGGCATATTCGTATCCTGTGACGTACCACATCGAGTGAAGTGATCATGAGCGCTGATGCATCCCCTGAGATTTCTCTCAGACCGACCGAAGGCTGGCACTGCACGCATTCCTATTACCGGTTCGATCGGGCTCGAATCCCCAGCGGTCAACAGCGGGCCGACGGGATCAAACAGCTCATCGCGGCGGTCGACCCCACCGATGCCGAGGCGCCAGCGCGGGTGCAGATGTCGATTGTCTCTGGGCACAAGGCCGACTTTGGGCTGATGGTCATGGACGCCGACCCGCTGAAGGTCGACAGCGTGCATCAACGGCTCCAGGCAAGCGACCTGGGTCCGGCCCTGACGCCAGTCTATTCCTTCGTTTCGATGACCGAAGTCTCGGAATACGTCCCCAGTGTCGAGCAATACGGTCAGCGGTTGGTTGCCGAAGGGGAGGATCCCACCGGGCCTGCTTATCAGGCCAAAATCAAGGCCTACACCGCTCGCGAGGAGATGATGCGCCGTCAACGGCTCACGCCGGAGTTGGCCACTTGGCCGGCCACCTGTTTCTATCCCATGAACAAATCGCGCGTGCCGGGGGCGAATTGGTTTATGCTTCCCCTTAGCGAGCGAAACAAACTCATGGCCGAACATGGGCGAACCGGCATGACCTTCGGCGGTCGCGTGACCCAGCTCATCACCGTTGCCCTAGGGCTAGACGACTGGGAATGGGGTGTGACCCTGTGGGCTAAGAATCCCGAGTATCTGGAAGAGATCGTCTATCGCATGCGCTTCGACAAGGCCAGCGCCAAGTACGCCGAGTTCGGCCCCTTCTACGTAAGCTATCTAGCAACCGCCGAAGAAATGCTAGACCACTGCCGGATTGTGTAGTGGTTGAACATGCACTCGGCGCATGATGTTCGTTCACTATTTGACGCCGCCGAACTTCGCCATGAATTTGGCTTCGCCGGTGTTCGACGTCTCCTCGCCATATGTCACACTAACAATCCGGATTGCGTAACCCGTCGTTGCCAAGCCAGGAGCAATATCAAATGGTTTGCTCGGGGTTACGTGTAGGCTCACAGAAAGTCCCGAGAAACGTGTACTACTCGGGACAAGAAAGAAATAGCTTGCAGGCGGCCAGTTTCCGGAGTCGAGGATTTGGAGGTACAGTGGTTTGACGTCATCTTGGAAGTGTTTCAAATGCCGTTCCAGGTCTGCAATCTGCCTTTTGTCCCCGCTTTTCTCTGTTGCAGTGAGGTAATTCGCTTCGTGCATTGACAGTGCCTTTGAAATCGCTGCTCGGACACTTTCTTCGGTGAAGAGTGATTTGTATTCCTTCATGCCGAGACGATCTAGCTCACACCGAAGGGCTTCAATCGCTTCTTGCAGCGTCTTGGATTTTGCATACGGGCGCTGCAGAGATTCTTGATACTCACGCGCAGCCTTCCGCGATGCTTCATCGTGAGGCAAATCAAACGACAGAGGGCCAGAAGCCGTTGACTCTTCGTCGGCATGGACCAGTAAATAGGTCGCACTGCCCAAGGCAAGTACAAGAGTCGTACAGCACAACGCCGAGTAAACGCGTGGGGATCTAGGCATGGTTTGAATGCTCCGAATGTCAAACGGCTAGACGGCAAACAATGTGTCTACAGGCATTGATATCCAGTCTAACGCACTGACTGAACCATTGTCTACGAACCTTTATCGGCATTCTCAATCGCAGGCGCCACATCGCCCTCGCCTTCGTCCAACACCGGCTTGAGACGGACCCAGACTTCGGTTCCGATGGGTGGAATGTGCTGGGTGTTGGCGTCGTACACCAGTAGCCGTAGGGTGACGTCAAGTGGAGCGCGGGCGCACCACCTTGTTGGCCATCCTACCAACGCCAGCGATGATTCATCATCCAGGAGTGTCCCGTCGCCGTCATGGACATTGTGCGGGCCCCAGCGGGCGTGATTTCACAAAGCGGTGCGTCCGCGCTCCGCTTGACGGCACCCTACATGCTACGAACGCAGGCGTCGCCACAGGGGAATCATGCCGGCGATGGCGATGCCGAGTAGCACCAAGGTCGAAGGTTCGGGGATGATCGTGGTGTAGCTGCCCGTGGCGACCAGAGCACCGGAGAAATCGAAGTCGATTGTAAATTCTGGGATGACCGTCGATAAACCGGGGGTGATGAGGATATCAAAGGCAAAATCTAGCGGGGCGGATACCACGACATCCACAACGATGGTGTCTCCAGTCACGGTCACGTCTTGGGTCACTAATCCGATTTGGCCAAGCGGAGAAATCGTAACGACAACAGGATCCATGGCGAAGTCGATCGTACCACTACCGAGTATACTACCTATAGCGCTAGTGCTGCCATAGAGAAAAGCACCTTCGTCGATGCTGGGTGCAGGAACGGGCTCGCGCGGTGCTGGGGTGGGTCGAAGTTGGGTTGGTGGA
>CAZNXE010000065.1:0-22109 GCA_964576465.1 uncultured Planctomycetaceae bacterium
ATCGGCCGCATCGGGGTGATCGAGCGTGCGGAGCCATGTGGATTGTTGGAGCAGCATGCGTGTGACGATCATCGGATCCGATTGCTGCGGTGCACGGGCTAAGGCCTTTGCCTCGGCTTCGACGAATTGGTCCCAGGTCTCTGTCGGAGTCTTGGGTGAGGTGCGAAGATCGGCGTACGCCTGTAACCAACGGGCCGCCGGGCGGGGGCTGGTTGCGATCGCAGCTTGAATCACTTCCCGTCGACGTGCCCAACGTTGCTCGTCAATCACTTCGAGCGAACTCTGAGGCGGTGGTTCAACCAGCGACAACGCCCAGGCGGCTGTTTCGTCGGCCGGTTGTCCCTTGGGAAATTGGTCCCACAGTTCGCGACCGGAGTCTTGCTCAATCACCAGCAAGGCGGCCCATTTCGACAGCAACTCATTGCGTTGAAAACGAGCCAGACGACAAAGTGCTTCCAGACCTTGGTCGTCGGGCAATGCGGCGAGTTGCTGCATACGTTTGCGGCGCATCACGCCGTCGATCTGATCGAAATCGGAGAGCAGTTCGCGAACTTTGGCCGGATCTTCATCGTCGATCCACTGCACGTCCAACAGCCGCAAGAGATAGCGTGCGCGGGCCGCGACTTCGATGTCGTCGTGGTGTTCGGCAACCATCAGGGCATCGAACGCCTTGAACCCCTTGGCGGCAAGTTCTTGCTGCGCCCGTTCGCGGACGAAGAAGCTGTCGTGCCCGAGTTGGTTGATCAGCTCCACGATGTGGACAGGGACTGTCGGCGACCCGTTCGTTTTTTCAACGGTCGTCTCGTCCACGGCCAACGCCTGGATCGAAGCGAGCATCAGCGCCCATCCAACGAGGACGCAGATCGATCCAGATCGCCGCAACCAGCAATGTTTGGCGAGTCGATTCACGTTGATGGCTCCAGAGGGGGCGATCGTTGGGCTTCAGATTGTAAACGCTGTGGCGACACGAAGCGCGCTGCAGACGTGCCTTATCAGGAGTGTGTGACCACGCTTGTAGCATAGTCGACACCACGAAAGCGGAGCAAGTTCGTCTGTCGCAAGCCGATCTACCACGTGCTCCAACCGCTCGGGGCAGCGATCAGTCGGCGTTCGCGACTTGTTTGCTCGCGAGTAACACTTCGACGGCCAGTTCGATGTCTTCTGGTTTGGGCGATGGACTCGTGGGATCGCCGAAAACGAATTTCTTCACCAACTGGCCATCTTGATCGAACAGTTGATAGTGCGGCACGGCAATTTCGATCTCAAACGACTCGAACAGATTCTCGCCGTCGTCGCCCTTGAGAATGAATGCCTTCAAATCTCCGCCTTGCGTGCTGAGAAATTCAGCTACGGCTTGTTTGCTGGAATCATTCGGTTCGTCAACGCTGGCGGCGACGACAATGAGCCCCTTGTCGCCGAATTTGCGCTGTAGTTCGACGGTATGCGGAAACTGTTCTTTGCAGGTCCCACACCAGGTTGCCCAGTAATCAACGAAGATCACCTTACCCTTGTGTTTCGCCAGAAATTGATCGAACCCCGCCTTGTCGACAAACTCAACATCGGCGGCCGTAACTTCGGGCGAAGTGTCGGTAAGGCTGGCGGCATGGGCGTCGTCGGTTCCAGCTTTGTAGACCTTAACCACGCCGGTCGTCTCCGACGTCGACGAATCGCATCCGGTCGTCGTGAGCAAGGTGAGAGACAGACCGATGATTAAGAGCAATAAAGGAAGCTCAACGTTGCGTCTCATCGCGTTGTTCTCCGTAGAAGATTCAGCCGGGGCTGGTCACCATTGATGCGAAGGGGCACCCCTCGAGTCGTCGCCCAGTTCATCGGAATCGGAGGCGAAACAAAAAACGGCCGCCGTCGGCCATTGGCGGCCGGCGGCGAGCCGTATCGGTCAATATCCAATAATTCGCATGGTGCTCATTCGTACCTGATGCCACAGCCCTGCTGTCGAGTTTCACCAACTTTGGGCGCCTCGCCGGCCAACGTGGAGTCGATTGCCGCTCGCAGATAGTCTTTTTGCACTTCGGCAGCACTCAAAGGACTATCGTCCATGGCGCCCATGTAGACGACCTTGCGGTCCCCGTCGAGCAAGAAGAAGTGAGGCGTTACCGCAGCACCATACGCCCGGGCAGATGCTTGGGTGTCATCGTAGAGGTAAGGGAAGTTGAATCCCTTCTGCGTGGCTCGCTCTTTCATTTTGTCGAGCTTGTCACCCTCAACATTGTTCACATTGATGGCGACCAGCTTTAAACCGCGTGCTTCGTATTCGGCCTGCAACTCGATCATGCGATCTTCACAGGCAACTGCCACCGGGCAGCTATTGCAGGTGAACACCAAAACAACGAGCTTGGCGTCCTTGTAGTCTGCAAGGCTGTGTTGCTTGTCATCGGTGCCGACAATGCCGGTGAAATCCGGAGCTTGATCACCTACGTTCAAGACCTTGTTCCAACGACCGGCCTGAGTGGCCGAAGTTACTAGAGTGGCTGTTACCAAAGTGACTACCGCCAATGCGGCGGTCAGCCGTAAGCTTCGATACCTCAACATTCGACCTGTCTCCTTTTGTGTGACACTACGCGGGGGGAAATGATCTCAAGATCGGCCAACCTGTTTGTGTGCTCGCAATCGCGCTCCCGCCACCGTTGTTCAGCTAGCACCACCTGGGTACCAAGTGCTTGTTGGCTGAGGTTAGTCTGCCCAGCCCATCGGGGGATGTCAACTGCCGCCGCAACGGGGTCGCTAGCGAGGATTTACAAGGATTTCGGCGGGCTGGATCAGAAAACGGCATCAATGCGGGGGGATGCATTCAGTGGCATGTACGCACCGATATCCTCACCGGTGCTCATGGCCCTGTTACGAACTAGACTCCCTATCGGTTCGCGCTTTGCCACACTTTTCTTTGGGCGGCTTCGGTAATGAGCCCCGGCATCGATAACAACAAGTGGCATGGATTGGCATGGATACTTCGGAATCAACAATACATGCCAGGTGGAACCGGCAACAGCGCGCGGGTTCGCTGGCCAGACGAAAGACGTTCTGCGATACTGAGCAGTTCGGCACCGCTGGTCAATCTGTCAGCGGAGTGCCGACTGCTTTCATCGAAAGATTCGACGGGATCGTTGGGGGGCCTGAGAATGTGTGACATGAATTTACTTGTAAGAAACCTGGAACGTATAAGCCAGGCTCGTGTGTATCGATTCGGAGTGTGCGAAAGAGTGACCGGACTGTTTCACACAAGCGGGGTTTGCCTCTTGGCGCTGGGCATGCTGTTCAGTGTCGGCTGCGGGGGCAGCGAACCAGCTGAGACAAGTAACCTTGGGGCGCAGGCAAACGAATTGCCACCTCCCCCGGCGGAAGAAGCGGATCGCCCAACGGTTGATGCGGAGGAAGCCCAGCCAGAGAAAGAGTCGGCGGATGAGGGCGAGATGGACGCCGCGACCGTCGATGCGGAGCCTGTGCCTGAGGAGGAAGTCGAAGAGCAAGTACCGGAAAAGCGTGAGCGTCCCAAAGACTTTGCTGAATGGACTCTCGACGAATATCGCGATGAACACGCCGAGAGCGGCAGCCGTTTTCAAAAGGGCGTCGAGTATCTCGCGGAGAACAAGGTCGATGATCCTGAAACGGCGCAACTCCTTAGCGAGTTGTTAGAGTATCACGAGCCACAAGCCGAGGCGCCTCCCGAGACCGATGACGAACGTGAACTCAGGCGCTACGAACAGCAGAAAAATTCGCAACTTCGCAAAGCTCGTTCTTTCCAGAGCGGCAGTTCGCGAGCGATCATCGCCGCGCTAGGCCTCATCGGCACCGACGTATCCATCGATACGCTCACCAAGGTGATTGCGGGTTCGCTTGATACGGGTCTTGAACCGCGCCGCGTTTGCGATGCAGCCCTGAAGATGCTGATAGGAATTCGGGATGACAAGGTGCAAGAGTTCATCTACTTGGCGGTGACCGCACCGGCGCAGGTTCGCCCTGTCGACGATGGGTCGTTTCCGCCGGAACAGGTTCAGTCGCGGGTGGTTCGAGAGTTGCCTTCTCTTGCGAAGCACGACTTACGCACGAGATTGGGAAAATATGCCGCCGAAGCTGGACCCGAGGACCCTGCCTTTCAGGGCATTTGGAAACTGCTGGTCGCGCCGCGAGCCGATAATCTACGTGGTCAGTTGTTGCTGTATCTAAGCCCGAAGCTTGAAGAGCGAGAGTCAAAGCAATTACGCAACTTGTTCACACAACACTCACGGCGAGTTTTGGACGACTTGCTGGGCGTTCCCGTGGACGCAAAGTCGAATCCCCGGTCGCGTACTTCGTCGGGATCGGGAATCAATCTTTTTGGCGGCGGGACATCGCGCAAGGCATCAGCCGTCGAGGATAGTGATGCTGATCTGACTTATGAAGTCGTGCGAGAGTTGTGGTCCCTGCGTTTTCTTGCCGCGGTCTCCAGCGAGATGCAAGGGGCAGGCGACATGAAGAGCCTGCTGGGGGTCATCGATCTGATTGCATCCATTCCCGTCGATGCACTCCGTCAAGGTGCCCAGGGCTATTTGGAAGAACACTGGAATGAAGTCGTTCTGCTAAACGATCGCAGCTTGCCGGAGAAACTTGCAAATGCCGTGCAGGATCCCGGTTTGCTACTCGTCTATAAGTCGGTACCACGGCACCGCGATCCGCAGGTTCGGGCCCAACGCCGCGATCCAACTAAGAAAGCCGATGCTCGTCGAAAGCCACGCAGGGCTACATCGCCAAAGAAAGATCCGCGTCAGCTCAAGGAGGAATCAAAATACATTTGGTTGGAGACGACGGAGTTGATGGTCCAGGCGATCAATGCCCGGATGCACGCCGCGGCGACAGCTCCTGACGAAGCGGCGACGGAGGATGACGCAACACCTGGAAGCGACGCAGCTCCATCTGCGGAAAACCAATTGCCGGCCGATTTCGACCTCCCCTTCGAGCTTCACGAGAGCGCGGAGATTGTGGTGACCCATCGAGTTCGGTGGCCCGATGATGCCCAAGACCGTATCAAGGACCAGAAACTGTCACCCTTGGAAGTGCGCTATGTGCGGATCGAATGCGAAGATGTTGTGTCGAAGGTAACAACACACTATCAACGTCAGCTCGATCGGCCGCAATCACGGTATCTGGAAAACGACGGTCGCTGGCTCGATCTCGTGGAAGCCTTGGACACGGGCTGGAATCAATCGACTGACATCGTGGTTCAACGTGTTGCCGAAAAGAAGAAATCGTTGAACGTTCAAGATCAACGCCGAGGGCGCAACGAGAAAGAATCGTTGATCGTGGAAATTCTCATCATCGCCACCGAGGATGCCACGCCCGATGAGTCGGAAGACGATGAAGATGATGAGAATTAACGATTCGGTGGAGCGGGTTATACGCTCAGTTCGTAGGGCCTTCGGAGTTCTCGATACCTTCGATGTAACGCCGCAGTCGTTCGAGTTCGTCGGTCACGTGACGTAGTCGGAGCATGTTCTCGACGCGTTTAACCAATTCGACTTGGTTGACGGGCTTGCTCAAGAAATCGTCGGTGCCCGCGCTCACGGCGCGTTCGATGTCGCCCAGTTCGTTCAGCGCGGTGACCATCAAGATCATGATCGTGCTTGTGGCGGGGTCGTCTTTGAGTTTCTTGCAAACTTCAAACCCGCTGAGCTTCGGCATCATGATGTCGAGCAGGATCAGATCGGGATTGAATTCCTTGACTTTCTCCAGCGTGTCGTGCCCGTCGACGGCGACCGCCATGGTGGCGTCGACATCGGAGAGATAGGCTTCGAGCAGTTCGACGTTCGTCGGATTGTCATCGGCGATTAGAATACGACTCTTTGTATCGGGCATCTTCCACTCCAGCCGTTATGTTCGGCCGTGTTGTAAGGGGTTGGCTGAGGGTACCTGAGGGTTTCAAATGGTTGCGATTGTTCGATTGCCAAGAGTCCACCGCGTGACACACGCGGCATGCATGATTGGGCTCACACGGCTGCGGGACCGCCCACGGCCATATCATTGTCTGCCAATCGCACTGCCGGAACTGGAAACTGCTGACAAAGCTCTCGGATCTCGCCCCGCACCCGCTCGCCAATCGAACGATCGTCGGGAGCCTTCAATACGGCGAGAATCCACTGGCCAACTTTCAGCATCTCGTCAGTGCCCATGCCTCGGGTCGTGATCGCTGGCGTGCCGATGCGAATTCCAGACGGATCCATTGGTTTGCGCTGGTCGTAAGGGATCATGTTTTTATTGACCGTGATGCCGCACTCGTCGAGCACCCCCTCGGCCTGTTTTCCGCCAATGCCCAACGGCGTGACGTCGACGAGCAGCAGATGATTGTCGGTGCCGCCGGATGAAAGTTTGAGCCCTCCTTCGAGCAATGTTTCGCCCAAGGTTTTGGCGTTGTCGATGACTTGTTGGGCATAACACTTGAAGTCGTCTCGTAGTGCCTCGCCGAAGCAGATTGCTTTACCCGCGACGATGTGCATTAGCGGCCCGCCTTGCAGCCCCGGAAATACGCTTCGATCGACTTCCTTGGCGTCACCAACTCGGCACATGACCATCCCCGACCGTGGACCGCGCAAGGTCTTGTGTGTTGTCGTCGTTACGAAGTCGGCGACGGGGACCGGGTTGTCGTGAAGGCCTGCCGCCACGAGACCAGCATAATGGGCCATGTCGACCATCAACTTCGCGCCAACCTCGCGGGCAATCTCGGCAAACTTGCCGTGCTCGATCTCGCGAGGATAGGCACTGGCGCCGGCCACAATCATCTTGGGGCGATGTTCGCGTGCCAGTTTGGCTAGCTGATCGAAGTCGATGCGTTGGGTATCAACCGTCACGCCGTAACTCTTGAATTGATAGAGGCGGCCAGAAATATTGAGCTTCATGCCGTGGGTCAGGTGGCCACCATGCGCCAGATCCATGCCCAACACGGTGTCACCCGGCTTGAGCGCCGTCAGATAAACAGCCATGTTCGCTTGACTGCCGGAGTGGGGCTGCACGTTTACGTGTTCGGCGCCGAATAGCTGCTTCGCGCGGTCGCGAGCCAAATCCTCGGCCACGTCGACAAACTTGCAGCCGCCGTAATATCTGCGGCCAGGATATCCTTCCGCATATTTGTTGGTCAGTACGCTGCCGGCAGCCTGTTGAATGGCGGGGCTGACATAATTCTCGCTGGCGATCAGTTCCAGGCCGTCTTGCTGTCGATCTATCTCGGAAGAGATGGCGGACCAAACCTCCGGGTCCTCGCGCTCAATCCAATTCATCACCAATAGCCTCCACATTCACGCGTGGTGTATTCAACAAATGCCGATCCCGTCATCGATTTCGCTCAAAGACTGAGCTTCAGCTCAAGAGAGAAGTCGATCCAGACGGCCCATGGCCGAACAAGAGAGTACCCATTCTCAGAGTGGACCGTAAGTCCGTCAACCGGGAAACACGCCCGTGTTTGGCCCGAATTCGTGGCGGGGCCAGTTTCTTCGTGTATCGAGGGCTGTCCGGCAGAGCCACGACTCATCCTCCCGTGCTCACATTCCACAGGTGGTGTAAGGAGACGAGTGGTTCGCACCTTCGCGCACGTCCGATTTCGCGAGAACCGTCAGCAGTGGGAGGATTCGAGTTGCCGACTTACGACGACAACGACGCAGCAGATGCGGAACCATTGCCGGAGAACTGGCGTGGCGTGCGGCTTGTTCAAGCCTTACGGGTCGCTGTCGGTTTCTTCTTCGTCGATTTCGATTGCGTCGCCGAGCAGGTCTTGGTCGAAGTCGTAGAAGAACCAGTCCAGGTCGCCGAGACCGCCGATGAGCGTGTCTTGTGCGACGTCGTCGAGGATGTTCACGCCTGGATCCAGGATTGTGCTGCCGTTGGAGCCGGTGAAGGTGGTGCCCAGGATGTTGGTTACCCGTTCGGCAAAGGGTCGGGCCGACTTCCATTCGTCGCTAATTGCGATCACTGCCGGCGCTATGCTGCCGGTGAAGTTGAGTCGGTCACTGACCAGCAGGTCTTCGCCAGCGCCGCCGTCCAAGGTGTCGGCACCGATGTTGCCGAATAGGGTGTCGCGACCCGCTCCGCCGAAGAGTTGATCGTCGCCATCGGTGGCTTGGGTTCCGCCCAAGATCAGATCGTTGCCGGCATCGCCAAACAACGCATCGCCCAGGAAGCCGCCGACAACCACGTCATCGCCTTCGCCACCGCGGATTTCAACCACGTTGCCGTTGGCCAGTTGGGCGACTAGCACATCGGTGGAATCGTAGCCGTACATGATAATCTTGCCGGTGACACCGGAACCAATGACGTTGAGCCGATCGACTTGCACTAGGTTTTCAAACTGCACAAATAGAGATAGCGCGGATCCCGAGCCGAACACGAACACCGCATCGAGCCCCGGTGTACCACCGTAGATCAGATCGATGTTGCCGCCACCGTCGTCGCGCAGCACATGAGGGCTGACCGTGATTGGCGTTTGAGCAAAGTTACCGGTGGCGGCGTCTTTGTCGGTGGCGCGAACTTGAATGTTGTTGGCTGCAACCGTCGGGAATGTGCGCTGCACCGTGCTGCCGCTGAGCACATGGGCAACCGTTTCGTCGACGGTGCCGTTGCCGTCCCAATCGATCTCGAAGTTGAACAAGCCGGCCTGATCGACGGGCGAAGGATCGGTCGCCGTGAGCGTGTAGGTCACTGTCTCACCACGATAGATGTCGGTTGTGCCCGAGATGGCAGCCGTGGGTGCAACGTTGTTCACGATCACTGTGGCGGTGTCAGTATCGGAGCCATCCGGCCCGGTAACCCTTAGACCGACGGTGAACACGCCATCGTCGCCCGGGTCGAAGTTCACCACCTGACCGGGTGTCTCGTACGTCCCGTCGTTGTCTAGATCCCACTCGTAAAGGGTGATCGTACCTGAGCCTCCGCCGGTAAGTGCGATGGGAGAACCTTCGACACCGACGTACGTCCCTCCCGCGTTGGCCACAGGCGCCGCACTTGGATCGAGGACGCTGATCTGCGTGGTAAACACGTAGTCGAACACGCCTGGGCTGTCGAATCGTAACTCGACCATGAACGCCGTTGCACCGCTGGCCGGCGGTGACATGTTCGCCACGTAGACTCCACCGCCCTGATCTACCAGCGCCGTGGAACTCCACTGCGGCCCGCTGCCGCCATACCAGCGGAAGTCGCGGTTCACTGGGTTGGTGGCCTGCCACATGGTGACGGTTCTGGGCGTATCGACGCTTTGCACACGAATCGTCTGTCCCCCATCTTCGAGCGTCCAGGAAAACTCCGGAAGTGAGCCGCCGGACACCACGGTGTTGTAAAAGGGGACCACGCCACTGATGGCGTCGATGATGTTGTTGGTGGTGGTGTTGGTGATACCGTGTCCCGAGTTCGGCACGTACCTCACATAATTCGTGCCCAACAGATCATCAAAGTAGAACTGCGCCGAATCAGGCACGAAGAACTCATCCCCGGTGGCGTTGAGCAAATACTTCGGCATGTCCAGCCGATCGAGATAGGAGTAGGGATCGATGATCTCCAACAGGGCCTGGCCTTCGGGCGTTTCGAGCCGGTCGAAAACATTCAAGGCGACGTAATCCCCCAATGCGCCCGAGTAGCCCCCGACGATGTTTTGTGTCACACCTTCGTAGTATTCCAAGTGATGCGCGATCTGCTCATCCATGTTGAGCACATCGATCACCACCGGCACGACCGCCGTGACACGTGGATCGACCGCGGCGGTCAACCATGTGGTCCAGCCTCGCTTCGATGCTCCGGCAACCACGAAGTTGTCGAGCGTCAGTGCTCCACCGGTAACTGTCGGCAGGAATTGTTCCGCGGCGTCCATCGCTCGCACGGCGCTCTTGACCATGGGTAACAGCGCTGGCCACGTGTCGTCGCCGGTGGTCAAGAATTTATCGAATGTATATGCCAGTAGTGCGTCTTCGCTCCGGGAGAAAGTCTCGTCGCTGAAGACAAGCGGTTGGTTGGGCACGGTCGACAAGTGGATTACGACCGACTGTGTGGCAATCGCCAATAGCTCGAGTTCAAGAGCAACACTGTTAGGCGGCGAACCAGGATTTCTCCCACCGTCAATGAACAGAATGCCGGTCGAATTCGCTACATTGTCGGGCACGATCACCGTGACCCAGTGCTGCCACTCAGTTTGGTTCACCTCCGCCGGAGTCCGCCACGTCTGCGACGTCATGTCCAGCACGTAGCCAGTCGATTCGAGGCCAAACACCGTGCTCTGTTGGCTGAAGCTAAAGCTCGCATCGGGCGCCGCGACATAGGTATCCAGCGCCGTCTCTCCGCTTAGCATGGCCCGCTCTTCCAACCACTCACAGGTAGACGCGCGACTACCACATGAGGACAACCCTATTCGCGAGTTCATACGCCGGTCAATCGATGGAATCCGTCCCATTCCGCTGCTCCTGTTGCAGAGGTAAACAACGTGTGGCGCGCATTGAACTATCCGCGGATGTCGATATCGCCACCCCTGAAGATTGCGGAGATATTCTAGCCGATAGAACGCTAGTCGTGTACGTCGTGTACGTCGTGGAACCTGGGCGTAAGGCGAGCGGCGAATGAGAACATACCAAGGGGACGCGTGAGCGAGGGACCAACCGGTAATACACTGCGCTCCCTCGCTTACACTTCGGGTTGGGATTGGTACGTTCTTATTTGCCGCACACCTAACACTCAGTGGTGCAGTTGGCGATGGGTTCGGGCATTCTAATTCCAATTGCGAAATCTGGTGTTGTAATGACCGCCTGTGCTTTGTTGCCGGCGCCGCTGTCCAACGTTTCGGCGGCGATAGGGCCGAATCGGGAATCGGGGCCCAATTCCTCGTGCCGTTTGGGAACTCCTCCGTTGTGTGAACTTGCTTCTACTTCGATGGCACGGTCGGGTGGATCAGCCGCTCTGTCTACTGACCCACCTCTCCCTTTCCAGCAGTGATTGCAATGCTGCTTGAGGCTGCGCGATTTGGTGGGTCCGGGAAAGGATGCTTGCTCTACCGCGAGCTGAAGACTGGGAAACACCGAGTCTTTTCTGGAAAAGATTGCGGGTTAGGCAAGGCTTGCCGCCGACAATAACTGTGCCGGATGCTGCATTGCGCCGGGTTTGACTTGGTTCTCTTTTTGCACGTGGGGTTCATCATGCGTCAACAACTCTTTGGACTGGTCGCAATCATGGCCTCCACGGTGTTGGTAGGCAGCGGATGTACCGTGTGTACGAGCCCATACGACTATTGCGGGCCGGTCTTCGCAGGCGGCGAGTGCGACATGTGTCTGGTCCACGAACGGGTCGGTTCAGTCATTGCCGATCCTGGCATCGGACCGTGGGGTGAGTTGAGCCCCGCGCCTTCGAGCGAATCGCCCCGCGAGGCCGATCCGGGTGCCGACGATCAACCGTCGCTGGAAGACATGCCGGCACCAGATGAAGGTGAAGACATTCCGTTTCCCGGCGGAGTTCCGCAGGACGATGTTCTGCCCATCTCCACGGCCAGCTACGGCATTCAGCTCCGTCGGTAGCCGCCGATGGCCGAGGCTTCTCATCACACGCTTTCGATCCGATTGCGTAGGTAGCCCAATCCGCGAGACACATTCCCACCGCATAGTGTCTCGATATCTCGTTGCATTGCCAGATTCGCAACATGCTTCGGTGCCTGCTCACGCCTAACGGTGAATCTCTGAGCAGGTGATCCTCGATGAGTCGCTTGCATCGCGCGTCTCGGGCGGCGAGAATCCTCGCACTTGCTTGACGTTTCTTTCGCCCCAACTTGAGATCGACACGCACGCCATGGCCGAAGTTTCAGATGGCTCTCCGCCCAACGATGGAGAGCAACATGATGTCGTGATGATTCAGCAGCCGCCGAACACGGTGGCGGGGATCGTGCGGCGGTTGGGGCCAGGGTTGATCATCGCCGCCTCGATTGTTGGCTCTGGCGAGTTGATCATGACCACCAAGACAGGCGCCGAAGCCGGCTATTGGTTGTTGTGGCTGGTCATCATTGGTTGTGTGATTAAGGTCTTCGTGCAAATCGAATTTGGCCGGTTCGCGCTTACTCAGGGCAAGACGTCCTTGCAGGGGATGAACGAAGTGCCCGGTCCACGGCTCCGCGTGAACTGGCTCATGTGGTATTGGCTCATCATGTTCACCGTCGGGCTTGGGCAACTTGGCGGCATTCTTGGTGGCGTCGGGCAGTCGATGGCAATGACCGTGCCCATCACCGGAGACTACAACGCCTATTTGCAGGTTCATGTCGCACGGGCGAAATACGACGAGGAATTGGCCACGGCAGTTGCGGTGGCAGCACGTGATGTCGACGGGCACGTGGCTCTTGACGAAACAGCACGCAAAGCGGCTGAAGAAACGGCTGTTGCAACCCTGGGGCCGCGACCGGAGTTGCCTTCGCACCGGGATGATACCTATTGGTGTATTATTGTTGCCGTCATCACGTCGTTGTTGTTGATCAACGGACGCTACGGTGTTATCCAAGCCGTGTCGACTTCGTTGGTTGTGTTCTTCGTCATCATCACGATCGCCAATCTCGGGATCCTCCAGTCATATCCCGCTTGGGCAACGCACTGGTCCGACATTCGCCAAGGATTGAGATTCGCGCTGCCCCCCAACTCAACAACCGCCGTTGCCACGGCACTGGCGGCGTTCGGCATCATTGGCGTGGGGGCTAGTGAGTTGGTTGCCTATCCTTATTGGTGTCTGGAAAAGGGATACGCACGCTTCACCGGTCCGCGAGATTCGACAAGCCAGTGGGCTGCGCGTGCTCGGGGTTGGCTCCGCGTGATGCACTGGGACGCTTGGTGCTCAATGGTCATTTACACATTTGCCACGTTGGCTTTTTATATTCTGGGGGCCGCCGTGCTTAGCCGCTCTGGCAAGATACCATCGAACGATGCGTTGATTCGCACGTTGGCCGACATGTACGTACCGGTGTTTGGCGCATTCGCCGCCCCGATGTTCCTGGTCGGTGCCTTCGCCGTGCTGTACTCCACATTCTTCGTGGCCACCGCCGGCAATTCCCGCATGGCCGCCGACGCCTTACGTGTGTTTCGTATTAGCGGTGCCACCCACGAAAGCCGGGTACGGTGGGTACGCATTTTTAGTGGTGCCTTCCCGCTGGTCTCGCTGTCGATCTTCATTCTCTTTCCGCGGCCCGTCACATTGGTGGCGATCAGCGGACTGATTCAATCGACGTTGTTGCCGATGCTCGGCTTCGCCGCGTTGTTCTTTCGCTATCGTCGCTGCGACCCGCGCGTTGCGCCAGGAAAGTCTTGGGACGTGATGCTGTGGCTCTCAGTCGCGGGCCTCTTGCTTGCCGGGGGTTGGGGTGCCTGGACGAAACTGTCATCGCTGGCCGTTCCGTTCATTGGTCTGTTTTCGCCGTAGCAGTCGATGGTTAGGCGTGCGGCAGATAAGAACGTACCAATCACAACCCGACGCGTAAGCGAGGGAACGCAGTGTATTACCGGTTGGTCCCTCGCTCACGCGTCCCCTTGGTATATTCTCACTCGCCGCTCGCCTTAGCGCCCGCACGATCCCTAGCATCGGCAAACTCTACCATCGTTCGCGGGCGACCTCCGCGTTTGCTTCGCATCGGTGGACAATAGGCCCTAGAATGGAAAAGCGTGACACGACCTTCCGGCACGATTTGCCTGTTGTGTCGAAGGGCGAATGTGTGCCTGTTTTCCTTCTTGCTGGTGGAATGTTTTGAACAGCGTGCGAATCATTCTGTTTCTGCTGGGGCCCTTGCCGATCATTGTGTGCTCCTGGTCGGTCGCTCGATGGGTGAAGCCCTCGGCAATGCCGGTTGCCATCAGCAACACGCTGGTCTTCGACGTTGACGCAGGGGACGACGATCACCCAATGATTGCGGCTGATGCGGCGCGAAGCGGCATCTCCGACGATGCCCTGGATGCCGCGTGCCGACGTCGTGGAGAACAAATCGCCTCACGCTTAGGCGATGGCTGTCGACATATTGTCCGAACCCCGTTCGTCATCGCCGGCGATCTCAGCACCGAGGCGCTCGACAGGTGGTACGGGCAAACAATCGAACCCGCGGCACGGGCCCTTTGGGAGAACTATTTCGAAGCGCGACCCGACGAGCCGATCGTGGTGTTGTTGTTCAATCGCGAGGATAGCTACAACCGATACGCCCGTGCTCTGTTTGGCGACGAAGGCATTTCGATCTTCGGATACTACAAGCCACGGCAGCGCACGCTGGTGATGAACATCTCGACTGGCGGCGGAACACTACTGCACGAGCTGACCCATGCGTTGGCCGATTTCGATTTTCCGAACATTCCCGATTGGTTCAACGAGGGGCTGGCTTCGCTGCACGAACAGGCCCGACTCAGCAACGATCCACCTCGCATCGTGGGGCTAACCAACTGGCGTTTGCCTGTCCTGCGAGACGCGATTCGCCGCGATCGCCTTGGCTCGCTGAAAGAGTTGATCGCCGCGGACGACTTTCGCGGAGCAAATGAAGGCGTGAACTACGCCCAAGCCCGATACTTCTGCCTCTACATGCAAGAGCAAGGCGTGTTGGGCGACTATTATCGCGCCTTCCACGCCAATCGAGCAAACGACCCAACCGGCGCGAAAGCCGTGTCCAAAGTGTTCAGCGATCAATCATGGCAACAGTTGGAAGAAGCCTTCCGCCAGTGGGTTGCGCGGCTGGATGATGCTCGCTAAGATTCTAAACAACCGACCAAAAATCGATGGAAGATTCGTACATCAACATCTGTCAGAGCGATGCAAGCCGGTCTTCGACGATAAACTCTCGCTTTGCGTCGCGGACGATTCTTCCGGCGACAACCGCTGGGTCGTGGCAGAAGATGACTTGCCAGCGTTCATCGGCGACGCGACCGAGCACTTCGGGCTTGCGTCGACGCGACTCGAGAAGATCGACATCGTAGGCCATGCACCACAGTGCGGGCAGGTGGGCGAGCGTGGGACAAACATCGGCCAAGTAGACGACCGTTCCTTTGTCGGTCTTCAAAATGAGCGACTGATGCCCCTTGGTGTGGCCCGGCGTTTGCCACGCTGTGAGGCCCGGCGTGATTTCCACATTGCCATTGATGAGGTCGAGCTGTCCGGCGGCTTCAAGTGGCAGTAGGTTTTCCAGCGGGTAGCTGCCCTTTAGTTCCGGTGCATTTTCGATGGCGGTTTCCCATTCCACACGTTGCACGACGTAACGCGCCTTTGGAAAAGTTGGAACAAGATTGCCTTGATCGTCGTGACGGGTCGCACCACCTGCGTGATCGAAATGCAGGTGCGATAAGATGACCAAGTCGATGTCTTCTGCTCCCAGGCCTTTGGCAGCGAGGTTCGCCAGCAGCGGTTCGCCTTCGTCGAGGCAGAAGATCTCCCGCTGGCGCGCATTGAATTTGCCGCCAGGGCCCGTATCAATCAGCACCGTTTGACTGCCGTCTCGCAGCAACAGGCAGTTGGTCGCCATCGGAATCCGGTTCATTTCGTCGGGCGGTTGCTTCTTTTCCCACAGCGTTCGCGGCACCACGCCGAACATCGCCCCGCCGTCGAGACGCAAATTGCCACCACTGACGACATCAAGTTGCCAATTTCCGAGTTGCACGCTAACGGTTCTTTCTTCGAGGAGTTTCTGGAATGCCCGAGGGACAAGACTACCGCCGAGCGTAACCAAGCCGAGCCAGCTCTTCCAGGTGTGATCGCATCCGCCCCATCGCCTTGGCTTTCCACGAATAATCTCCTTCTAGCCGTCGAATGCCGTCGCTTTCGTATCACAAGTTTGATCACAGGATAGGGGATCTGCGTGGCATTGCGGCGAATATGTTGACCTGGCGGTTTGCGGTGCGCTTTCTGCCTGTCACGGTTTGGCTGGAAATACCGGTTCAATCGGTCGAATCGATACATCATGCCCGATCGTTTGAACCCGTACATACGGGACACGACGTGGCTTGTTTCGGAGATGGGGAGAGCACCGTGATTCGGAAGTTGTTGTTCACCGCTGTACTGGGCTTGGCGATTCCCGCGCATGGCTTTGCGAAGGGGCCGCAAGACAGCGCCACGGACGCCAGGCCTGTCGCTACAAAGCAAAGCAGTGCCAAGAGCAAGGGATCGGTCCGCCAGCCCGTGGTGCGGAAAGCCGAGCCCGTAGCTCATACCGCTGCGGTTGTGATCTCCGATAGTTTGATCGCTGAGCCCTCTGGCGACTACGTGACCATCGATGACAGTGCGCCGCTTGTCGACAGCTCATCCCTCGGGTCAAGCTGGATCAGCGACTCTGCATTCTCTGGTAGCGGTTGCGGGGATGCTACCTGCGAGACAGGTTCTTGCTCGACAGGTTCCTGCTCGACGGGCAATTGTTCGACGGGCTCGTGTGGCGACTGCAACGGATCTGGTTGTTCAAGCTGCGGCGGAAAAGGTGGGGGTGAAATCGGCTCGGACGAAGACTGCTATCGCTACGGCAGCTTTTGGGAAGTCGTGCATTCCGGTCGTCGCTATTGGGTCGAAACGCAGGCGCTTGGGTGGTTTGCCAAGGGGCAATATCTACCCGCGCTGGCCACGACTAGCCCGGTCGGAACACCGCAAGGTCAGGCAGGGGTTCTCGGTGCTCCGAACACAAATATTGTGTTCGGTCAGGAACGTGTCGACGACGACATCCGAACGGGCGGTCGCATCAACTTTGGAATGTGGTTGATCGATGGGCAGTTTCTGGGGGTCGTGGGTGACTACTACGCCTTGGAAGAACAACAATCGCAGTTCGGTCTAGGTTCGGTTGGCGACCCGATTTTGGCCCGACCTTTTTATAATACGGAACTTGGCATCCAAGACGCCGCCGAGTTGGCGTTTCCCGGATTCGTCGATGTGTTCGGCCAAATGCTGAATCTCAGCGGCAGTGTGACCGTCGAAACACACAGCCGCGTGCAATCGGCTGGCGTGTCGCTTCGCAAGCCAACGTATGTTTCGTTCTTGGGCAATTACCGCATGAATCTCCTGGGCGGCTATCGCTTCTTCCGCTTGAACGAGGGTGTGCGGATTAGCGACTCGGTAGCCCCGCAAGGTGGCTTCTTCGTGCCGGGAACCACCTTCGACAGCTTCGATAACTTCGATACGGAGAACGAGTTCCACGGTGGCGAAATCGGCGTGATGCTCGAGATTCGCCGTTGCCGCTGGACGTTTGAATTCCTGACCCGGGTGGCACTGGGCAACATGCGGCAAACCGTTGAAATCGACGGAGCCTCTTCGATCTTCGATACCGTGAACACCGTGGTGACCCCAGGTGGATTGCTGACACAACCGACCAACATCGGTACGTATGTCAATGACGAGTTCTCGGTCATCCCCGAAGCGGGAATCAAGGTTGGGCTGCAGTTAACCGACTCGATGAAAGTCTCCTTCGGCTACAACTACATCTACATCAGCAATGTGGCCCGACTCGGCGGTCAAATCGACTCGGGAGTGAACGTCTCGCAGATCGACGGAGGAGCCCTCGTTGGCCAACCGCGTCCAGCGCCACGTCTAAACGACACCGACTTCTGGCTACAAGGCGGCACCGCATCGCTGGAGATGCGGTTCTAGATCATTGCCGAGCAAGCCAAGTAGTGTGTGTGCTTGCACGCACGTATGCGGCAGCTCAACCACAAAAAAGTGCGTGCAAGCACACACGCTACTTATAAATTCCTTCAGTACTCTCGCCGCCACTTATGGTTGAGAGCGCGTGGTAGACGTTGAGATCGACATCGTCGGCGATGAACCTTACCGAACCATCGGCGAAGAGAAAGTTCGCCCCGCCGGGATGATTGCTGCGAAAGTTGCTTACGCGGTCCACGCCGGGTTGTGTGTTGGCGTTGACGGGTCCGTCGCCGTCCCAGTCGATACTGGCTCGACAGTTCATCGACCCGATTGGATCGGTCTCCATGACCGTATGGGTAACCGGGTTCTTGTTGAGCGGTTCGAGCGTGCAGCCGAAGATGCTCCCCATGTAGAGGCCGCCTTGTGTGCCGGCAGAGACATTCGGAGTGCCGATCCAGAACTGATAGATCGGCAAATGCCTCTTTGCCTTGCCGTTGGAACATGGCTCTGGCTTACCGACCTCATCCCAACAGAGTGCCTCGCAGGGTTCGTTCTTCGCTCCCACACCGCGTGTGCAGATCTGCCAATCCCACCCTTGGGCACCCTCGCCCATGGCGAATGTGTTGCTAAGCCCATCGCGGATCATCGATATTTTGCATGCAAACGAGCTGTCCGGCCCCATCGTTTCGTCAGCAAGGGAAAGGTCGAACATTCCACGCTCGTTGTCGGCGAAGCCGCCATATTGCGGCTCCGCATTGATCTCCTGCCAAGTGCGAACCAGCCCCGACTTCGCACAAAACGCGTCGCTCACACCCTTGCACAACAGATAGTCGGTAAGCGCAAACTCGGTGCCGACCGTGAACGGCTTGTCAGACCAACTCTCCATCGCCGGCAGGAACTCGGAGAAATAGTTACTGCCCAACGGGTTGTCCTTGTTTGAATTGTCAGGGCAGTTGAGCAGCGACAGCACTCCCGCGGCGTACTCCCACGGCTGGCTATACCACGGCTGGTGCGGATCAAGATTATCGAAGAAAATCCTGTTTGGTGGACTCTCCATGTACGACGTCAACAGAGCGAAGGCATTATGGTAGTAATGAACTCCTTCGAAGCTTCCCTTCGCGAAATCGGGGACACTGTCATACGTGCCATTGGTCATTCCCGAAGGGAAACTGCCCAAGACATGGTGGTAGTTGTGCAGCGCGATGCCCAACTGCTTGAGGTTGCTGCTACACTGCATCCGCCGTGAATGACGAAGTTGCTGCCTTGCCGATAAGATCATGGCGACCAAAACGGCGATACAGACAATCACCGCCACCAAATTGATGAGCGTGAACGGAACTCTCGGGCGATCCGGGGACACAGCATTCTTCTCCCGGTAGGCAAGACCAGAGGTCGAGAGACTCTCGTGTGAGCCACACTGTATTCAATACCGAGATTGTACCAACAACCTGCAATTCGCACGTGCAATCGGAAATTTCCCCGAAGGGGTACAACAGCAAAGCCCAGGGTAAGCGGAGCGTCACTCTGGGTAACCCACGACAAACCAACACCAACCCTGAATGGGTTGAACAGCAGGCTCGGCCAATGTGATACCCTTTCAGGGTATGCCCTTGGTGGTGGAACCCCGACCCAGGGTGGCGCTCCGCTTTACCCTGGGCTTTGTTGTTGAACCGCTTCGCGGTTACTGCCGCCGAAACGGCAGAGGTTCATGGATTCTTACCAGCAGAGCTGGTGGCTTCATACTGAGTAGCTGTAGTGTGTGTGCTTGCACGCACGTTTGCGGCAGCTCGACCGAACAAAGTGCGTGCAAGCACACACGCTACTTCTACTGAGTGAACGGGTAGTCTAGCCGTCGATGCAAACCCCTACGCCCGATCACCGCACTAACGGTGTATCCAAGAGGGTGATTCGCTTGGCGGTAACGTGTTGTTTGTCTACTTCGGGCATGTAGCCGATGGTGCCGTCGATGCCGACTTGTTGGCCGACGTGTGAACCTAGATTCACGCCGGGGGCAGGAGTGACGAAGCTCAACACGTCGCCCCGTTCGTCGATCAACGCGTATGCCGGAGCACCGGGACGTCGCGATGTGACCCGGGCAAGCATTCCCGTGCCATCGAATCGTTGTGAAGGACCAAGCATCCGAGCGATTCCACTACGGCGAGGCAATCCTTCCCGCCGGGTCTGTTGATCCCAAAGCTTGCTCTTCGTGCGAAGTTGAACCGTGGCATCGGTTCTTCGCTGAATTTCTTCAAAGCGTGCGATTTTGCTTAGCACGGCCCGGGCTTTCCCGCGCTGGAGTGCTGATTCGGCCAGCGATAAGGCCCGTTCGGCCCTTGGCCTTACGGCATCGAACGACCATGCGGAGACGTCCTGACTGACGATCAACGACATGGCGAGATCGATATCTTGGATTTCCTCGATCAGATCGTCGTACACAGGACGTGCGGAGATTCGGCGGACCGCGTCGTTGCTGCCTTGTGCATCGTTTGCTTGCGAGTTGCGTCGCATCGTGTCGTAGTTCAGTGCCTTATCGTCGAAGTTGCGCGTTTCCGGTTCGACGGCGAAGCTGGCGTCGCGCGAAGCGATGCGTCGCGATCCTGGGGCATCGTCGTAGTTCGGGTTTGCCGTCTCTTCACGTTCTCGTGGTCCGCGGTCGGCAAGTTCATTGCGCGGGGGATCTGCACGTCGCGAGGAGTCAGCGTAATTGTCCGATCCTTCGGGGATGAGGCGATTGCGATAGGCCGCTAAATCTCGGGGCGGCCCGTCGTCGAGTTGTGTGTCGACAAACTTGCCGGCGATCCAACGAAATTCTCCCGCCGGCGCACCGATTTGATACCACGTGCGGGCACTGGCTCCTTCGCCCAGACGTTTGGCGCCCAGTAACAAAACCTCTTCGCCGCGATAGAGTTGAATCTGGATCACATCGCGCTGGTCATGCAATCGGCTACCCACTCGAGCCGCCACGCGATCGCCCGTGATGCGGGCTAAATCGTCTTCCAGCGGTTCGATGTATTCGGCCGACACCCAACTGTAACTTCCCTCGGGTGGCCGGATGGCGTACCAGCCGCCAGGATCGTGTCGAAAGATTTCGACGGCCGTCCCGCGATCCAGCTTTTCGGTGGGATAGTAATTTTCACCTGGTCCGCTGCGAACGTAAACGTCGGCAGCCGTTACGTATGCCGTGTACGGGAACGCACCTTCAGCTTGGACCGTTGCGGCGTAGCACACGCAAATCAACGCGGCGGTGACGCTAAATCGCGGCATCGCGAGCCTCCGCCAGACAAGAACTGTCTGGATCATAAAGGACGTGAGATGAGAAGAGAGAAAAGTTCAGGGCGAGCCTTGTAGACAATCCCCCGGGGTGACTCAAGATCAGTTGATGGCCAAGCCCGGTGGGGCCGATTGCCGGACACAGGGTTGCTCAGTAAAATTCGTCTTTTCCGCGGCGAGGGGATGCTTCGCTGCAAGTATTGTCTCGATAAGCACTTAACCCCAACAGTGTGCCCCAATGCCTCGCTATAACCCGGCAACCATCGAACCCAAGTGGCAACGCTATTGGGACGAACAGCAGACATTCGCGACCCCCAGGCTTCCTGAGGGCGAAAAGCTATATGTGCTCGACATGTTCCCCTATCCCAGTGGCGACGGGCTGCACGTAGGACACCCGGAAGGATATACCGCGACCGACATTGTTAGCCGCTATGGTCGCATGCGGGGGTGTTCGGTGATGCACCCCATGGGTTGGGATGCGTTTGGTTTGCCCGCCGAGCAGCATGCTATCAAGACGGGCACACCGCCGCGGATCACAACCGAACGAAACATCGACACGTTCCGCCGGCAGTTGAAGATGCTGGGTTTCAGCTACGACTGGCAGCGCGAGTTAGCCACGACCGACGTAGATTATTTTCGCTGGACCCAATGGATCTTCTTACAGTTGTTCGACACATGGTTCGATGCCCAGCAGCAGCGGGGTCGCCCGATTGCGGAACTTCCGATTCCTGCCGATGTTGAAGCGGAGGGAGCCGATGCCATTGGAGAATATCTAGACGATCATCGTCTTGCCTATCAGATTGAGGCGCCCGTCAACTGGTGCCCGGCGTTGGGTACCGTGTTGGCCAACGAAGAGGTGATCGGCGGCTTAAGCGAACGGGGTAGTCATCCCGTGCAGCGGATTCCGTTGCGGCAATGGATGTTGCGCATCACGGCTTACGCCGACCGCTTGGAAAGCGATCTCGAAGGGCTGGACTGGTCGCACGGCATCAAGAGCTTGCAACGCAACTGGATCGGTCGCAGCACGGGAGCCGAGGTCGACTTCTTCTTGCCGGCGATGCACGCAAGTGTCGAGGCCGAATCATCCTTCGCGCGTTGGAAAGAAGAACGAGAACAGCGAGGGGTTCCCCGTAAGCCGCCCGAGGATGTGCTGCGCGTGTTTACAACGCGCCCCGATACGCTGTTCGGCGCGACCTACAGGGTGATCGCCCCCGACCAGACGGCCGGTGCTCGATTGACGCCCGAGCGCCAGCGGGCGGTTGTCGCAGCGT
>CAZNXE010000066.1:0-22093 GCA_964576465.1 uncultured Planctomycetaceae bacterium
ATTGCTGAAGTCAAAGGCGTCTTGCCGCATGGAGAAGATTCTGATGGCGGTCACGGTTCAGCCGAACCTGTGACGCCAGCCGCGCCCAGCACTGCCAAGGCCTAAGTACAACCACCACCGTGTTCACTTACTAAACGTTTGACGTCGGAAACCTGTGATGTCCGATTCCACTTCTACAACAACGACCACCGACTACCCCGAGCGAACCGTCGGGCTGCTTGCCGAGTACGCCACACCCGAGGCGATTCTCGGAGCCGCCGAACGGATTCGTGAAGCGGGCTATACGAAGTGGGATACTCACACGCCCTATCCCGTGCATGGCATGGACGATGCCATGGGGATCAAGATGACCATCTTGCCGTGGATCGTGCTGGGCTGCGGATTGGTTGGCGGCGCGTCAGGGCTGTTAATGCAGTGGTGGATGAACACCGTTGACTATCCGTTTTATGTGAGCGGAAAACCGTTGTTCAGCCTACCGGCGAACATCCCAATTACGTTTGAAGCGGTCATTCTACTGAGTGCCTTCGGCGCGTTCTTTGGCATGCTGGGGCTGAATAAGCTGCCGCAGTTGTGGAATCCACTGTTTCGCAGCGATCTGTTCCGCAGGGCCACCGACAACCGGTTCTTTGTCACTATCGACGCCAAGGATCCGCAGTTCAACGAAGGCCAAACCATCCAATTGCTGCAAGACACGGGAGCGGCGGTTGTCGAGCCGGTGAAGAAGGTAGAACGCCCGGTTCGTATTCCGCCGACGCTGCACTACGTCGGGCTTATCGTGACGCTAGTGGCCGTGATTCCTCCCGCGGTAATCGTCGCGGCGCGGGCCAGCACCAAGACCTCGCCGCCGATTCACCCCATTCCCAACATGGACTGGCAAGCCAAGATCAAACCACAACGGGCCAACCCGTTGTTTGTCGATGATCGCGGTTCGCGGCTTCCCGTGCCGGGCACCGTCGCTCGGGGTGAACTGTTCGACGACGAACACTTCTATCGCGGCGTGGTCGGCGAGCAATGGGCCACATCGTTCCCGGAACAGATCTCAATCAACTCCGAGACCATGCGGCGCGGGCGAGAGCGGTTCAAAATCTACTGCACCGCCTGCCACGGAATTGCCGGCGACGGGCAGGGGATGGTGCATCTGCGGGCCGTCGAACGGCAAGAGCCAACTTGGAGACCTCCCACGGCACTCTTCGACGGACCTGTTCGTCAGCAGCCAGTCGGTCAATTATTTAACACACTTACGCACGGCGTCCGCAACATGCCGGCCTATGGATCGCAGATTCCGCCGGAAGACCGCTGGGCAATTCTGCTTTATGTACGCGCATTACAACGCAGCCACAACGCCACCCTCGAGGATGTTCCTGAAGACCAGCGAGCAGCACTCCAATAATCGCGGCGGATACGAAACGGCACGTCGAACGCTTTCGTCGACAATGGCCGAATCGAGCGTCGCAAACGAGATATCATGCACAACACGAAGACAATCGACATCGAAGACGACAACCGGTTCCTGGGCGAGTTGGGCCCGCGGCTGGTGCAGGGTGGCGTCGTGATCGGCCTAGTGGGCATCGGTCTGGCGCTGTTGCTAAGCATGGCCGCCGAGGAAAACGGGCTGGCCTACTTTTTCCACTCCTACTTGCTGAACTTCATGTTCTTCCTGAGCATTGCCCTAGGGGCGTTGTTCTTCGTTGCCACGCAACATTTGGCGGCCGCTGGCTGGAGCGTCACGATTCGTCGCATCGCCGAATTCATGGCTTGGCTGTTGCCGTGGATGCTCATTCTGTTTCTGCCCGTGCTGCTTTCCGTGTTGTTCGGCAATTCAGATTTGTATCACTGGAACGACACGTCGGTGATGGACCCTGAAAGTGATAACTACAACCAACTATTGGCGAAAAAGCAGGCATACCTCAATTCAGGCTTCTTCGGAGTACGTGCGGTCATTTACTTCGGCATCTGGTTCTTGCTGGCCCGATATCTGATCTCGAAATCAATCGAGCAAGACGAAACAGGCAACCCTGAACTGACGAATAAGATGCAACGGTTCAGCGCACCGACATTGGTTCTCTTTGCCCTCACGACGAGTTTCGCCGCGTTCGATTGGCTCATGGCACTTGATGCAGAGTGGTTCAGCACGATCTTCGGGGTGTACTACTTTGCAGGTTGCGCCCTCAGTTTTTTCGCCACCGCGATCTTGGTTGGCGTGGCCCTACAAAGTACAGGCCGCTTAACCAATTCGATTACGATCGAGCACTATCACGACATGGGAAAGTTCCTGTTCGGCTTCATCGTATTTTGGGCATACATCGCGTTCTGTCAGTACATGCTGATCTGGTACGCCAACATGCCTGAGGAAACCCAATGGTTCTTGGTTCGCCAGACCAATGGCTGGGAGTGGGTTTCGCTGACGCTGCTATTTGGTCACTTCGTGATCCCGTTCTTTTATCTTATGTCGCGACATATTAAGCGGAACAAACTGACGCTTTGCATCGGGGCGGTTTACGTCCTTGTCGTGCATTGGATTGACCTTTACTGGTTGGTGATGCCGAGCCTGATGCCCGAATTCGGCCTGGGTGGCTTGCTGATCGATTTGGCTTGCTTGGTTGGTCTCGGGGGCTTGTGCGTGGCCGGTTTTGCATATGTCGCTGGTGAACGATCGCTGATCCCCGTGGGCGACCCGCGACTGGGTGAGTGCCTGGCATTTAAGAACATGTAGGTTTGGACAATGTCCTATCAATCAAACGACCATACCAATGAGCCATTCCCCTCGATGGGAATCATGCAGCCCGACGAAACGCCGGTCTGGAGCCTGTCACGGCTGCTGTTCGCAGGCGCCGTCGTCACGATCATTCTCATGACGTGGCTGGCCGCGCTGTACTATCAGTTCAACAGTTTTGAAACGCTCAACAAAACCACGCCCGCCCCAGACATGCTGGGGGCGACAAAACAACTCGGCTTCGTGCTGGACGAAGCCCAACAATCGTTGCAGGAGCCAGCTCGAGTGGCGGACTCGAAAACCGGACGGATTGCAATTCCGATCGCCCTGGCAGAACAGCGGGTCATTGCCGAGTTGAACGACAATCCCGAGGCAGACGTCACCGGACCCCCCCCCCCGCCGCCGGTCGAAACGGAAGACGCCCCAGAGGAAACAGAGCAGCCCACGGCTGAACCGACATCGGAAGACAACACAGACAGTACGGAAAATCAAACGAAAGAAGAGACAACAAGCCCTAAGGAAGAGAGTGACGAGTCGACGGAAAGTGACACGTCTACCGAACCCGAGGCGACAAAAGATGAACCATCCTCGTCAAAGTAGCGAAATTCGCCACATGAGCGGTAATTATAATTGCGGTCGAATCCTCTTCGGCATTGTGATCGTGGTCGCTTGCGCTTTCGTGGCGCCTCACAACTCCATGGCACAACTGGCGACCGCCCCCCCTGCCGAGCTTGAGTCGGTCGGCATCGATGAGCACCGCGGTGACAAGCTGCCACTTGATTTACAGTTCGTCGATCATCGTGGCCAAGTGTTGCGTTTGGCCGAATTGTTTGACGGCAAGCGTCCCGTCATTCTGTCGTTGAACTATTCAGACTGTCCCATGCTCTGCAATCTACAGCTTAGGGGTCTTACCGACGCTCTTTCGAAGATTGAGTGGAAGCTTGGGGAGCAGTTTCGCATCGTAACGGCCAGCATCAATCCAAACGAAACGCCGAAACGAGCCCGAGAAGCACAGAAGAACTACGTCCAAGCCTATGGTGGTGAGACAACGGACGACGGATGGACCCTGCTGACCGGCAAAGATTCCGCCATCACACGGTTGGCCGATGCCGTGGGGTTTCGCTACACGTTCGTGCCCGAGCGGGGTGAATACGCCCACACCGCGGCACTGATGATCTGCACTCCCGACGGCACGATCTCTCGCTATATGTATGGCATCGAGTACGACCCCGTAACACTACGTCTATCGACCATCGAAGCCGCCGATGGCAAGATTGGAAGCGCTGTCGACCAGTTGATTCTGTACTGTTTTCACTATGACGCCGAAAAAGGACGCTACGGCCCGGTGGCGATGAATCTGATGCGAGTGGGTGCCCTGATGACGGTCACCCTGATCGGCGTCGGCTTCGTCATTCTTCGCGCCAAAGAGCGACTCACCGTCGCCGGGGTTGGCCAAACGGCAAGCAACGACACGGACCGCGCGGATTTTACCGACAAAACCCGTGACACACATCCGGCGGGAGATCACTCGGGCACCGAGCCGATTTCCGCGATCAACCACACTGCGACCGAAGAGCGAGGGCTGGAAGGCTTTCGGGAAGGTGAAGCGAGGCAATGATATCCGACGTGGCTAACCACGACCTGGTGGGCACCGTCTCACCGTTAATCGCACAGGTCGATTCGATCTTCCAGTTGTTTCCGTCGCAGAGTTCGACTACTGCGGGGGATGTCGATTGGGTGTTTTGGTACATTACCTACCTTTCGATCCTGTTTTGGGTAGTGATCGTCGCCGCCATCGTGTGGTTCATGTTTCGCTACCGCCGAGTCAAAGGCGTGGGGCCCGAGCACTCGCCGCACCACAGCACCGCCTTGGAGCTTACCTGGAGCGTGTTGCCCAGCTTTTTGCTGGTGCTGATGTTTTACTGGGGCTTCACCGGCTACGAAGACATGCGGACTCCGCCGTCCAACGCCTACGTAATCAACGTGACGGGCCAAAAGTGGAATTGGAATTTCCAGTACCCCAACGGCCATGTTGATTCAGACCTGTATGTTCCGGTCGACACACCGGTGCGCTTGGTCATGACATCGACCGACGTGATCCACTCCATGTTCATTCCGGCGTTTCGGGTGAAGCAGGACGTTGTGCCGGGTCGCTACGCAACCACCTGGTTTGAAGCCACGAACACGGGCGAGTTTCACCTCTTTTGCGCCGAGTATTGTGGCACCGACCATTCCAGCATGCTGGCCACGGTATACGTTCATCCGAAAGACGAATTCCCTGCTGTCCTCGCCAAAATTTCCGACATTGTAGGCAAGTACAAAGATGCGAACGAGCCACTGTGGAAAGCGGGCGGCGAACTGTACGTGAAGCGAGGTTGTGCCTCCTGTCACTCCATCGATGGCTCGAGACGGCCTGACGGAGGACCGAGCTTCCTCGGCAGTTTTGGCGAAAACCGAGAATTTACCGATGGAACAACCGGCGTGATGGACGAAAACTACATCCGTCAGTCGATCCTGGAGCCGCAAGCGAAGATCCGAAAGACCTTCCGGCCCGTGATGCCTACCTTTCAGGGCTTGCTCAAGGATCCGGAGATCATGGTGATCATCGAGTTCATCCGACACCTGAAGGCCCCCACGGCCGACGATAAAATCGAAATCGAGGAGTTCCTCAAGGATCCGCACCCACGCGAAGCGGAAGAAAAATAGGTCGTTTCGTACAATCGCTACCACGCTCGGTATTGAGCAAACGCGCCAGAGAATTCGAGTTGATCCATGGCTACTGATATTGCCCCCCAAAAGTCCGGCCTCGCGGAACATCCGCCGGCCGATAATTACTTAACGCATTCCAGCGGTTTATCCTCGTGGATTTTCACGCTCGATCATAAACGCATCGGGATGATGTACCTGATTGGCGTGACCACGGCGATGTTCTTGGGCGGCCTGTTCGCGCTCGTGCTGCGAATCGAACTGCTCACTCCCGACAGGACGATCATCTCGGCAGATGCCTACAACCAGATGTTCACCCTGCACGGGGCGATCATGGTTTTCTTGTTCATCATCCCGGGCATCCCCGCGGCCTTGGGAAACTTCATTTTGCCGCTCATGCTTGGCGCGAAGGATGTTGCTTTTCCCCGGCTCAACTTGTTCAGTTTCCACTTGTGGATCATGGGGTTGTGCCTGTTTCTGCTGACCCTGGTAATCGGCGGCTTGGATACGGGTTGGACGTTTTACGCCCCTTATAGTGTCACGACAAACACGTCGGTCATCTCGGCCTTAACGGGGGCCTTCCTCCTTGGTTTCAGTTCGATTTTCACCGGTTTGAATTTCATCGTGACCACGCATGTCCTCCGCCCGAAGGGGATGGATTGGTTCAAACTGCCGCTTTTCATTTGGGCAATCTATTCCACGGCAATCATCCAAGTTCTGGCAACGCCCGTGTTGGCCATCACGTTGCTGTTGCTCTTGGTCGAAAAAGCCGCTGGCATCGGGGTGTTCGATCCGGCGCTCGGTGGCGATCCGGTGTTATTCCAGCACTTCTTCTGGTTCTACTCCCACCCGGCGGTCTACATCATGGTGCTGCCGGCCATGGGGGTCATCAGCGAGTTGATCGCCGCGTTCACCCACAAGCGGATCTTCGGATACTCGTTCATCGCGTTCAGCAGCGTGGGCATCGCGGTCATCGGCTTCCTGGTGTGGGGGCATCACATGTTCACCAGCGGCGAATCGAAACTGGTTGCCATGGTGTTCAGCGGGGTCACCTTCACGGTGGCGATTCCCTCGGCAATCAAGGTCTTCAACTGGGTGGCAACGCTGTACAAGGGGTCGATCAGCTTCGCAACACCGATGCTCTACGCCTTGTCGTTCTTGGTCTTGTTCTCGATCGGCGGCCTGACCGGGCTCCATCTGGCAACGCTCTCGGTAGACGTCTATTTCCACGACACCTATTTCGTTGTGGCACATTTCCACTACGTGATGGTCGGCAGTGCCCTGACCGCGATGTTCGGGGGTCTGTTCTACTGGTGGCCAAAAATGGTTGGCCGCATGTACAACGAGAGGGTCGGCCAGATCTCGGCCGGTTTTGTGTTCGTAGGCTTCAACCTGACGTTCTTCCCGCAGTTCATCCTCGGTTGCCAGGGAATGCCCCGGCGGTATTACAACTACTTGCCCGAGTTTCAAACTTGGCATCAAGTGTCGACTGCCGGAGCGATGGTCTTGGGATTGGGCATCATGCTGGCCTCGGGTTGCTTATTGCATGCTTTGGTGCGAGGTCGTCGCGCTCCGGCGAACCCCTGGGGTGGCACCACGCTGGAATGGCAGTGTAGCTCGCCACCACCATTTGATAACTTCAAGTCTCCTCCACCGATTCACGATCCGTACGACGTAGACCAACTGGTGTACGACGAATCAATCGGAGGATACACCCAGAAAGAAAGCGGTCCGCCAGCGGCCGAGCATGATCGACCCGAGACCGGATCGGAGGGTAGTTAATACACATGGCATCCACTGTCGAAGCGTCACCTTCAGAAGGGCACGACGAACATCACCCGCCGCACTTGGCGCACCACTTTGCCAGCCCCCAGCAGCAAGAATACTCGGGCAAGCTGGGGATGTGGCTCTTTCTCGTGCAGGAAGTGCTGTTCTTTGGCGGCCTGTTCTGCGCCTACGCCGTGTATCGGGCGAACCATCCCGAAATATTCGTTTACGCGCACCACTATCTGGACACGAAGTGGGGGGCGATCAACACTTGCGTGCTGATCTTCAGCAGCTTCACCATGGCGATGGCCGTTCGTGCATCGCAATTGGCACAGCGAACCACATTGATCGTGTGCCTCATTCTGACGATCCTCTGCGGCTTTGGCTTCATGGGCATTAAGTACGTCGAATACTCACACAAATGGCACGACGGGCTACTGTGGGGCCATCACTACAATCCGTCCTATGCCCCGGGTGAAGACCATCCCAGCGATGAGCATGGTGCGAGTCACGGCGAAGAGGGTGAACATGCCTCGGACGAGCATGCCGAGGGTGCCGCTCATGAGGAGGAACACTCGTCGGAAGCCGTAGCCGAGGGTGGCGAAACCTCCGTGGCTGAGACGCCCGAAGAGGCAGCCTCACCACCGTCGGACGTTGATACAACGGTACCAATCACTCCCGCCACCGCAGTTGGGTCGCAGTTGCCCAAGCCCGGTGAGGCGACTCGCGAAACGGTTGCCGTTGCTGGGCCTCTCGCAATGCCATCTGAGCCATCGCCCAGGAACGTGCAGATCTTTTTCGGCATCTACTTTTGCATGACCGGCCTGCACGGGCTTCACGTCGTGATTGGCATCGGTGTGTTGGCTTGGCTCTTGCGTCGGGCGATTCGGGGCGATTTTACCAAAGAATACAACGCACCGGTCGACCTGGTTGGTCTGTACTGGCATTTGGTCGACTTGGTGTGGATCTACCTTTTCCCGCTGCTATACCTGATCCACTAGCCGTCACATATCAACAAGCGTGCGACAACGAAGAATTAAAACAACGTACTAATAACTGATCTCGACGAATCGCGGTGTGACCATCGAAGTGCTGGTCCCGCCGATGAACAAAGGTAGAAGAGCATGGCAACGACAGACGTCGCTCAGGCCACCGCGGGTGCCGGACATGACGCTCATGAACATGGCGACCACGTAGTTCCCATTTGGATTTTAGCCACCATATGGCTGTCGCTGATGGCCCTGACCGGGGCCACGGTCGCGATTGCCCAATTCGATCTAGGCAGCCTTGACTTGGTGCTGGCCATGGCCATTGCAACGGTCAAAGCCACACTGGTATGCCTGTTCTTCATGCACCTCTACTGGGAACGCCCCATCATGGGCATGATGTTCCTGGGGTGCTTGTTCTTCGTCTTCCTCTTCATCTCATTCGTGGTAGTCGACTCTGCGGAGTACATGCCCGACGTCGAAGCACGTCAGCGCGACGCTCCGGTCATCTTGCAGAGCGAGACCGCGGCGCCGCAATAAGGCGAGCGGCGAATGGGAAAATACCAAGGGGATGCGTGAGCGAGGGACCAACCGGTAAAACCCTGCGTTCCCACACATTCACGCCGCGGAGCGTGTCAGACCTTTTGGCCTGCATGCTTGACTTGAAACTCGAGCATGTGCTTTCGCAGGGCTTCGATGCCCTCGACCGGCATGGCATTGTAGATCGATGCTCGAATTCCGCCGACCGAGCGATGCCCCTTAAGCGAAAGTAGATCGCTTGCCGCGGCTTCGGCAAGAAACTGTTTCTCCAGCTCTTCACTCGGCAACCGAAACGTCACGTTCATCAGCGAACGGCACTCTGCCTTGGCATGCCCCCGGAAGAAGCCATCGCTCTGATCGAGCACGTCGTACAGCAGTTTGGCCTTTTGCTGGTTTTGCTGGTGCATCGCTTCCAAACCGCCAACCTCGTTCCGAAGCCACTTGGCGACTAACCCGACCATATAAAGGGCAAAACAGGGCGGGGTATTGAACGCCGACTCCTTTTGAGCATGCGTGCGATAGTTGAGCATTCCGGGGAGCGAATCGGGAGAGCGCTCCAGCAAGTCGTCGCGAACGATGACGATCGTAACCCCCGCGGGGCCGGCATTCTTTTGAGCACAGGCATAGATCAGCCCGTACTTTTCGATTGGCAACGGACGCGACAAAATGTCACTCGATGCATCACAGACTAATGGCACCTCGCCGACCTCCGGCTCCTGGGCGAATTGCACGCCTTGGATCGTCTCATTCGAGGTGAAATGCACGTACGAAGCGTTGGGGGCCAGCTTCAAGTCCTTCAGGTCGGGCAATCGATCGTATCCGGTCGCTTTTCCGTCCCAAGCCACGTTGATATCGCCCTCGCGCCGGGCTTCTTTCAACGCATGGCTTCCCCACGAGCCGGTCACGATGTAATCGGCCGACTTTTCCTTGCCACCCAGCAAGTTCATCGGAACCATCGAAAACTGGAGCCGCGACCCGCCATGCAGAAAAAGCACGCGATAGTCGTCCGGAATGGACAGTAAATGCCGCAAATCGGCCTCGGTTTGCTCCATAATCGCGATGAAAGCCTTCGAGCGATGGCTCATTTCCAAGACCGACATGCCATGTTCTGGCATTGCCACGAGATCGCGCTGAGCCTCTTCTAGCACGCTAACTGGCAGAACCGCTGGGCCGGCCGAAAAGTTAAACACTCGCTTCGTCATGGTCTTCACCTTTGGTCTTGTCCATCAGATTTTCGATGCCGAACCGGTGGCATTTCACGGTTACAAGAAACGCGAGCCATTTTGTAACACGATGCAGTGACCACTCCAAGCGGTCAGGCCTGAGTCGCCAAGTGCTCCTCGGCGAACGACCATCTTGAGAAATCGTCCGTTTCAACATCGAATCGCGTTCCAGCGGTTGACAGTTCTCTTAGGATTCGCTTTTTTAACCGTCATGCCTGCCATCTACGATCACCGTCATCTCGTCGTCCCCGCGGAAATCGACATCCTGGGACATGCCAACAATCTGACCTATCTCCAATGGATGATCGACGCCGCCTTGGCACATTCATCCATCCAGGGCTGGCCCAACGACCGGTATCTGAAGCGTGGATCGGGATGGGTCGTACGAGCGCATCAGATCACGTACTTGCGATCAGCCGTCGATGGCGATGAGCTGACGGTTCGCACGTGGATTGCCCGCTGGCGAAGTGCCAGCTCCACGCGACGCTACCACATCCTTCGCGCCACCGACGATCTGTTGCTCGCAACAGCCTCGACCGAGTGGGCCTATGTCGATTTCGATCGACAGCGTCCGATTCGCATTCCGCGGGAAGTCTCCGAGGCCTTTGAAGTCGTTGGCGACGATCTGCCTTCGTAAACACCAACAACGAACGGCAACAGGGCAACCGGTCGATTGTCGACTCTGCTCTCAACTATGCACTCGCGGTGGATCGGTGCTGGTCGCCAGAATCTCCGCCTCGGCGGTGGCAAGCTCTTGCAGTCGCTCGCCGACTTCGTCCGCGGGAGCGAACATCGTGGCCAACTGCACATACGTGCTGTGGTGTCGGGCTTCAGACTCGAACAGCGATCCAAAGAATTCAGCCAACTGCCGATCGGCCAGATGATCGCGGAGCACGCCGAAACGCTCGCACGATCGGGCTTCGATCAGCGCGGCCACGAGAAGACGGTCCACCGCCTTGCCCGGCTCTTGCTTGCGAACCAGGTCGTTCAGTCGTCGACCGTAGGAACTGGGCTGCAAGCGTCGAAACTTCGTTCCCCGATCGGTCAGTTGATCGAGCACCAGGTGGAAGTGTTCCAACTCCTCGTTGACGATGTCCGTCATCGCTCGCACAAGTTCGACGCGTTCGACATAGGCGAAGATCAGGTTCATCGCCGTGCCGGCGGCCTTTTTCTCGCAGTGGGCATGGTCAATCAGCAACTCGTCGAGCGAAGCCTCAACGGATTCGAGCCAAGAGTGCGGAGTCGTTGATTTGAGACTGAGCATGAGCCGCTTCTCGTTCCACGCATTCGTCGGGCGACAGAGCGACGTCGCTACCCCCCTGCCCCGACGGCAACACCACTCTCTTTGCCCAACAGTTGTGCTTCAAACCAATCGACCGCGATGGCGACTTCTTCGTGAATGGTTGGCCAGGGGTGCCCTCCCCCGGGCTTCACGATTAACTTAACAGAAACGCCCGCTTCCTTGAGCGCGTCGCGCATGATCTTCGACTGTTGCAGCGGCACAAGAAAGTCTGAGTCGCCATGAATGAGGAGGAACGGGGGAGCGTCACTAGTCACCAATTGGGCGGGTGAGATCGACTTGACGACCTCCGCAATTTCCTCGGCAGTCATCTCGTCGATGGCGTCCCCCAAAACGCGCCGACCTGCGTTGCGCACCCAACGGCTTCCCGGCGATAGATCCTGTTCTTTCCCACCCCACTTGGCAAAATCGGTTGGCGGGAAGAAAGCCACCACCGCCGCCACGTGCGTACTTTGTCGATCAAGCAGTTCTTTCGCGTCAGGGTTGCCATCTTTGGCGGTCACCGCCGTGAGCGACGCCAAGTGGCCACCTGCCGATGCCCCCGACAAACCAAGCCGGTCGGGGTCGATGCCGTAGTCCGCGTGATGTGCCTTAATCCAGCGGATGGCCACCTCAATGTGGCGGTGCATCTCCGTCAGCGTGAACTTGGGGAGAGAGCCCGGTCGAACGGCAAACACGGTAAAGCCCCGCCCGCACATGATGTCGAACATTTGGGCCCGTTTATGATCGCGAATCTTGCCACGGTCCGAGTGCCAGGCACCGCTGGCGATGTCGACAATCGCGACCCCGTTATTCGACTGCGTGGGAACAAAAACGTCCATCACCAAGGCAATCCCGTCGGTCTCGCCGTACACCACATTCATCGTTTGGACGTAAGGTTCGTCCCCGTCCTCAGCCCATGCCACGGTCGCCATGGTCGATGCGACACAGAGACATAAAACGACAAGGATCTTGTTGTACGCGAGCCAACTTCGAGCAGCATTGGTCATCCGATAGACTCCTAAGCGATTGATTGCGTTGTGTGAATGATGCGAAGATTCTGTTGTCCCCACGATGGGTCTAAAACCCTCGCCTTCAGGCGAAATCTTTAGGTTGTACACTCTTGTAGGGTGGGTAGTTCTGCTGGCGCATGGATACGTCGCTATTGCACAAACTCAATTCGCCAGCAGGTTTACCCACCATGTTTGGGCGGTCCGAAAGGTGGGTGAACCTGTCGGCGGCAGAGTAAATCGAATTGGTTCGCTCGCTGTGCCGACAGAACCTCCCACCCTACGATTCTCAAACCCACCTGCGTCAGCGGGTGGTTGTTCAGTTGAATTTCAACGAGATGCGATCTACTGGGTTAGCCAACCAACCATCCGCTTGGTAACGACGTCGGCAGCATCTTGCTGCACGAAATGCCCCGCGTCGGGAATGGTAATCAGCGTGAGTTCGTTATCGATCCACTGCCAGGTGTCGTTCAGTGCTCCGGGCAACAAGGCCGTGTCTTTCAGTCCATGGAACATCAGCACGGGGCAAGTGACGTTGGAAAGATCGTCGCCGATCCCGTCGCTCGGGTCGCTGGGAAAGTTGGCCTTGTAGTAGTTCAACATCCCTTCGATGCTCGAACGCTCGAATGCCTCGACGTACCGCTTTCTCGCGTCCTTATCTTTCACCCAAAACGCCAACATCGATGGCTTCATTGCCTTGGCAGCGTCGGGCTTTTGGAAGTTACGAGCATAAGCGCTGGCCTTCTGCTGGGCGGGGTTATTCGCCAATTCGCGCGAGAGCCCGCGCGGATGTGGCAGGTTCAAAATGACCAGCTTCTCGGTCATTTCAGGATGCTGCATGGCGAACGTCCAGGCGACCATGCCGCCCCAGTCGTGCCCAACGATGATCGCCTTGTCTCGCTCGAAATGCGCGACGACCGCCACGATGTCGCCGACAAGTTTGTCCATGGTGTAGTTTTCGACACCCTCGGGCTGGTCGCTCTTGTTGTAGCCACGTTGATCGACAGCAACGACTTGGAAGTGTTCCGCCAGCGCAGGGATCTGCTCGCGCCACGAATACCAAAAGTCTGGGAAGCCGTGGATCAACACGACCAACGGCCCTTCGCCGGCGGTGACGTAGTGAATCTTCAGGTCGCCACTCTTGGCATAGCCATCAGCGCCGAGCGATTCTTCGGCGAGCGAGCTTCTTGAAGCCGACAACATACTCAACGCCAGCAACGCCACGAAAAACGCGATTTGTTTCATCAATCACTGCTCCAAGATGTGGACAACCTGCATGAAATGCGGCAAAGAATCCTTCCCGCCTTGCGAACGACCATGGAAGGAAACGAGAAGGCTCTGCGCGCCGGTACTGGCACGTGAGAGCCATGAAGAACGAAAGTCGGCCGGGAGACCATGTTAGTGGGGGGTATCCTGATTGTTTCATGGCGTTGTACGGCCCGATAGCACGAGCAAGCACGGTCCCCCACGACCCTCAGCAGCCTAATCGGCAGAGCCATGGCAGTCAAATAGCCGCTGGCTCCCCAAGTGATATCAAACCGAGATCAAAACCACCGCGATCTTCGCGAGAACGGTCCAATCTCGGAAACTTGACGTGTATTCTCCCTGTCAGTAGTCTGGCGCCTGGAGTTGCTCGGCTGATTGGTGGGGACGACACTCTTGCAGAATTTTCAACTTTGACTTGTCCCGCTCGCGCGGTGCCAAGACAACAAGTCTCACGGTCGAGGTGTTTTCAGTTTTCGCTCATCCGTGTGTCTCGCACGCTGACGTACACCTCGCAAGTGAACCCCTAGCAGGCCCCCATCCATGACGTTGCTGTTTTTTCTCGGCGTGCTCGTCTTCGTTGTTGCCGCCACATCGCTCACCATTTCCCCACTTGTGGCAACTCGCTGGCGCTGGTTCGTGCTGAGCCCTCTGGCGATTGTCGCAACGCTGTGGTGCTGTGGCGTCTCGATTCGGGCTGATGACGGCGACGCTCCTTCGGCGAAGACGGAGGACGATGTCAGACCTCGGTACGAACGTCCCGAAGGCTGGCCGGCTGAGTATCCCTTGCCGACGGAAAACAGCAATTGCGTCCGCTGTCATCTCCACGCCGGGCGCCAATTGACCGGAGCGGTCCGCGACTTCTGCCGCAGCGTTCACGACATGATCGGACTAACGTGTGCCGACTGTCACGGTGGGAATACCGAAGATGACATCACGGCCCACAACGAAGAGTTCGGCTTCATCGGTACGAAATTAAGTTCGCACCTGGCCACATGCGCCTTATGTCACGAAGACGAAGCCTCGTTGCTTGCCGAAGGGGCGCACGCTTGGGACTGGTCTGAACGGATCAATTTGAACTACCCGATGTGTGTCGATTGTCACGGCAACCACGACATCGGCGACCCGCCGGGAGACTTTCTACTGGCCGACGTCTGCTTCGATTGCCACGACAGCTTCGACAAAGACTATCCGGCATACGCGAAACTGGTTGACCAAAACGACAAGTTCTGGAAGACAATGACCCTGGTGCGGCAGAAGAACTTTAACAAAGACGAACTGGTGCCAAAGCAATTCTCCTCGGAGATCGACCATCTTCGGGCCGGCACCATGCGGATGTTTCACACCATGAAGGATGTCACGGAAGACACGGTTAAGCAGCATAATCACAAGGTCGAGCAGCTTCGCCGCCGGCTTGCCGACTGGGTTAAGGAACAAGATTAACAGCCGCGGCGGCGCAAGTTTGTTCCGCGGCGGCGAATCTCGATATATTGGAATGCACTCTAACCAAAGCCATCTAGACTCTACCGGTTCTCGGCATAAAGGTGAATCATGAACGCGTCTAAGCACCACCACGTCTCTCGCGTCGACCGTCGACACTTCATGCGCACTGCGGGTACCGTCTCCGCCGGAGCCGGTATTCTGGGCGTCGCACCGACGTGGAGTGAAGCCGCTGATGGCTCGGCCGCGAGCGAGAAGGCCGATGTCGGTCTGGCCCGGGGTTCAAGCATGCAAGATGCGGTGAACAAGGCCGTTGAGTTGGCCGGCGGAATGGCGTTCATCAAAGCCGATCAAACGGTGTTGATCAAACCCAACTGCACCGGCGGAGCACTCAACCCGACGACGACCAGTCCCGAGGTGATCTACGCCGTCATCAAGCTTGTCTCCGAGCAGGGCCCCAAACGAATCATCGTGTCGGACCGCTGCTTTTCGCCGGTCTTCAAATCCGACTTCCCTTTGACCCTTGACATCATGAAAAAGGCAGGCCATCTCGAGGCCGTCAATCAGGCGATCTCCGACTTCAAGGCCCCCGTTGTTGCCGTGGGGCTGGAACGGCCTGAAGAGATGTTCGAGGAATTGGGCGTTGCCGCCGACACGCCGCCTTGGCGACATATCAAGCTAGAAGAGGCCACGAGCTGGCCCGACGGGTTCGAGTTGGCCGAACTATTGTTCCAGGTCGATCACGTGATCAACGTGCCGGTGATCAAAACGCACTTCCAGGCGTGGTTCACCATGTCGATGAAAGCGTTTGTCGGCATGAGCAGTCACGACACGCGCCGCGAATTCCACGGTGCGTTCAAAGGCGTGAATAGCCTGTTTGACCAGAAAGCCCCGGGCAGCCGTCGCCGTCGTGGACGAGAAGGCCGCAAACTGGACGTCGAAGAAGTCAACCCGATGGTTCAGCGAATCGCGGAACTGAATCTTGCCTTGAAGCCGGCGCTCAACATTCTCGATGGCACCCAGAGCTTCGTCTTCGGCGGACCTTCGCACGGCGACACGGCCGAACCGAAGTTGATTGTTGCCAGCCGCGACCGCGTTGCCGCCGATGTGACGGGCGTTGCCGTGTTAAAGCGGTATGGCACGGAGCGGCGACTGCAACGCCACTCGGTGTGGGACAACCCCTTCATCAAGCACGGTGCGAAGATCGGGCTGGGCATCGATTCCGTCGAGAAGCTCAATCTCAAGCACGCCGGTGTCGACGATGACATCGAGATCATTAAAGAGGGGCTCGTGTAGGAACGCCGTGTGATTATCAGCCGTTGGTTGTAATCTCGCGAATTGACCATTGTAGGTCAATGAGTTGGGTGCCACTGCTGGCTTGCCCAGCAGTGCGGATTCACGGTTGAGCACGGTCGCTGAGGTACCCTTGATAGCAGGTCTGACAGAGCGCTAGTTTCGGCGCGCGCTCTTGGCTTCCGCGTTTCGTACGGCCCGTTCCAACTCTCGCGCGGTCGTTAAGTAGTAGTTTCGCGCGTTCGCACTGGTCTGTCGCGACGCCAGAGCGATCAGGGCTTTGGCTTTCAGCGCGTGAGCCTCGCCCGGGGCTTTGGCGAGCACGATGAGGTGGTCGGCCAGTTCAGCGGCCCATTGGTAATCGGCCTCATCGATGGCGTTTCGCAATTGCTGGAGTAAGGCACGCTTGCCGCCTGCCAGTTTGACCACCCGTTCGGCTCGTTCAGTTTGCGACAACGGAAACAGTCGCGTGGGATTCCCGTCGAACCAGCCGAGCGACCCGGTACAGATCGCCCGTACCGACCAGGACACCGTGCCGTAGGTTTCTTCCAGATAGGGCTTCGTCGCCAGATCATCAGGAAGCTTAACCATTTCGACGATTTCGTCCGTCGTGAGTCCAGCGTTCATTCCGACGTACGTTTGTTCGATGATCGAACGAATGGCGTCGCGATAGTCCGTCAACACCTGCCGCACATCGCCACGTCCGCTGACCGGCATTGTGTGGCTGGGAATCAAATGTTCGGCCTCTTCGGCAATCATGATGTCCAAACTATCGGCCCAATGGCGAGGGTCGCGATATGGGGTTCCTCGAATGGCGTAGAGATTTGGAAATGCCAAGTAATAGTTGTCACCGCATAGCAAAGCGCGTTTCTCGGGCAGCCAGACGTACAGTTGGTCGGGTGTTTCGCCCGGGGCATGGACCAACTCGAGCTTCACCCCGGCGATATCAAGCGAGGTTCGACCGTCGCCCACCGTTACGGTTGGTGGCATGAACTGAAGGGGTGCGTTGAATCCATCAAGCACCAGCCGCTGGCCAATTCCCGCCCCACGGTGCATGGAAGCGGGAAGTAGGATACCGAACTGCCGGACGTTACGTGCCGTCATCGCGTTGCGAAGAACTTTCTGCGAGCGCTCGATGGCCGGCATCAGTTTCTCATGCGCATAGATTTCGGTGCGATCGCCATCGGCGAAGATTTTCGCACCCATCACATGGTCGTAATGGTTGTGTGTGTAGATAATCGCCACGATCGGTTTGTCGGTGATGCGATCGAACTCAGCCTTCACCGCCCGCGCCGCGCGAGCGCTCTCCATGGTATCGACAACAATCGCGCCCTCGTCCCCAACGATCAGAATCGAGTTGGCCAGTCCATATCCCACGGCCACATGCACGCCATCGACGACTTCGATCACCTCGGCGTGACTGTGCGTGAAGGTTGTCGCGAACCAAGCCATCCAGAGCGCGACGAGCGACCCGTGAATATGTTTATGAACGAGCATCGAAAACTCCCAGAGAAATGCATGCGGCGCGGTAAGTTCCGGGAAGCCGGAATCGCGCTACCACAACCATACCAGCGCCAGACGATGCCGGATGTAACGGTCAGAAATAATATAACCGCCCCGAGTTGCCCACCGTCGCCAGGAAAAACGCGGTGATCGCCCTGCGCTGGCTCACCCAAGCAGGGCCGGTGTGCTCGATCATGCTTGTGAGAGGGCTCGAATCGAATCCAATTAGCGGTTCGAGGTGACTGCCTGGAGGCGCTGGATCGCGGCTGTTCTGAGATCGCCTTGCGCGCGGGTGGCTGCCTGACGGTAGTAGATTGCCGCCACACCTAGTCGACCCTTCGATTCGGCTGCGAACCCCCGCTCGAAACAGCGCTCGGCTTCCGCCTGCTGTTGCGAAACTGCTTGCGTGCGCAGCCGCCGAATCTCCGCAACACTCAGATCGGCTCTGCCCGCCGAACTTCCTCGGGCAGCGTTGAGTTTTTGTGAGAAGGTTCCATCGGTGCGAGCAACGACAGAACCATTACGCAAGACCAGCCCTGGTGCGTTGGTCCGATCGTGAATGGTGGCGTGAATGGCGACATTTCCTACGTTGGCGCCCTGGCCACGTGCCGAGGCGACTCCCTTGCCAGAGAAGATCCGGCTCGCTTCCGCCCGGCGCATGGCCGCCGCGATTCCAGCTCCGCTGTCGGGCGCTGAAACCGTGGTATTCACGGAGAAGAACGAGAAGGTTGGCAACTGGAGCACCACCCCCGTCGGCTGTGCATATGCCGCACTGGAAACGCCAAGCAGCAAGACGACCACGGCGAGAGCCAAGGTTCGCAATGCGAGAATCACTCCGTGCATGGCATCTATCTCCATGAACCATCGCGCTGGGCGATACCGACCGCCCCTGCGTTGCCGGCTTCACCCGGATTGTACCGAAACAATCGAACGTGGGTCAAAGAATTTGACCAGAAATCCCGATTCCTGAGATTGATCTATCGGAATCCTAGAAGTTGATGCGAATCCCGCGTTTCCGCAGATCGGCCACCAGCGCTGAGGGGGACGTATATTGCACCGCATCAAGGCCCGCTTCGCGAGCACCTTCGACATGTCCGGCGATATCGTCGACGAAGAAAATCTCGCCAGGGGCGACTCCCGACCGTTCGGCGGCCGCTTGATAAATCTTCGGGTCAGGTTTGATTGCGCCGACCTCAAAGCTGAGCACGGCCACTTCAAAGATCCGTGGAATGATGTCGTACCGTCCGTCGCTGAAGTAGTTCCAATGCATCTCACTGGTGTTGGACAGCAAGCCCAGTCGATGGCCCATCACGTGCAGCTGCGCGGCAATCGCGTGTACGGCGGGGTTCACGCGAAAGATGGCGCTGCAGGCCAGCGCTAGCGCATCGATCGAGGGCCGCTTCCCGATGGAATCGCAAAACTTCTCGTAGAATTCATCCGTCGAAATCTCGCCTCGTTCGTATTGCAGTTCAAAATCGCTCTCGAACAGCAGATCCCAAATCCGTTGCTCATCCTGCTCGACCAATTCGGCAATTTGGCGACAAGCTTGATGATGGTCGAAAAACAACAGCACGTTGCCGACGTCGAAGAACAGAAACTGGGGGGTCATTGGTATCGCTTTTCCGATCGCATAAGATGCAATGCCGGTCGCCCTGCTGGTTGTTTGAATGACATGAAGAAGCTGATAAGCCTCGGACGCCCCTGATGCGAACAAGCGTTGCCAGATACTTCAGCCGCTACAATCATCGATGCAGCCAATCGCGAATTCGATTGATGGACACATTCACTAGGTTGATCCATCACACATTTCTTAGGCGAGCGGCGAAGGAGAATATACCGACGCGTGAGCGAGGGACCAACCGGTAATATACTGCGTTCCCTCGCTCACGCGTCGGGTTGTGATTGGTACGTTCTTATCTGCCGCACGCCTTACAGCAACGAAGCCCCTAACGTACGGGCGGCTTGGCAACGCGTCCAGGTGTTCCACATGAAGAAGGAGTCAACGGTGAGTACGATCGACACATTGATTGCCAGTTACGAGTTCAATCGAGGACGAACGTTGGCGCTGCTCGACGAGATCGAGCAAGAGGCAAACCCGCAAGCAGTGCTCGGCTGGCGTCCGGGATCCCAACGCGCTCACATCGCCTGGCAGTTCATGCACATTGGCGTCACCGAAGAGATCTTCGCCGCCGAACGTCTTGCCGAGAAGCCGTCGAAGCACAACGCCCTGTGGCCCCGGTTTCGCGGAGGCAGCACCCCCGACGAAGACATTCCACAGGCCGCGACCATTCGTCAGGTGTTGGACGATGGTCGAAAAGCGTTGCTGACGACCCTCGGCGAAATGAGCGACGATCAGTTACAGACGGTCCCGCCAGCGCTTGCCGAGAAAAAGTGGCGTTTGATTGATGTGCTGCACATCATCAGTTGGCACGAAGGACATCATCAGGGCCAGGCGCATCTTTCGCTGAATCTTTACCGCGCACAACAGAAGTAACACAACAGTCTGTCAAAACGCTTGGTTGGCCCCCGTACCGTGCTGTACTCTGTGTTTGTCGCTGCGCGTCGAAACAAACCACGCTTTCCAATTCCACGGTTTCACACGAGGTCTTCCGTGTCCGCTTCTAAGCCAAGCGATCTCCGCCAGCTTCGCGAAAGCGGTTGGGTTTCCAAGAGTGTCAAGCAGGAGATGTATGACAACTTTCTTGCGATGCTCGCTCGCGACGAGGCACTGTTTCCCGGCATCGTTGGCTTCGACGATACGGTCATTCCAGAGATCAACATCGCGTTGTTGGCCCAACACGACATGTTGTTCTTGGGCGAAAAAGGACAGGCCAAAAGTCGCTTGATGCGGTTGCTCGTCCGTTTTTTGGATGACGAGATTCCCTACATCGACCATCCCGAGGCACCGCTGCACGATGATCCCTATCATCCCATCAGTGGGCCATGCCGGCGAATGATTGCAGAGGTGCCCGACGAGCAAGTCCCCATTGCATGGTGGCCGCGGGAACAGCGGTACGCCGAACGATTGGCTCCCGGGACCAAGTTTGCCGATGTGGTTGGCGACATCGACCCGGCTAAGTTGGCTGGTGGCACCAGCATGTCGGCCGAAGATGCATTGCACTTTGGGCTCATTCCCCGCATGCATCGCGGCATCTTCGCGATGAACGAATTGCCGGAACTTGACGAATTGGTGCAAGTCGGGCTGTTCAATATCCTGGAAGAACGCGATGTGCAAATCCGCGGGTATCCCATCAAGTTTGACATTGATGTAATGATTTTATTCTCCGCCAACCCGGCAACCTATAACCGTAGCGGAAAGGTGATCCCGCAGCTTAAGGATCGGATCGGCGCGGTGATCCACACGCACTATCCGTTGGATCGCGACTCAGGCATTGAGATCATCGACCAAGAAGCCGCGGTCGACTTGGCCGGAGAGTTCCCGGTTGCCGTGCCGTACTTCATGCGCGAGATGATCGAAGAGATCACCATTGCCGCCCGGCAGTCGAAGTACATCGATCATCAATCGGGCGTCAGCGCGCGGTTCAGCATTGCCAACTATCGCACCATGGTTGCCAGTGCCAGACATCGGGGTGCCCGATTGGGCGAACGTCCCTCGGTCCCGCGGATTAGCGATCTTGGGCATATCTATTCTTCGTCCTTGGGCAAGCTCGAACTTGACATGATGGGCAGCCACCAAGTCTCTGAGCGGCAAGTCCTCGACGCGCTGATCGCCGAAGCGATCAAGACTGTGTTCGAGGAGTACATCGATCGGCACGGGCTCGACGAAATCGGGGAAATATTCAGCCATGGGGTGAAGATCGACGTGGGCGATATGCTGCCCTCGGGCGAGTATGCCAAGCGGTTGAAACGGGTGCCCCCGGCATGGGAAAAAGCGTTCGAGGTCAACGCGGCAGAGGATCCCGCGATGCGGGCTTCGTGCGTCGAATTCGTGCTGGCAGGGCTGTACGCCACTGATCGGATTTCACGCTCGCAGCAGCATGGGAGGATTACCTATGAGTTCTCGTAGTCGGCTCGGGGGCGTGATTCACACCTATCAGCGATACGATCCAAAGGAATTCCCCAGCCCCACGCAGCCGCCGAGCGATGTTATTTCGCCGGCATTTGAGCACCTGCTGGCCCATGGATCGCTGCGCGAGTTGACCGACGAAGAATTGGCGAGAGCGGTTCGCCTCGACCCGAGTCAGATTGTCGGCTTTGGCCCCAGTATCGAGGCGCTGCGCAAGTTGCTCGAAGAGCGGAAGCGGAAGATCCTCGCGAAATACGAAACCCGGAAGGTCCGAAAGAAAGCTCGAAGCGAGTACGTCGATCTCGGCAACGCTTGCAAGCCGCCCCGGGAGTTGCGCAAGCAG
>CAZNXE010000067.1:0-5281 GCA_964576465.1 uncultured Planctomycetaceae bacterium
TGGGGGTATCGAATTGCCGGCGCCGCGGGGGCCGTAGCCTAGCTTGGAGGGAATTTCTAGTTCGATCATGCCACCTTGGCTGACAAGTTGCAGGCCTTCGGTCCAACCCGAGATAACCCGATTCAGCGGGAACGTGGTTGGCTTGTTGCGTTTGTAAGAGCTATCGAACTCCGTCTTGTCATCGAGCCAACCGCGATAGTGAACCGTGACCGTGTCACGCGCCTTGGGTTTCCTATCGTTTGACTTCCGCAACACGCGATACTTGAGCCCTGATTTGGTCTTCATGAATTCTTTCGGCGCGTCCCTATCAACCGGACCCGGTTCGGCTGACATGGCTGGCGGCACGCTACAAACCAGCAAAAAGCCAAGCAGTGCGGCGAAAGTTACCCCTAAACGTTTTGATGCGATCGACATATTTTCCTCCTTGAGACGTGGTAGGTTCGTTTCATTGTACGCTAGGTAAAACCGACTCAACCGATTTGCCTTGCAGTCGGGTGCCGGTGCGGCATGCTATCACCTCGCACGGCGACACCAGCGGAAGTTTACCGCAGAACAGGGAAACAAGAAACGACAAATCGAACCATTGCAGTCGGCGATTCAATATCACCAAGTGCCTCGCACCCAGCATTGAAGATAGCCCGGCAAAAGAGTTGCCGGATGGCGTTACGGGTTCAATTCTCTAGCCGCTGCCGCGTAGGCTTGGTGCCCGGTTGATTCACTTCCCAGAATCGGCTGTTCAAATGCTGGCAGCCACCGGCGGTGCTGGCGAATGATCTCTTTCATCCGGGGGTCGGTGGCGAGGTTCGTCCACTCATGGGGGTCGTTCTGGTGGTCGTAAAGTTCTTCAGAGCCGTCTAGATAGCGGATGTATCGCCAGCGTGTGGAACGGACCGCGTGATTCCCTAGGCCGAAGGTGGTCATCGTCGGGCGGTCCCAATCTTTCCGTGGATCTTCCAACAGCGGCGTCAACGATTGTCCTTCGTGCTGTGAGATTGCTGTTTGCCCGGTGAGATCCAGCAGCGTTGGGAAAATGTCAATCAAGCCCACGGGTCGATCACAGACCGCGGGCTCGACCTTCGGGCCAGCGATAATCATCGGCACACGTGTCCCGTCTTCCCACAGCGAGCGTTTGGCCCAACGATTCTTTTCACCTAGGTGAAAGCCGTGATCGGAGAAAAGGCAGATGATCGTGTTGTTGGCATCCGCTCGATTGTCCAAGGCCTCTAACACCATTCCTAGACAATCGTCGACAAACGTCACCGACGCCAAGTACGACTGAACCGCATGCCGGTATTGACCGCTTTCTTTCATCCAAGCGTGCGTCGGAGCGACATGTTCGAGCGTGACGAGATTGATGGCGTACTCCGAGAGGTCGTCGACGTCATCGACCTTTAGCAGCGGCAGTCTTACTTCGTCCCTGGGGTGCATGTCGTACCACGCTTGCGGTACATACATCGGTACATGAGGGCGATAGAAGCCGACGGCCAAGAAAAAGGGCTTCTCATAGTCGACAGCCAATTTCTGCCGCGCCCAGGTGGCGAGTTTGTAGTCTGGCATGTCGGAAGTCTTCTCGGGAAAAGCCCCCCAATCCCAGAGCGGATGCCCGTGGGGTTGACTGATTTTTTTCTCGGGCCTTGGACCTACGCCTCCGAAATTGCCGCCGTATTCTCCGGCGAGATTGAAGACTCGTTGGTTGTCTTGGCTATGGAACAGTTTTCCAGCGCCCATCACCTGATAGCCCGCCGCGGCGAAGGCTTCGGGGATCGTCACTTCGTTCTTTGTAACCTGCGACCCTTGCAGCCCTGGGTTCAGGAAGTAGAGCCCCGTGGACGACGGAAACCGCGACACCATCAGACTTGCCCGGGATGGCTGGCAAACCGGAGCCTGGCAGTGTGCATTGCGAAACAGAACGCCGCGTTCGGCAAGGGCATCAAGATGCGGAGTCCGTGCTTGCGGGTGACCTTCTAAACACCCCACCCAGTCGTTGAGATCGTCGATGCTAATCAGCACGACGTTGGGTCCCTCCGCAGCGTGAACGCCAGCAACGAGTGCGGAAATCAGCGCGACCAGCAGAGCAACGATTCGCATGAGATGATTGAATTCTCTTCCTTATGAATATCGATTGCCGAAGTTCCGCGGAGACCGAATCCAACGGCCATTGTTTGCACTGCGCATGCCTTGAGCATCATCATGGTAAAATAGACCACAACGTAGCGTCCTTCCTCAGTCGGGGCTGACAGCCGACCTTCGCACTGGGCTCCACATCGGCCTCAGAACTACTTTCGCAGCCGCCACGGCAGCCGTGTTGCACCTAGCAACGCGATCGCTGCAAGGAACATCGTGCTTGGCTCGGGCACCCCAACGACCTCGGCGCTGTTGAAAAGGCGAATCGCGTCGCCTGGTGAGTCAAGATAAAACTGGAACGTGAGTTCCGTTTGCGAAGTGGTCGCGATCACCTGAGGGTTGAAGGTGTCGGCGAACGGATGAACGAGGACGTTTTCGATGGGACCTTCCTGAAACACGCCCAGGTTGTTGCCGTTGACATCCGCGATGAAATTGAGTTCGATGCCGCCGATTAGGTTGTTGAGCGTGTTTTCAAACTGACCGTCAATTTCTGTCGTATAAGTGAATGCACCGGAGGCAATGTAGTCGTGAACCACGCGGATTTCGCCGAAAATCAAACCAGGGGTTAGCTTTTCGATCAGCGTATCGGTGACGATGGTCGACACCGGTGGCGTGTTGTTGCCACCATTGGCATAGATGACACCAGTGGCCGTCCAATTGTTGCCGATATCGCCGACCGTGAAGGGAACGGTCATATCAAACGGGTCTGGGTTGATATCGCCCGCGCCGTTGTCGAAAATCGTCGGCAGTTGGCCGCCGTCGACAAAGAGCGTAACGGAGAGGCCCGCCCTGGCAACGCCGCTACTCACGACCAGCAGAACGCCGATCGCAAAGAGAAATGATCGAGTTCTGATTCGGGACAGTGCAGGCAATCGAGTACGATTCCATGGCATGATTTGGCTCCTTTGAGTGTCCCCACAGTAAATAGCGCCGCCATCGTATCCGATGAAGCCCGCTTGTAACAACGAATTCTTGGGAGAGACCGAGAAACCCGTAATCCGTTGGGTTCATGCCGCATTTTCCACCGGGATGTGCCTGGGCCGAGCCAACACTTATCGTTGAGATTCACACGTCGAACCGCTCAGCATCTCCCGCGCTTGCAGAGCCAGACTTGACGCTTCGCTTGGCGTGTCAGCCAGCGCGGTGATGTGGCCCATCTTGCGGCCAACTCGGGCTTCTTGTTTGCCGTAGAGATGCAGGTGTACGCCAGGCAGGGCGCATGCCGCGGCCCAATCGGGGGTTCCGTTTTGCCACTGCTCGCCCAAGAGATTTGCCATTGCCGCAGCGCGAACGTATTCGGTTGATCCCAGGGGCAGACCGCAGATGGCGCGGAGCTGTTGCTCGAATTGCCCGGTCATGCAGGCGTCCCATGTGAGATGGCCTGAGTTGTGTGGACGGGGCGCCAATTCGTTCACCAGCAGTTGCTCGTCGGTGGTAACGAAGAACTCAACACAAAGCACGCCAACCACATCAAGCAATTCGAGCACGGCGTAGGCTATCTCGACTGCTTCGTGTTCGACTTTGGAAGACACGTCTGCCGGCGCAATCGAGACGTCGAGAATGTGGTTGCAATGGTCGTTGTGAATCACGCCGTAGTTGGCCATCTGCCCATCGAGACCACGCGCGGCGACGACGGAAACCTCTTGCTGAAAATCGACCCATTGTTCGAGCACGGCCTCTTCGGAGTCGACTGCCTTCCACGCCGCGGCTGCTTGGTCTGGCTGGTCGATGCGAACCTGTCCCTTGCCGTCGTAACCCCAGCCGGCGGTCTTTAGCACGGCCGAACCGTTTGCCTCGGCGAGTGCGGCTTGCAGTTGATCGAGCGACCGAATCTCCCAGTAGGGGGTGACCGCGATGCCGGCTTTGGTGAGCGTGCCTTTCTCGCGGATTCGGTTTTGAGCTATGTGAAGCACCGCGCCTGAGGGGCGAACCGCCGCGCGCGTGGCCGCCGCTTCGGCAGTGACCAACGGGATGTTCTCAAATTCAAACGTCACCACGTCAACTTCGGAAGCGAACTTAGCGACGGCATCCAAGTCTTCGTAGGGGGCTTGGACTTCGCGATCGGCAACCTGACCGGTGGGCGTGTCGTAGTGGGGCGAGTAGGTGTGGACCCGGTATCCGAGCCGTCGAGCAGCGAGCGCGAACATCCGCCCAAGCTGTCCGCTGCCTAAGACGCCGATGGTAGCGCCCGGAAGAATAACTTGATTCACGGCAACGAGTCTCCCATCACCTGATCGGTTTGCTCACGATGAAAGGTGTGCAACTTCTCACGCAAGTCGCTGCGCGAGTTGGCCAGAATCCGCACGGCCAACAGCGCGGCATTGGTCGCGCCTGCCTTTCCAATCGCCATCGTGCCCACCGGAACTCCGCCGGGCATCTGCACAATCGACAACAGCGAGTCCAACCCTTGCAGGGCTCGACTTTGAACGGGCACCCCGAGCACAGGCAACATGGTTTGCGCGGCGATCATACCTGGCAAATGTGCGGCCCCACCGGCTCCGGCAATGATGACTTCGATGCCCCTGGGCTCCGCCTCCTTCGCATATTGGCTCATCCAATCGGGCGTGCGATGGGCCGAAACGATGCGAGATTCGTGCGGCACATCAAACCGCTGGAGCATCTCCACGGCGTGTTCCATCGTCTCCCAGTCTGATTTGCTCCCCATCACCACACCGACGAGGATTACGTCCGCTTTGCTCATCCAACCAACTCACTAAGGAACAAATTTCCCCACGCATCGCAGCCTAATGAAGCAGCACTTCTAACAGGCTGATAGGGTACCAAGACCATCGCCACGGCGAAAGCTGCGGTTGGCGTTGCGGCGGTCACCTGAAAATCTCGCAATATCCGCTCCCCTTCGGCGAATCACTTCACGAGACGCCTGTTACGTCGATCCACGGCAGGCCAATCAACTCGTTCTGGGTTCAGTCGAAGTGAACCGTCAAGTTCAACGTTTCTTGAGGTTGATTCGGAAATGCGATATTTCTTAGCCATCGTGCTGCCGCCATTGGCCGTCTTGCTTTGCGGCAAGCCTCTACAGTTCGTGCTGAACCTCATTCTTTGGCTCTGCTTCTGGGTGCCCGGTTCGGTCCATGCACTGTTTGTCGTGCATAGCCATCTAGAAGATCTGCGAACCGAGCGCATGATTCACGAGCTG
>CAZNXE010000067.1:5304-21801 GCA_964576465.1 uncultured Planctomycetaceae bacterium
GGAGCAACCTCACTGGATCCGGCGACACTTTCTTGTGTGAGAACGCCTCGTATTCACTGCTCCTGTGTGATGTTTGACTTTCCTGGCGCTGACAAATATTTGCGCCCCAGGCCCACAGAAGGTGGCCAATCTGGGTCCATCTCAGTAGGATGGGGTGCTCGCACCCATCTTTAGCCTTCTCGAACAGGTACTCTTGGCGTCCATGAAGATCCAGCGCATCGAAACCTTGGTTTGCCACGCGCGGATGCGAAATTGGGTCTTCGTCAAAGTCGTTACCGATCAGCCGGGGCTTGTCGGCTGGGGTGAAGCCACGTTGGAATGGCACACTCGCAGCATCGTGGGAGCCGTCGAAGACCTGTCGCAGCTTGTTGTTGGAGAAGACCCAACGCGAGTCGAACATCTTTGGCAAACGATGTGGCGGCAACATTTCTGGCATGGGCACGGAATTGTTCGTTCGACGGCGATTGCCGGAATCGACATCGCCCTGTGGGACATCGTCGGCAAAGTGGCAGGGTTACCGTGTCACAAACTGTGGGGCGGTCCGGTCCGCGACCACATTCGGCTGTACTGTCACCTGGGTGGTGGCAACATGCAGCAGTTCTACGAAACACCCGTCGACAATGCCAAAGCGTTCGCCGAATTGGCTACCGAGGCCGTGGACCATGGCTTCTCCGCATTCAAATCGATGGCCGTTCCATCGACGATGCCGATTGAAGGACTGCAAGCGGTTCGCGCGTCGGAAGCCTGCGTGGCGGCCATGCGCGAGGCGGTAGGCGATGGGGTGGACATCATGGTCGATTGCCACGCCCGACCTTCGCCCGCCATGGGAATGCAATTCGCCAAAGCGCTCGAACCCTTCGGACTCTATTTCCTCGAGGAACCGTGCTGGCCGGAATCCCTCGACGAACTCGCGCGGATCAACGCCGCCGTGGCGACCCCCATTGCCACGGGCGAACGGGTCACGCATCTGGCAGGGTTCCGCGATTTGTTCGCCGCTCGGGCCTGCGAAATCTGCCAGCTCGACCTCACGCACTGTGGCGGATTCAGCGAGGCACGCCGCATCGCCGCGTTGGCCGATGCGCATCGTATTGCCTTGGCCCCACACAACCCACAAGGGCCCGTCAGCACGGCCGCATCGCTGGAGTTTGGATTCTCGCAGCCGAGCTATATCATCTGCGAGTCGGTCCACGCGGATGTTCCGTGGCGGCACGACGTCGTCGAAGAGGCCTATTCGGTGGACGAGAAAACCCGGACCGTGCGACCCAATAGCGAACCCGGTCTCGGCATTACGATTAACGAAGAAGAAGTGAAGCGGCACCCGTTCCAGCAAGAAGAGCCGCAACGCGTGTTCTACAAAGACGGCAGTGTGGGCGATTGGTAGAAGCAGAGAACCGGACCATGGCGTCGAGGAGCCACAACATCGAAAACGATCGCGCACGAGAGCCATCGATCCAAAGCGTTTCTCATGCGTCGTTTCGTGGGTTCATCGGTGTCGCTCGGGCCGACATCACTCCGCCGGTGGAGATTTACGCCCGCAACTGGGGCGCGGCACGACACGATGTTGCGGAATCAATTCATCGGCCTCTTACGCTCACCGCGCTGACATTGGCCAAAGATGCGGAGCGCCAGCCCCTGGTGCTCGTCGACACCGATCTTGGCTGGTGGCGATCGCTGGCCACCTTCCGCAGGTTTCAAGCTCAGGTGTTGAATGCGTTGTCGCTTGACGCGTCGTCGCTGATCTTTGCATTGAGTCATACGCACTCAGCGGTCATCCTTACGGGGAACGATCCTGAACTTCCAGGCAGTGAATTGTTGGATGAATACCTCGATCATCTCGCGCGGGTGACCATCGAAACCGTTCGCAACGCGCAACGCGGCGCCGCGATCTCGACGCTCGATTGGCATGTAGGCCGTTGCCAACTGGCCAGTGACCGGGATCTGCGTGATCCCTCATCGAGCAATGGACGAATCATCTGTGGCTACGATCCATCGAGACAAGCGGACGACACGCTGGTGGTGGGTCGCGTTACCGATACAGCGGGTAAGACGCGCGCATCGTTGGTCAACTATGCATGTCACCCCACGACGCTGGCATGGCAAAACACCGCCATCTCTCCCGATTTCATCGGCGCGATGCGAGAAACCATTGAGGCTTCCACCGATGGTGCTCCTGCCATATTCTTGCAAGGGGCCTCCGGTGACCTTGCCCCGCGCTATCAGTATGTTGGCGATCCCGGCATTGCCGATCGACATGGTCGACAGTTGGCGTTCGCGGCACTAGCGACGATCGAGGATATGGACCCGCCGGCGACGAGGCTGGTCTACGATCGCGTTGTTGATTCGGGAGCACCGCTGGCGACATGGCGATACGAGCCATTGGACCCTAGCACCACATTGTTGACAAATGAGACGACGGTTGATCTCCCGTTGAAGAACTGGCCGACCGCCAAGCGTCTCGAACAACAACGGCAAAACAGCGAAGGTCGCGCGGCCGAAGAACGCTTTCGCCGTCGACGAGACATTCGCCGAGGGCTAGGCGATGGCGACACGTACGCGTTGCCGCTTCATACCTGGAGGATCGGCGATGTGGTGCTAATCGGGAGCATGGTCGAGGCTTATTCGTTCCTGCAACTCGAACTCCGCCAAGAGTTTCCGGAACTGACCGTGGTCTGCTTGAACCTGATCAATGGTTCGATCGGATATCTACCGCCGGCCGACTTGTACGATGTCGACGTCTATCAGGTTGCCCAAACGCCGTTTGATCGCGGCAGTCTTGAAGCGATGGTCGACGCATTCAAGCAGTCGATTCGAGCGATCACCACCAGCGACGATTCACCCGAACCTCAAGTCCTTTGAGACCAGCATTCGTTCGAGGCCCTCATGTCCAATTCCCCCATTGCCGGTGTGCTTCCGGTTCTGCATACACCACTGCTGGACGACGGTCGCATCGATCACCAAAGCCTGCGGCGGGAAATCGATTGGGCGTTCGACTTGGGCGTGAACGGGGTTTGCGCCGCCATGGTGTCTGAGATCTTGCGATTGACGGTTGCTGAGCGGATCGAACTGACGCAACTCATGGTTGAAATGACCGACGGTCGTGGGGTGGTGATCTCCAGTATCGGGGCTGAGAGTACCGAACAGGCAGTATGGTTTGGCCAACAGGCAGAGAAAGCTGGTTGCGATGCCGTGATGGCCATCCCGCCGATTTCCACAGCGCTGCCGGACGAAGCCTTGTACCGCTACTTTGCTTCGTTGGCCGACGCGATCGATCGGCCGCTCATTGTGCAAGATGCCTCCTCGTATGTTGGCCGTGCGATTCCCGTTGCGTTGTACGCGCGGCTGCTCGACCAATACGGTCAGGGCAAGATCCTCTTCAAACCGGAGGCCGCGCCGATCGGACCGCATCTCTCCGCACTGCGAGACATAACCGCCGGTCGCGCTCGCATCTTCGATGGATCGGGCGGAATCCTGTTGGTCGATGCGTTTCGTCGTGGCATCGCAGGCACCATGCCCGGCTGTGATCTACTGAACGGCATCGTCGCTCTCTGGCGGGCGCTCGAGGCGGGAGACGAGCCATCGATTTATCGATTGTATTTTCCCATCTGCGCGATCGTGGCCCTGCAACTGCAAGCTGGTCTGGATGGGTTTCTGGCGATTGCCAAGTACATCATGGTCAAGCGAGGGATCTTCACTTCCGACCGCCGCCGAGAACCCTTCACTTGGTCGCTCGACAAGGAAACCGCCGCCGAAGTGGACCGCCTACTCGTCCATCTCGATGACGCCTTGAAGACGCAGCCAGGCGGCTGAAGATTCTGCGTTCCTTGCCTCATCCGGCTGCGGGGTGCTATAAGCAAATGTTCGCTTGGGACGCTAGCCTGGATTATTCGGACTAGGGGGGAGTGTTTCATGCCAAGGCACGCGATGTTGTACTCAGCGAAAGGCATTCTTGTCCTATGAAATGGTTCCTCACGGTTTCCCTAGGTGTGCTGTTTCCCCTTTCCGCACTAGGCGGCGAATTAAATACCGAGCGCGCCTACAATTGGCATCAGTGGCGAGGCCCCGAGGCCACCGGCTCGGCACCGCATGCCGACCCGCCGCTGGAGTGGGATCAGGACACCAACATCAAATGGAAAGTCGATGTCCCCGGCAGCGGCGATGCGACGCCAATCGTCTGGGGTGACCGCATCTTCATCCTGACGGCCATCAAGACCGATCGCGAAGAAGAATCGCCACCGGAGGAAATCGCCGAAGCCCCTGGCGGCAACCCATTTCGCGTCGACCGACCGACGCACTACTACAAATTCGTGGTGATGTGTTTCGATCGCCGTAGCGGCGACGTGATGTGGGAACAAGTCGCGACGGAACAGGTGCCGCACGAGGGGCACCATCGCGATCATGGATTCGCTTCGGGTTCCCCCATGACCGACGGTCAATACGTCTATGCTTCGTTCGGATCGCGTGGCGTCTACTGTTACGACATCGATGGCAACCTCCAGTGGCAACGCGATCTTGGCGACATGTCGATCTATCGTTTCTTTGGCGAGGCCACCTCGCCGGTTCTCCACGAAGACACGCTCATCGTAAATTGGGATCACGAAGGCGATTCGTTCCTCTACGCGCTTGATGCCCACACCGGCGAGACCAAATGGAAGGTTGCCCGCGATGAACACACAAGCTGGGCAACACCCTTGGTGGTCGAGCACAACGGCTCGACGCAAATCATCGTCAACGCGCTCGGCAAAACGCGCGGCTATGCGTTTGATACCGGCGAGTTGATTTGGGAGTGCGGTGGTCAGGTTCGAGCGGTCATTCCGTGCCCCATCGCTTATCAAGGGATGGTAATCTGCATGAGCGGCTTTCCTGGCAGCGCGCTGTATGCGATTTCGCTTGATGCCACCGGCGATGTTAGCGAGAGCGACAAGATTGTTTGGTCGCGGAAGCGCGATACGCCGTACTGTCCTTCGGCCGTGCTGTACAAAGACCGGCTCTATTTCAACAAATCCAACGGCGGCATCCTGTCCGTTCTCGATGCGTTGACGGGCGAGCCAATCATCGAAGCGACACGAATGCCCGGGATTCGTGGAGTCTATGCTTCGCCCGTCGCGGCAGAGGGAAAGATCTATTTCACTAGCCGCGACGGCGCGACACTGGTCATTGATGATGGTCCCGAACTCAATGTGCTGGCAACCAACAAGCTCGACGAACCCATTCACGCATCGCCCGCGCTGGTTGGCAAAGACCTGTTCCTTCGTACTGCTGAGCATTTGTTCCGCATCAGCGAAGAATAATTCAGGCTAGCTTTCCTCGATCGGTTGGCAACTCCAAGAAATCGTGGGAAACATCGCCTCGGCATGCGTCTATAGATTAGACGCCATACCCGAAGGCAACCATGCAGCGTGTCGATCACGAATTGCTGTCCCAACTGCTCGATGAGCATGGACCTGCGCTCGTGCTCTACGCACAGCAGTGGTCCAGTACCCCAGAGGATGTCGTCCAAGAGGCATTCATCAAGCTGATGCGCGAGTCTCCTGTTCCGGCGAACATCGTTGGCTGGATGTACCGCGTTGTTCGAAATACGGCCATCAGTGCATCTCGGGCGGGAGAAGCCCGGGCTCGGCACGAGCGGCAAGCTGCTTGTCAGCGAGAACCGTGGTTTCACAACAGCGACAGCGATGGGGTCGATGGGCAAGTTGTCGCGTCGCTGCTCGCGTCACTGCCTATCGAACAGAGAGAAGTGATTGTGTTAAGGCTTTGGAGCGGGCTGCCGTTCCAACAGATTGCGGATCTCGTCGGCACCTCGACGAGCACAGTTCACCGGCGATACGAGGATGGCGTTGCAAAGCTCCGAAGAGAATGTGACTTTGCCAAGAGAGTGGACGAGGCCAACCAATGAACGAACATCACCTTCCGACTGACCATGATGGCTGGAATACGTCCGGCGAAATAGAATCGTTCGAGGCGCGTCTGAAGGAACTGGTTCCACGTCGCGACCGCCTGGATCGTGAGAAACTCATCTTTCTTGCCGGTCGAGCTTCGGTGCCGAGAGCGGATCGCGTGCTTCGCGGTTGGTCCGTGGCTTTTGGTTCCGTGACGACTGCCGCGATCTTGCTTCTGGCGTTGTTCATCATGAAGCCGGAAAACAAAACCGATTCTCCAGCTCGTGTTGCAGAAGAAGTAATCAGAAGCCCCGTTCCACCATCAAAGCGCCCAATCAAGCTGAACGACACTTCCTTCGGATCTCGCTTTTCACAAGCAGCCAGAGACGTTGACGATCAATCTCATGGCGGTCGATTCAATTCAATCACCACGCGGGACGTGCAATTGTTTGCTGATGCAGAGCTGGCCTCTGGCGGCCATGGGCGGCCAGGCGACCAATCCACCCATTGGGAACAGGCTGAGGTGCAAGAAGAGCACCGTCCCTTGATGCCCTCTGCCTTGCAACAGGTGTTTCGAGAGTTGTAGTGCGATATCAGGCTTTCTGCCAAGGTCCAAAGTAAACCCTATTTGTGAGTATCAACATGTGGCGAGCAAAGAGTATTCTTCTGCCAACATTGCTGCTGAGTGCGGTGCTGTTCGGGACCGCGACGGGCCGAGCTGATGAAGAGCCGGCACCCATAAAGCTCACGTTACACCCCGCTGACGAGCCTAAGCCGGCGCTCAAGTATCGCTTGCTTCCACCGTTTCTCGAAACCACACCCGGCAATGCGGCTGTCTACTATGGCAAAGTAAAGTCCGAACAAAGGCAGTTCTTTTCCAGTCGCGAGCTGTGGGAAAACATGGAGCGGTGGCGGGAATTGCCGCTGAAAGAACTTCGCACACTGGTGGAATTTCACGGAGATGATATCCGTGTACCCACCGAGGTCGATATCGCCCCGCCGGGAGTTGACGTGGAACTTCACGGAGATGATATCCGTGTACCCACTATTGGAAACATCGACGATTCTTTGTCCCGGGGTGGTCGATGTCGAACCTGCAACTGGCAGTTGCCAATCGGCGATGTCCCTTTCTATGACTTGCTACTTCCACAAGCACAAGAGTTACGGCAGTTTGGCAGAATTCTAGCCACGAAGGCAAGGTTGCAACTGGCCCGCGGCGACTTTGACAGCGCGATCATGACCCTCCAGAGTGGCTACGCCTTGGGGAGGCACGCGGCCGCAGGTGAAACTCTTGTCAACGGGCTAGTAGGGATCGGGATCTGCCACCTCATGTCGGACCAACTGAGGGAGCATGTCCAACTGCCGAATGCCCCAAACTTATATTGGGCGCTTACCGATCTGCCTCGTCCACTGATCGACTTGCGAAGAGCCTATGAGGTCGAAGCACAAGGAGTAGCGCTCAACTTTCCAGAAATTCCAGATCTGTCGAGTGCCGAACTCAGCGAGGATGCATGGCGAAACATGTTGTCTCAACTCGTAGAAGGGACCATTCTGTGGAATAGCACGGATCAAGTATATATCCCCCCGGCATCGGACGCGCTTGATCGGCGGTGCCAACAACTGCGCACCGTGGCAGAACAGGCACTCATCGAGAGTGGTTTCAAGGAAGATCAAGTCGAGGCAATGTCGCTCCATCACATCTCCGTACTCTATACCGTCACTCGCCATCGACTTCTCTTAGAACAGGCGATTAAGTATGTTTCGCTGCCTTTTCCACAAGCCATGGCAGGAATCGATGCCGCGATTGAGCAAGCGAAGCAGGAACAACATATCGTTCCGATTGCACCGCGAACCGTGCCAGGAATGCGTGGGCCGCGCATTGCAATCGCCCGGCTAGAGCGTCAGATTGCGGTACTGCGAGTCATCGAGGCGTTGCGTATTTTTGGCGCACGCCACCAAGGGCAACTTCCAGAGCGATTGGAAGACATCACGGCGGTTCCCGTTCCATTTGACCCGGTCACGGGCCAAGCCTTCATCTACCTCCGTGATGGTGAGAAGGCAATGCTTCGTGGACCAGCGCTGCGAAATACTTCACTCAACTACGAAATAGAGATGGTACGGACCCAAGAGTAAGGTCTCTCTTCAACACCTCAAGGCAGTGATTTAGGGCCGACATTGCTGGCCCCTCATGTTGACATGTACAATCCGGTTCCGGTCGGAACAACAGGCCCTTCTCGACTGTTCTCCGCTGCAAGGTGCATCTGTTCCGCATCAGCGAAGATTGAGCGGGGGCCGATGTGCCCGCAATCAACACTGAACTCCATGCCTTGGGCTACACAATGAGCTGTGCTTCGTTTCGTCGTGCTTCCTTTCTACTGGTCGCCGTTACGATTGTCGCTTCTCTCGGCCAGAGCCGCGCAAGGGCTGCCGAGAAATGGCTTGATACAGACGTGCCGGCGGAGCAAGCGATTTGCTTTGTGCTCTATACGGTACACGCCGATACGCTCAAGCTGACGGCGCAACTCTACCCGTTGGACGACGGTGTTGGTCGCGACGTGCAATTGCAGGTTGATCGCGATGGCATGTGGGAGACGGTGGCGGAGACGCGGGTTAGTGAAGAGCCTTACGGTTGGCCGCAAGAAGAGATCAAGCGTTGGACGGCCCATTTTCGAGTTGAGCCGTGGGATCATTCTCGCAACGTTCGCTACCGCGTGGTGGCGGCGGACGGCGCTGCCAGCTTGACTGGGATCATTCGCAAGAATCCGGTCGAGAAGAAGGAGATCGTCGTTGCCGCGTTCACGGGCAACTCGAATCGAGACCGGCGATTGAAACCGGACATCATCCGCAACATCAAGGCACAGGACCCTGATCTGCTGTTCTTTTCTGGCGACCAGTCGTACGACCACAAGCGCCACTATCAGGCGTGGTTGCTGTTTGGGCGACAGTTCGGCGAAATCACCAAAGATCGCCCAACGATCTGCATTCCCGACGATCACGACATCGGGCAGGGGAACGTCTGGGGAGAAAGCGGTGTCCAAGCATCGCATCCCGCGGGCGACAGCGGTGGGTACTTTTACTCGCCCCAATACGTCAACTCCGTTCAAAACGCTCAGACATCGCATCTGCCAGACCCGTACGATCCACGGCCCGTGCAGCGAGGGATTGGCGTCTACTATACGGCTTTGAAAATCGGCCGCGTGGGGTTTGCGATTATCGAAGATCGCAAGTTCAAGACAGGCCCCAACGGGCTTGTGCCCAAGATAGGGCCGCGCCCCGACCACGTGACCGACGAATCGTTCGATCGCAAATCGTTCGACGTTCCCGAAGCAAGACTGCTAGGGCAACGTCAGCTCGATTTTCTGCACGCCTGGGGACAGGACTGGGGCGACGTGAACATGAAGGCGGTGTTGTCGCAAACCGTGTTCGCCAACGCCGCGCATCGTCACGGCAAGTTCAACTATCGGCTCATCGCCGACTTGGACAGCAACGGCTGGCCACAATCGGGGCGAGATCGCGCGTTGATCGAAATCCGCCGCAGCTATGCCTTGATGATCGGCGGCGATCAACATTTGGCCTCGGTCCTTCACCACGGCGTGAACAACTGGGGCGATGCCGGATACTCGTTTTGCGTCCCTTCCATCGTCAACTTCTACAACCGCTGGTGGGGCCCCAAGGAACCGGCACGGCGCCCGATTCGCGGAACCCAAGAGCATTTGGGCGACTATCTGGACGGGTTTCACAACAAGATCACCATGCACGCTTACGCGAACCCCAACAAGAAACGCGCAAAGCGATATGGTGGCGAGTGGGGCGAGCGCGCTGCCGGCTATGGCGTGATCCGCTTCGATGTCGAGTCGCGCGCAATCACCATGGAGTGTTGGCCGCGCGGCGTGGATGTGACGCAAGCCGATGCCGAGCAGTACGCCGGATGGCCAGTGACCATCAATCAACTGGACAACTACGGACGTCAAGCAACCGCCTGGTTACCCACGATCGAAGTCTCGGGGATGGAAAACCCCGTGGTGCAGGTGATTGACGAAGCGCACGACGAGATTGTCTATACGCTTCGCATTCAAGGGAATCGTTTCCACCCCAAGGTGTTTCGCGTCGCCGATTACACCGTCGTCGTGGGCGAATCTCCGAAGCGGCTGAAGACCTTCGAGCACATCACCGCCACGGCGGAACAGGACGACCGTGTCCTGGAAGTCTCACTGCGGTGATGCCCAGTTGGAGACGGCGCGTGCTTCCGCAATCCGTTCCCATAAATTCTTCGCAGCCCACAATGCTGAAGCCGGCAAGCTCACGAACCGCTCTTGGCATATTCCTTGAGAAACCCTCGGAACAGCGCAAGATGCTCTTCCTCGTCTGCCAACAGCCGTATGCAAAGATCTTGCGTTACGTAGTCCTCACCATCGGTCGCTTTGATGACCTTCTTGTAATGGTCGCAGGCCGATTCCTCGGCGTCGATGACCGCATTGATCGCATAGACAACGTCAGTCGTATCGGTCGAAGGCTGCAATTGTGCTCCAACTTCGACACTCTTTGAACCTGGCACAAGACCGCCTAGTTGCTTGATTCGCTTGGCCAGTTGTTGGGCATGCAGGAGTTCTTCAGTAATGTCAGCCGACAACGATTTCTTGATTTCCTCGGCCCGAATTCCGTCCAAGTTGACACTGTTGGCCAGGTAGTTCATCACCGTTTCAATTTCCATCGAGTAAGCCGTCTGTAGCAACTCGATCACCTCTTTCGTGCTTGCCGCCATCACCAAACCTCCAAGTCCTAGGGCTCATGCTTACACTGTCACAACGCCTACCGTCATCATAGCGATGTTATGACAATTGACCACGTGTCATTTGCCAATCGGACGGCTTGAAATCGACCTGCGATCCAACGCAACAGCCGATGAATGCCAAAAGAACGTTGACTGGTGCAGGGAAGGCCGGGAGAATCAGGGAATGGCATCCACACTTCACCTGCGGATACAAGCATGCGGGAACTGAGCTTTGCAACGACACTTTCGCCGCGCATCGTTGGGGTGGTTTTAACGCGATTGCCGGAACTATGTCCGTTGCCGTGGTAGCTCGACAGCCCGGTTAACTCAAACGTTCTGCCGACAAAGGATACGTAGCATCATGCGACGACCTGGAATCATGCTTTGCTTTGCGATCGCACTCGCCACGATCCTTGGTGGCTCGATCTACGGTTTAAGTCGCGATTCCGGAAAGTACTGCCGCGTCCGATTTGGGACTGTCAACTCAATTGAGGTGATTCTCAAAGTCACATCGGACACGGTGTTGCTCTTTCGCTCGGGAAACATCGAGTCCACTCCAGAACGATATCCGCTCAACCTGTCCGAGGGCGTTACGATTCCGCCGATCGACGTTGGAAATGGCGTGTCCTACACCATCACATCGATCTCACAATGCACGGACAGCGAGTCAATCCTCCGTCACGCGCTGATGATTCACGTGAAGATTGAAGGCGAGACATCGTTCACACAGTACTGCGATGTTGAACTGAGTGACACGACGCGCAACATGAAAGAGGCACACTTTGACGGTCCGCTGTCAGTAGGCCCTGTCACGCTCAATTGGGAAATCCCCACGGGCACTCAATTCGTGATTGGTGGTGATCCCACGGATATCCGTACAATGGTCGCGACGTTGGACAAAACTTCGGGCTGTTGGACCGTCGCCGAGAGCGGCGATGATAAATTCCCGGAAGGTGTACACCCGACAGTCACGGTAGAATTCCCAGCGATCGAATCGGCGACACCTCTTGTTCGCACATTCGCCCTCGACAAGTTTTGCTGAGGTGCGATTTTTTACGGCCCGGTTCGGGTCCCCGATGGCGTCACTCCTGGCACTGCCAAGCTTACCTTCGCGTTTGATGCATGGTCCGGAAGACCTGTCGAACCGACAACGTTGCTGGTCCCCGTGGTTATGCCCGACATCGAATAATCGGCAGAACCAAGCGGTTTGGGCTGCTATAATGAGGGGCTAACCCCGACGTTCCCTCCACTGCATATCGACCATGCCCCAACACGATCATCGGGCATGGGTCGTCTAACCGACAAAGAAAGAACCGCTGCCTTGAAAGAATCGCACGTGGCGACATCGTTGCGCGGCCGGACAACAGTGTTGTTCGCATTCCTGCTGGCCTGCTCTGCGATTGTCCCTGCAACTGCCGCGGAATTCCGCTCGGAACTTATCTTTCCATCACAAGGCAAGCATGTTCACTCCAGCAGCATTGTCGAGTTGCCGGGTGGTGATTTGATGGCTTGCTGGTACCACGGGTCTGGTGAACGCTCTGCGAACGATGTGGTCATTCAAGGGGCGCGCCTACGCAAAGGCGCCCACCAGTGGAGTCCGGTCTTTGTTATGGCCGACACACCACACCTGCCCGACTGCAACCCCGTGATGTTCGTCGACGCCCAGGGGCGGTTGTGGTTGTTTTGGGTCGTACCACTGGCCAATCGATGGGAATACAGTGTTCTGAAGTATCGAAGGGCCGAAAGCTATTTGGAAGATGGACGGCCGAAGTGGTCGTGGCAAGACTCGATCCACCTTGTGCCGGGCGAGGCGTTTGCCCAGTCGCTCGAAGCTAGTTTCCGCAAGTTGAAATTCGATGAGAGCATGTGGGCCGAATACGCCTTGCCCTATTCCGAGATGTTGATTGAAGCGGCACGCGATCCAATGAAACGCCAAGCTGGTTGGATGACTCGCACGCATCCGATAACGCTTCCCTCGGGCCGGATCTTGATTCCTCTCTACTCCGACGGATTCAACGCTTCGCTGATGGCAATTTCAGACGACGAAGGCGAAAGCTGGACCGCCAGCGGCCCGATTGTCGGTCTTGGCCCCATCCAGCCGAGTGTCGTTCGCAAGAAAGACGGCACCTTGGTGGCCTATCTTCGCGACAGCGGAAAGCTGCCGGGCCGAGTGCTGCGAAGCACTTCGGAAGATAACGGCGAAACGTGGTCGCTGGCGTTGGATACCGACATCCCGAATTCGGGCTCGAGTCTGGAGACCGTGAAGCTCGACGATGGCCGCTGGGCCATGGTTTACAACGATACCGAAGTTGGACGAAACCGGCTCGCGTTGTCGTGCTCCGACGACGAAGGTCAAACCTGGAAGTGGAAGCGAATCCTTGAAGACGGCGTCTTAGGCAAGCAGTCGTATGGCTACCCGTCGATCATTCAATCAAGCGATGGTAACTTGCACATAACGTACACGCATGTCGATCCCGAGGGCAGCTCGATCAAGCACGTTGCACTCAACACCGATTGGATCGTCGCCGCTGAGCCGTCCGCGGACCATTGAGTTTGCTGGCTGCGAGACCATGTTTCCGATCAACTCGAAATTGACTTCAATTTGAATATTCTCATCAACGAACCGGAGAGCCGGATGCGCGCGACGTGGATAGCCCTACTGCTGATCGCTGTTGGTAACTCGGCCATCGCCGAAGTTCCACATGTAACGATCGGCCAATTTCCCCAAGAGGTTGGCACAAGTTTCACTGTGGACGATGGTTTGCCGTCGAACGATGTGCGAGCCATTCACCTCGACAAACGCGGGAGCGTGTGGGCCGAAACTTCCCAAGGTTGGGCGGTCCTGCGCGAGAAGAAGTGGACAGCCACCGACGCGCCGCCCACGGACACGCTTCGCGGCCATGTGGCAACCCAAAAGTACGCCTCGCTGGGAAAGGGAGTACGCCAAGCGACAACCACTCCAGAAGGTGCCGTGATGGCAGCAACGGCAGACGGCTTGTTCGTTGAAACTGCTACCGGTTTTGAAGCTCTTGTAGCCGACGATGGCCAGGGACGCCGCTGGGGAACTTCTGACGTGAGGGGAGTGTCGTTCGACTCGAGTGGGCAACTCTGGTTTGCCGTCTTGGCCGGCGCCGCGTGTCGCACATCCGACGGGTGGCAATTCTACACAGGCGGTGACGGGCTGCCCTACAACGATTTCACGGTCGTGGAAGCCGGGCCGGATAGCGTCGTTTGGTTTGGCACGCATCTCGGCGCCGTTCGGTTCGACGGCCAATCGTGGGCCTATCGGCAAGGGCAACGCTGGTTACCCAACGACGATATCCGCGACGTCGCCATCGATACCAAGGGCAATGCCTGGTTCGCCACTGCCGGGGGTGTCGGTCTCATCGAGCGGCGCATGATGACCTTGGCCGAAAAGGCCGCCCTGTACGAAGACGAAATGGAATGCTGTATCCGCCGCACGCCCTATGGTTATGTCTCTGAAGTCAGCCTGTCTCGACCGGGAGACCGTTCGGAGATTACCTATCACGACAGCGATAACGACGGACTCTGGACCAGCATGTATGGGGCGGGAGAATGTTTCGCCTATGCGGCCACGGGCGATCCGAAAGCGAAAGATCGCGCGAAACGAGCCTTCGAGGCCTTGCGTTTTCTGCAAAAAGTAACGCAAGGCGGCGAACACAGCCCGCCCAAGGGATACGTCGCACGTACCATCATTCCGATCGACTCGCCCGACCCGAACATTGGCCGACTGGCCAGCGATAAGCAAAGCCGCGCGGGATATGACACGCTGTGGAAAGTTTACGAACCGCGGTGGCCGAAGAGTGCCGACGGCAAGTGGTACTGGAAAAGCGATACAAGTTCCGATGAACTGGACGGCCACTACTTCTTCTACCCCTTGTACTACGACCTTGTCGCCGACACCGAAGAAGAACGAGCGCGTGTCCGAGAAGTTGTCCGCGACCTTACCGATCATCTCATCACGCACGACTACAACCTGATCGATCACGACGGAACCCCGACACGATGGGGGTTCTATGGCCCACAGTCACTCAATCACGACACGGCTTGGTGGGAAGAACGTGGACTGAAATCGCTGTGTATGCTGTCGTATCTGGCCGTCGCTGGCCACATGACGGGCGACCCGATTTATGAGCAGCACATGAAGGAGCTAATCCGCGACCATGCCTACGACACGAACGCCATGATCTATAAGATCCATCGTGGCGTCGGTTCGGGGAATCAATCGGACGATGAGATGGCATTCATGGCGTACTACAACCTGGTGAAGTACGCAAAAGACAAGAATCTGCGAAGACGCATCCTGTTGTCTTTCTACAGCGCTTGGCTGGTCGAACAACCCGAGATGAACTCCTTCTTCAACTTTGCCTATGCCGCCTTTGGCGAGGGCGCGGCCCATCCCGATCAATGGGGAACGCATTCGCTATCGCCGTGGGACGGATGGCTGGAAGATTCGATGGCCACGCTGAAGGGTTTCCCGTTGGATCGTTGCAATTGGGCCTGTACGAACAGCCACCGCTTGGACATTGTCCGCCTGCGGCCACAACAGGGCGTCGGCACCACCACCCGCACCCGGCCTAACTCTGGCTATCGCGTTGGTGGCAAAGTGCTCCCCGTCGAAAATCGCCATTTCAACCATTGGAACACCAACCCTTGGGCGCTCGACTACGGTGGCAACGGAACTCAGTTGGCAAGCGGCACCGTGTTCCTGCTGCCCTATTACATGGGCCTGTACCACGGCTTCATTCAAGAAACCAAATAGCGAGTGATTGCTTTACAAGGCAAACGCCACAATCCAGCGCTCTGTCAGCGGAGTCTCGTAGGGTGACGTCAAGCGAAGCGCGGACGCACCATCTTCAGCTTTGATACCGCGCTGACAACGTCACCCCTTCAAGTGCCAACAATCGCCCCTTCGCCTCGAGCCCGCCACCATAGCCCGTGAGGGCTCCCTTGCTTCCAAGAACGCGGTGGCAGGGGACAACGATCGAAATCGGATTCCTTCCGTTGGCCGCGCCGACCGCACGCGGCGCGGTTGGTCGATTCACGCGCCTAGCCAGTTCACCGTAGGTCGTGGTCTCGCCGTACGGGATATCCCACAACGCCTGCCACACTTGCTGCTGAAACGACGTGCCAACAGGCGCCAACGGCAGATCGAAGCTCTGCCGCTGGCCGGCAAAATACGCTTCCAATTGAGAGACCACCCGATCGCATAGCGAGCCACCACGGATCCAGTGCTCCGGTAAAGCATGCCGTGTATTCCTATCTTCAAAGCGAATTTCCCGAACCGCGATCGAGTCGCAAACGATTCGCAACTTGCCAACGGGGCTGGGATAAATCGTGAACTGAAGTCTTTCCACCTGGCCTGCTCCATTGATTTCAAGTTCGCCTAGGGTGACGTTAAGCGAAACGCGGACGCACCACTGGCCTCAAAGAATATCCGCCGGTCGGCCCCGTGTCTGGCCTCTTTCGGAGATGGAGTTTCATCGTGTTAGCCCGATGCGATCGGACTGTCGGAGCCACGCACTTTCGCATTCTGCCGTATTACATGCCAATTGTGACTAGAACCCGAAGACTTACGCGGATTGTAGGGACAAATGCCGAGCTATGTTTGAGAAAGCGTCCCAGGTGGAAATAGGGCACGGTTCGCCGAGGTTCCAAGATGAAAGATTCGCATCAGAACGACGATTTGTGTGGTCTGCTTCCATGCCGCACATGTGTAACCAGCACGAGTCGTAAGAGCCGCGATCGAAACAATATCTCGACACGAAGTTTCACGCGACGACGATTCGCGTTTTGGGTTGGCCTGGGCCTGTTCAGTTTAGGTGAAAA
>CAZNXE010000068.1:0-10481 GCA_964576465.1 uncultured Planctomycetaceae bacterium
ACCGGTTGGTCCCTCGCTCACGCGTCGGGTTGGGATATTCTCATTCGCCGCTCGCATAAGACAAGGCCAAAGTCAATCGTCCAAACGAATCCGCAAAGACCCTATGGTGCGCAGTCCAGGGCGACCGCTAGTTACAAGCGATACCTTTTCGATTTTCCGCGAACGCTGTGCATTGAAAAGTCGTACATGATTTGCAACGATGACGTGATGCGGTAGGCCACGCACGCAGTGCATGAAAATCTGTGGGCACCCTGACTATTTCCGTCAAGCAATGTTGTTGCACCACTGGGAGAGAAACGCGTGGGTAAGATTCGTCCGAAGCAAGACAACAAAGATAAAGATGAGGTCGGCTTTGAAGAGGCCATGGAACGATTGGAGGCGATCGTCCAAGAGCTGGAAGAAGGCGATATCGGGCTGACCGACGCCATGACCCGCTATGAAGAAGGGGTGAAGCTTCTGCGGAATTGCTACGGCAAGTTGCAACGGGCCGAGCGGCGAATCGAGTTGCTGACCGGCGTCGATGACGAGGACGCGGCCCTTGGCGAGCCATTTGACGACGAAGCGTCGCTCGAACTTGCGCAACAGGAAAAACCGCGCACCTCCCGGCGACGCACGGCCAAAAAAGTCAAGAAAGGCCCTTCGCGAAAGCCCCCGGAGCCCCCTGAGACGATGGACGACAGTCCCTCGCTATTCTAAGATCGATATTCGCGATTCTCGTTGCGCATCGAAAGGTTTTCACGGTTTATGGTTCAGACGGCTGCCTCGCTTGCTGAATCGCTGGAAGTGCTCCGCCGAAGGATCGACACGGCGCTGGACAGCTATACGTTGCCCGCCGACGGCTTGCCGGAGGCGTTGCGAGAAGCGATGCGTTACAGCTTGCTCTCCGACGGGAAACGGCTACGTGCCATCTTGGTGTTGCTGGCAGCCAAAGCGGCAGGCGGCTCCCTGGACGATGCCCTGCCGGCGGCGTGTGCCGTCGAGATGGTACATGCCTACTCGCTGATACACGACGATCTCCCGGCAATGGACGACGACGACCTGCGCCGCGGGAAACCAACCAACCACAAGGTGTTTGGCGAAGCCATGGCGATCTTGGCGGGTGACGGGCTGCTAACGCTAGCCTTCGACGTTTTGTCCCGCGAAGTACGCCCCGGCGAAGTGGCTGCCCGCTGCACCGCCCGGCTTGCGGCGGCCGCTGGCCCTGCTGGCATGGTTGGTGGCCAAGTGGACGATTTGCAAATCGAGAAGTGCGAAGGGCAACTGGAGGAGTTACACTCGATTCATCAGCGGAAGACCGCCGCACTGCTGTGTGTCTCGCTCGAATTGGGTGCCCTGATTGCCGGGGCCGACGACGCGACACAGGAAGCATTGGCAGTCTACGGTCGGAAACTGGGGCTCGCATTTCAAATCACCGACGACTTGCTCGATGTGCAGGGTGACGAGAGCACCGTGGGCAAACGTGTTGGTAAAGATTCGCGGCGCGGTAAGCTAACCTTTCCCTCGCTGCTGGGTGTGGAAGAAAGTAAACGGCAGGCCCGAGAGCTTGTCGACGAAGCCGTGAAGATGGTTGCCCCGCTGGGAGCCGATGGGCGGACCCTGGCGGATCTGGCTCGCTATGTGTTGGAAAGGGATCGTTGATGAAGTCGTTGCTATCGCAAATCGACTCCCCGCACGACCTCCAGTCGCTCAGCATCGACGAGCTCGACGCGCTGGCTGGGGAAATGCGAACAGCGCTGTGTGAGTTGGTGAGCAACCGCACGGCTCACTTTGCGTCGAATCTCGGCGTTGTCGAATTGTGCCTGGCGCTGCATACCACGTTCGATTTCAGTCGCGACCGGCTGATCTGGGACACCGGCCATCAAATCTATCCGCACAAAATGATTACGGGCCGCTTCCACGAGTTCGGCACCATGCGAACCAAGGGCGGGTTGATGGGGTATCCCAACCCGAAAGAAAGCGACTACGACCTGTTCATGACCGGGCATGCCGGCAGCAGCGTTTCGACCGCGCTGGGGCTCAAGGCTGGCGATGACCTGATCCCGGGCAACGAAGACCGGCACAGTGTGGCCGTGATTGGCGACGGAGCATTCCCCTCGGGAATCGTCTTCGAGGCATTGAACAACGCCGCCGAACTCAAGAAGCGATTCTTGATCGTGCTCAACGACAACAAGATGTCAATCTGTCCACGGGTCGGCGGCGTGGCGGCCTACCTCGATCGGCTTCGCGTGAACCCGATGTACACGGGGCTTAAGACCGAGGTTCAAAAAATGCTGCATAACCTGCCGGTCTTGGGCGACCCGGTGGAACGCTGGCTGTTGCATGCCAAGGCATCGGTCAAGGCTGGCTTGTTGGGCGGAATGCTGTTCGAGGAATTGGGCATTCGCTACATCGGGCCCGTCGATGGACACAACATCGCGCATCTGCGTAAGTACCTTGAGATGGTCAAGGATGTTGACGGACCCGTGCTGCTGCACGTGGTGACGGAAAAGGGACATGGCTTCAAGCCGGCGGCTGAAGATCCCGTGTTCTTTCACACACCGCCACGGTTTGAGCACGAAGACGAGTGCGTCATCTCGATCAAGAAAAGCTCGACGCAGGCCTACACCGATGTTGCTAGCGGGGCCATTCACGAGCAGATGCAGGCCAACGATCGGGTTACCGTGATGACGGCCGCGATGTGCCAGGGCACCAAGCTCGAAACAATTCGCGAAGAGATCCCCGACCGGTTTTTCGACACCGGCATCTGCGAGTCGCATGCCGTGGCGTTCGCCGCAGGGCAAGCAAAGGTCGGTCTAAGGCCAATTGTCGATATCTATAGCACGTTTCTGCAACGCAGCTTCGACCAAATTTTCCAAGAGGTCGCACTGCAAAACCTGCCTGTCACGTTCATGCTCGACCGCGCGGGGCTCACCGGCCCCGACGGCGCGACGCACCACGGCATGTTCGACTTTGCTTACATGCGGGTCTTTCCGAACATGGTTGTGATGGCACCTGGCGACGCGGCGGATTTCCCGTTGATGCTCGACTTTGCCCTGTCGCACGACAGCCCTTGTTCAATGCGATACCCGAAGGCCGCGTCGGAGACGATCCAACGCGAGGTCGCGGCAATCGAATTGGGCCAGGCCGAAGTCATCCGGCAGGGCCCCGACGGCACGCTTGTTGCTTGCGGAACCTTGTTGACCAACTGTGTCGCGGCCGCCGAAAAGTTGTCCCGACAGGGAGTCAATCTCACGGTGGTCAACGCACGGTTCGTCAAGCCGTTGGATACCGGCACGCTGTTTCCTTTGATCGAGAATTCGCCGTTCGTGCTGACCGTCGAAGAGGGCGCACGAATGGGTGGGTTCGGCAGCGCTCTGACCGAAGCCGCGGTCGAAGCAGGGCTCGACACCCGAGGGATGAAGTGCTTGGGTATCCCCGATCGCTTTATCGAGCATGGCGAACGTGGCGAACTCTTGACCGACCTGGGGCTCGATGTCGACGGCATCGCGAAAACAGCACGCGAAATGGCCAAACGCAGCCTGTCACTCAAGGGAACCGAACACCGCCAAGTTAGCTAATAGCTTGCTTGCACCTCAGTCGAAGCTCTATCATCAACACATGGTTCCCGCGCCCGAAGTATCCTCGAAATCTACAACGGGCAGCCGCCTGCGGGCGATTGTCTTGGGCTCTGGCGATCGCCCCAATGTGGAGGCCAACGCCGAGGGGCTTCGCAAGGTGATTGGGCAGTACGCCGAAATCGTTGTCTGGGACTTGGAATTCGATCAAGATCTCACTGACGTCGAAGCCGATTTGGTCATTGTGCTCGGCGGCGACGGCTCGATTCTAAGGGCCGTGGGGAAGATGGGCTACGAACAGCGCCCGCTGATTGGCATCAATCTAGGGAAATTGGGTTTTCTGGCAGACCTGTCCCCCGACGAGTTGCACACGGTGCTACCGTCGATTCAACAGGGAAAGTACAAAACCGTCGACCATCTCATGTTCGAGTGCCGTCTTCATCGCGAGGGCACTGTCGTGGCGGAGCAATTGGGGCTGAATGAAGTCGTCATTCGCGCGGGTGCTCCGTTCTCGATTCTCGACGTAAATCTTTACGTTGACTCAAAATTGGTGACTACCTATAGTTGCGACGGTTTGATCATCAGCACGCCGGTTGGGTCGACGGCCCACAGTTTGTCGGCCGGTGGTCCGATCTTGCGAAAGAGCCTTCAGGCGTTCGTGATTTTGCCCATCAGCCCTCACACGTTGACGAATCGACCGGTTGTTGATTCGGCCGATTGCGAATACCGGCTGGAGATCGCCAGCCCCGAAGGCAACGCCGCCGTGGTGGTCGATGGTCGCGTGCTGGGCGAATTGTTGCCCGGCGATCAGGTTTCGATTGTCCGAGCCCCGGCGTCCTTCAAACTGATCGAAGTCCAAGGGCACAATTACTATCGTACGCTTCGCGAAAAGCTAGGTTGGAGCGGACAGTTGAATTCTCTCGACCAAACCTAGCAGCAATCCATCACCCACATCCAGACTCGAAAGGAAGCGAGCAGGATGAACACCTCTCTCTTCTCCACACGTTGTGCCGCGCTCCTGGCAGTGCTTTGCCTGTCTCCGGCGGTTACCCAAGCCGCTGAGGAAACCGCCAAGCCGCGTTACTTGTTGCGCTACAAGTTTACGCAGGGCGAGAAGGTCCGCTGGCAGGTCGAGCATTTGGCGACCGTTCGCAACACGGTGGCTGGCACAACTCAAACGGCTGAAACAAAAAGCAAATCGGTGAAGGTCTGGGAGATCCTCAAGGTCGACGACCAGGGAAACGCCACGTTTACACATCTGGTTAGCAGCGTCGATATGTTGCAGAAATTGACCGGTCGCCAAGAAGTTCGCTACAACAGCGTGACCGACGAGAAGCCACCGCTGGTGTTTGAACAGGTGGCCGCCGACGTGGGGGTTCCGTTGTCGGAGATCATCATCAATCCACGCGGCGAGACAATCAAACGCGAAGAGAAGCGCGATCGCCCACAACCGTCGACCGGCCAGATTACGATTCTTTTGCCAGAGGACGAAGTTGGCGTGGGCGACGAGTGGAAGTTTCCCTACACCGAGAAAGTTGCCCATCAAGACGGTCGTGTCAAGGAAGTAAAAACGCGGCAACGATTCAAGCTGGTGAAGGTCAGCAACGGCATTGCGACCATCTCGGTCGAGACGCAGGTTCTCACGCCGATCCACGATCCGGTGATCGAAGCGCAGCTCGCGCAGCGCGAGACCAAGGGCAGCGTGCGGTTCGATATCGAGCAAGGTCGCATCGTTTCGCAGCGAATGGACGTCGACAAACGCGTCCATGGCTCACAAGGTGACGCCAGCCTGATGCACTACGTCAGTCGCTTCACAGAAGAGATCATCCGCGGCGAGCCCAAAACCGCCCGACGAGCCGCCGGTCCCGAGCCGCCTCCAGGCCTGAACGTCAAGTAATCGACGGTCCTACTGTTCATCAAGGCGAATAGGCCGTAGGGTGTCGTCAAGCGAAGCGCGGACGCACCATTGCTTTCTCGCCAACAGCGAACATGGTGCGTCCGCGCTCCGCTTGACGACACCCTACGGCCACATATCCGATATGAAAAACTGGAACGTCAGTGTAGCGCTAGTCCCACTTTATTTGGGCACGTTCTGGATTTGGCGGTTGTGGCCATCGCGGGGCAGTTTTATTGTCGTGGGGATTCTCTCCGCGGTGCTTATGTCGCTGGTCATACGATACGGTCAACGTCGCAACTATTTTGCCAATCGTCTTGATCTGCTCCTGCACATCTACGTCGTGATCGACATCCTACTGGAAGCCTTTATGTGGGAGTTTTTTCTCAAGCTTTGCCGTCTGCTCTCCTTCGGTGCCTTCACAGACACGGAGGAGTTGCGTAAGGCTATCGCCGCCTTTCACGATAACAACAACTTCTACGGCTGCGCGCTGTTCTTCGTTATCGTTGTCGGCGGTCACCGCTGGTGGGCGTTGAGAGAGCGACCGTTGTCCGGAGAAGATGCCCTTTAGAAGGACATTCATTCCACGGCTTCTGGATCGGTGTCTCTAGAGTCGACCGACGGTTGCTTCCGCTGGAAGACGACGATTCGCCTGGGGCCGTGGAACGCATCGACTAGCGAGAACGGATATCGATGCACTGCCCACGACGATCGGAATTCAAATCGATCGTAGTGGGCGTACTTCCGCTCCCAATTTTGGGATTGAGCCTTGGAGAACTTGTCTCCATTGTCGATGACAACAACCCGGTCTTCTTGCGGGAATTCTTGTGGTGGGATGTCAGCCATCGGGAACGTGATCGTTGAATCGTCTCTCGCCGGCAGCGCTTTTCGGAACATTGCAACCGGCGAAGACTCTGAGCGGATCGCAACCCGAAACCGTTGCAACGCCAGCGCCGGCTGGGCGACGATTCCTACAAGCAACGCCACGGTTGCCAACAGCACAACGGGCTTTGAGTACCTAGAATGTAGCCACTTGATGATCGCGCCGGCGGTCATTCCCGAAGCGATCGCCATCGGTGCAAAGAATACCTCGAGGTTGCGTTCAAAGCGCGCTGCTGGCAGTATCGTCAAGAAAAAGGCCACATAGAGAAATAGCGTCAAGAGGAGAAAAGGGACCGATCTGTTTTGCCAGAAAAGGATCACGAATCCCACGGCCAGCAGCGACGATACCATGCCCATCCCGAGCAGTGACAGATAGCGTGAGTAATAGAAGAGGTTGTTGTCCCAAAAGTCATACGCCTTGAAGGGAATTTCCCCTTTGGAGTAATGATTCATTTCCCACAGCATGCCATCAACAAGTGGTGATGGATTGAACAGGATCTCAGGAGTCGCGAAGAGGAACCCTAGAACCACCGTTGTGCCGTACTTTGCTGCTTGAAGAACAAGGGCGTTCAATTGGCGTCGCGATGGATCGGTCGCGGCGTAGGCGGCAAACGCAACGGGAATCAAAACGGGGAGCGCATTGTACTTGGCCGCAATGGCAATGCCGGCGACAAACGCCGTGGCGTAGCTCCAACCCTTATGTGATGAGGGCGACAAACTCTTCGCCGCCAAAAACATACACCCAAGGATCGCAAGTGCCAAGAAGGCCTCGACGCGCGCATACGTACTGTCTCGCACGTGAAGAAACGCCACGGCAAGCGTGACTTCACAGAGAATGGCTGACCAAGATTCGCCGAACAGTTCTCGCGCTGTAAAGAACGCCAACAGAACGGTCAACGCTCCAAAGATGCACGACATGGTCCGGGCAAGCCGAATGTGGTCGTGCATCGTCTCTGGCCAGCCGCTTAGCTTGTAAACGACCACGGCAGTTGCTTCTTGGACGAGCGTATAAGGTGAAAATTGATAGGTCGATTTGCTCCACCAGGTGTTCGCGAAGCGATCCCAATTTGCCGATAGTTGCCCCTGCTCGATCGCCCGATGTGCAAGATTCGCCACGATGGGCTCATCCGCATGACTGCCAATGGGTGCATTGCTCAGGCTATATCGCAGCACAAAAGAGGCAATGGCGATCAGGATCGCGACGAACACCACGCCGCGAGGTCGATCATTTTTCGAGGCTTGCTCGACGGGGAGTGCGTTCATTGCTTCACGCTGCCGCCCATGCTTCACGCAGAAATCGAATCCAGTTGCCCGAGGTGATTTGCTCGATGTCCGCCTGCGAATAGCCACGCTGTTCGAGCATCGCGGGGATGCGTTGAAGATCGGCGATGGTGGTTAGGTCCATCGGGCATTGTTCGCGACCGAAGCCGCCATCGAGATCGGTGCCAATCGCGGCGTGGCGGGCGCTGCCGGCCAACTGACAAACATGGTCGATGTGATCGAGCATGTGATCGAGTCGCACGCCTGCGTCCTCGGGCCGAGTCTTGCCCCGTTGCCAGTTGGGCACCAGCATCCAAGCGTCGAGCGCCGCACCAATCACGGCGCCCCGTTCGATGAGCTGCCGCAGTTGATCGTCGCTGAATTGTCGTTCCTCAGGCACAATCGCCCGACAGTTGGAATGGCTTGCCCAAACCCGACCGCTGAAGAGGTCCATCGCCTCGGCGAAACTATCATCGCACAGATGCGTGGCGTCGAGGATCATGCCCAGCCGCTGAATCTCAGCCAGCAATTCGCGACCCAACGAACCAAGCCCGCCGGTGGCGTGAGTTCCCTGAGCGTAGGTGCCGGGTCCATAGTGCGCCGGCCCGATGGCGCGCAGTCCCGAGTCATAAGCCTGCTGAAGATGAGCGGGCGTGAGGATCGAATCGGCCCCTTCGAGGCTCAAGATATACCCAACCGGCAACCGCGAGGTGGCTTCGTCGGCATCTGCCGCGGCGATGGCTTGCTGCCACTGCTCGACGTGTCGATTCAAACTGTCGAGGTCCACGATGGCCCTCATCTCGCCAGCTTTTTCCATGGCTCGATACCATGCCAACTGTCCTTGGGTATGTGCCCAGGCGATTTCGGGGCTATTGCAACCTGGCAACGAACTGCCAGGTTTTACATACCGCGCGATGAGTGTCGCCACGCAGATGCCAATTTGACCACGCCGCATTTCCGGCAGGCATACAACGCCCAGCCCTCGATCGGCCTTGTCGGTCATGTCCTGCTCGCGCGCTTGGATCGATTCCAGGGGCAAGCACAAGTCGCGGTTCCACTGAAGCGCATTCATGGAGAGATCGAGATGGGCATCGAAGATTAGCATGGTGCGTTCGCTCAATTTGGAAGACGTGTGATCAACTCGCGATAGTATTGCCGTCGTTGGGTGCGCGTCGCGCGCGGTGAGAGATCGACCAGGATGCGGTGGCGATGAAGTTGGTCAACGGCCCAGACGCGGATCGATTCTTCAGACGACATCAGGAGATGCGCCAACCACTGGGGTGGCATCTCTTGCTGAAGATGACGCAACTCCTCACGCGAAAGTGGTTCGGGCTCGGGGGGAGATTCAATCGTAAACGTGCGGGCAATGTAACGAATGCGCGCACGCTGTTCGAGTGTCAACGTCTGAGGATCGAGGCTGGCAAGAAACCTGACAACATCGACTCCAATGGCAAGCAACGCTTCGGAAGCGGCCACGCGTTGGTCGTAGCGGTCGTCGTCTAGTTGTTTGACAAGCCGCTGCCAATGGCCAAGGCGTGGCGGTGGGGTCTCCTCTTCGATGACCTCTCCCATCACATCGCGAATGACCAAGGGGCTGAAGCGGCTTTGTGGCACCAGCGACAGCCCCACGAGTGAACACTGATGCGCGGCTTCTTCCAAGGCCCCATAGGCCGTGGGAAACTCAAGCATCAACTCCGGGATGGTCTTGGCCCGTTTGGCCACCGGTGGCAGGATGCCGTCTTGAAACGTCAGGTAATAGCCACCATACCCGCGCCGCAAGGTTGCCTGACGGAGGATCGGTTGCCCTTCGACAAGACGGTTCGTCTCGAATCGCACGGCATAGCGCTCCGTGCTGCTGGTCGGTTCCCAAAAAGCAGCGAACCCTTCGCGGATTGATTTGCCGCGTGTGGCAAAGCCATCAGGCAGGGGAATCTCTTTGCCCCAAGCTTCGTAGCGAAACGATTGCACACGACGCAGCGGCCCCTCGCCCGGCAGGATGCTCAGATGCACGGTGACCGGTTGTCCATGCCGTGTGACACTTGGTACCTTTTGACCACCAGAGGGAAGTGACGACCAAGCCCCCAAGTGCCCGTCGGTCTCCCGCAAGACTAGGATTCGGTGCCGACTCTCGGCCGACGCCACTTGTGCGCTACCGAACACGGCCAACACCATGGTGGCTGCCGCACAAGATCGAACCGGTGTGAATGGGAGCATGCGGCGTATTGAAAGGTTTAGGACCACGCGGCCACGGATGATGCAAGACATATTATACGGTTCCCTTCGGGCGACTTCATGCAGGGCGTGAAAATGGTCCGTGTCCCATTCCCTGCGGTGACGCGGGCGTTGAATCCATGCAGGATGTCGTGATGATGAGCCAAGCTCGCAATTGGGAGCAGACCGTCGCGGATTTGCGGCGGCGTTTCGATATCATCGACGACACGGTACGGATTGCCGGTCGACGCTACGAGTTGCTCAGGCCCCGGTCTGCCGACGATCTGATCGACGAAGCAGCAGAGTTTGAGCGCGACGAACGGCTGCCCTATTGGGCCGAAGTTTGGCCGTCGGCACTCGTGTTGGCCAAACGCCTTGCAGAGATATCGGGCAAGGGACGACGCTGTCTGGAATTGGGGGCCGGTTGTGGTCTGTCGTCTTTGGTCGCACTGGCGGCAGGTTTCGAGGTGACCGCCAGCGACTACAGCGGCGAAGCGCTTGAGTTTGTCGAAGTGAATGCCTGGCGCAATAAGCTGCCGGAAATTCAAACTCGGCTGGTTGACTGGCGCGATCTTCCGGACGACTTAGGCACCTTCGATCTGGTGATTGGAGCCGATGTGCTCTACGAATCGCACCAACCCAAACTGGTGGCCGCGGCCATCAAGCGTACCTTGACGCGG
>CAZNXE010000068.1:10535-16643 GCA_964576465.1 uncultured Planctomycetaceae bacterium
CCGAGGCGTTCGAGGCGGAATGCCGTGGGTGTGAATTGGTCGTTCGTCGCGATCCGCGCCAAGCCGCTCAGTTCGCGGTGATGCGGCATGTTGTCGACACATACCGCATACGCCACGGCTAATTCGCTGCAATCGTTATCAGTGATGCCGCTGGAAGTGTGTTGTCTTGCCACGGCCATGTTTGTGAACTACGTATTGAGATATCTGCGCGCTGCACGGTCATCGTTGCTGCCGTACGGTCGGACAACGTTTCTCTCTCGAATGGTCTCAATCATCGCGCCAATGGCATCTCGAGATACGGCATCCGGAGAGTGGTCACCGCAAGTGGGCGGGCCTGCGTTTCTGCCGTGGGAAGATGATCGCCGGACGACGGATCGTCGCACATTTCTCAGTTGGCAACATGTCGCGTTGAGCACCGCCGGCGACGTTCTTCAGTCGAGCGATTTTCAACGTGTTCGTTGTCTCGACTTGTCGCCCTATGGGATGAGCTTCTTGCTGGACCAAGAACCCACGGCCACGACGCTGGTTGTGTCGTTCGGTGATCCGAGTGATGGAACTTTTGTCTCCGCGGAAATCGTATGCGTCGAGGCCGTCGTCATCGAGAATCAATCGATTCATCGCGTTGGCTGCCGCTTCGTGGGACAGCGATTTACGCGGTAGAAACCGCGACTTGCCCATATTTGAAGTCAGTGCGGACGAAACTCGTCGATGTCGGCAAGCACTCGATCGTGAATTTCTTGTAGCCGGCGCTCATCTTCGATCTTCCGATTCTCGGAATCGGTCACATAGAACGTGTCGACGATACTCTTGGTACCGGTGGTGATCCTCGCCATGTCGACCGAGAGGCCCAGTTGGAAGATGGTGCGTGTGATGACGAACAGCAGGCCGGTGCAATCGGGGGTGCGCACTTCAAGGAGCGTCTGGTTGTCGGATGTCTTATTGTCGAAGGTGACGGTGGTCTCGACCTGGGCCAACATTGCGAACGTGTCAGCCTTGCCATCTTCCCAAAAACTGCGAAAGTTGGGCGTATTGCCCTGGGGTGTGAGTAATGCCGTACGCAACGCCTCGCAAACTTTGGCGATTCGCCACTCGGGCGGTCCGTCTGGGTACTGCGAGTCGTTGACCACGTAACGGTCGAAGATTCGACCGTCGGCCAGGGTGCTAATCTCGGCTGAAAGGATGAGCATGCCCGAGGCCGAAAGCGCGCCGGCCATCTTGTGAAAGGCCCCCGTCGTCAGTGATTCGTGCGTCGTCACCGAGTAACGAACCGTCTGACTCTCTTCATCGAAGTGGCCTTCGATTTGCAACTCATCGGGTGGAAGGTGCTTCAGCTTTACTAGGAGATTCGCGATCACCTGCGCTTCGTGGTTGACCACGTAAGCATCGGCCAACGCCTTGACCTGCATTGTGTGCCAAGCGAGATGCTGCTGTTCGGAATCTGGCAACGCGGCCAGGACTTGTTCTCGCTTGAGCCGCAACTTGCTGACGGAAATCGGCGACGATTCTCCGGTATAAAAGGGGATCGCGTTGCGATACAGGCCGGCCAACATGCCGGCCCTCCAGTTGTTCCAACTGCGCGGTCCCACGGCGGTAAAATCAGACGCCGTGAGCACGAACAACAGCGTAAGCATTTCGGCGGAGCCAACTTCGTCGACAAAGCTTTTCAAGAGCTTCTCGTCGTGAATGTCGAGATTCAACGCGATGTGCGACATCCGCAGATGGTTGCGGACAAGAAACCGCAGCGTCCGCGAATCGTCGTCTTCGAGGTGAAGACGCTCTGCAACCTCGGTGGCCAATCGTTCGCCGACGATGCAATGATCTTCGTCATAGCCTTTTCCCAAATCGTGAATCAGCAGGGCAAGGTGCAGGAGCCAGACCCGTTGGATGGTGAGACACGCATCGCCTACCGCAACCTCCGCGCGATTGCCTGGATCGGAATCGTCGATGGACGCAAAGTGTACCGCCCCATCGACGGCACGCAGCGAGTGTTCGTCGACCGTGTACTGATGAACCTCATTGAATTGCATGAGAGATCGGGCATGCTCGAACTGCGGAATAACCAGTTCGAGAAGGCCAATCTCGTGCATCGAGCGAAGCAACTCGACCAGCCGCTCGCGTCGCCCTAGCATCGACAAAAACTTCTCGCGTGCCTTGGGGGTGAGTTCCTTATCCATCGTTGGCAGCGCCAGGCGAATAGCCTCGCAGGTGACGTGATCGACCCGGGCGTCTGCCAGACTGGCGAGATTAAAGAGATCGATTGCTTCTTCCAGCCGCGAGGTAACCCGGGCCAGCCCGCGACGGGTGCTGGTGATGAGATTGCGCCCACGACGAAAGTCTCCATCCAGTCGGTGACCGACGAGCATTTGCACCCACCTGGGGCGCCGGCGGCTGCCCAGGGCTGTCTCCGAAAATCGACTCAGCAAACGGCTCATCTCTTGCGTGTGCTTGAAATACTCCTGCATAAGATGCTCCGCGGGCAGCATTCCCAACGATGGTTCGTAGCCAAACTCTTCAGCAAGGCGAATCTGGTTGGCATGCGTCAGATCGTCGTCGCCACGTCCGGCGGCGAAGTGCAACGCGTTGCGAACCCTCATTAAAAACTGCAACGCGCGGCGAACTTTCGGAAAGTCGGCCTCGGGCAGGTGTCCTTGTAGCCGCAACCCCTCGAGGTCCCACGCCCCGTATCGCAGCATGCCAATCCAACGCAAGAGTTGGATATCGCGTAACGCCCCGGGCGATCGTTTGACGTTGGGTTGCAAGAGATAAACGGTCTCGCCATATCGTGCGCATTCGTTCTGTCGAGACTCGATGAGTTGCTCGATGAACCCACGGCGGCGTCGGCGGCGTCTGACAAAACTTCGAAACCGATTCTCGAATTGCTCGAATAAGGCCTCGTTGCCATCTAGCAGACGCGCATCGAGCAGCGCACAGCACGAACGAACATCTTCCGCGGCGCTGGCGCATGCCGAGGGGACTGTGTGGCAGGATAGCCCATTGGCAAGCCCCACATCGCACACGTCTTGAATCAGCCGTTGGGAGAGTGGTTGCAGCCGACCTTCGACCGCGGGCGTGTGAAGCAGTTTCATGTCGGCATCGGAGTAGGGTGCCAGCTCGCTGCGACCGTACCCGCCATCGGCAATCAGAGTGACTTCCTTCGCAAGGCCGCCTTAGCCCGTCTCGCCCAAGTCTTCGAGCGCCTGCTGAAACAAGCGAATACAAATCTTGTCATACAGGGTCGTGAGACTTCGTGAGATTTGGACGCCCGGCACACTGTCGCTAAGTCGTCTGGCAGCTTTTTCTCGCCCGGCGGCAAGTTCACGCCGTGCGGTCAATACAATTCCGCGAGGTCCGCCGTTGGTTGACATGAGAACCTGCATTGATTCATCGAAAGACTGAATGAGGGTCCGTTACGCTGGAGTATCAAGACTTGATGGTCGCGCAGCAGTTAGTTCGGCTGCGATTGTGGTAATAGGGCGTGGAGAGAAACCTACACGGCCTCTTCGCCGCGCTCCCCGGTACGGATGCGGATCGCTTCGCTTAGATCGCTGACAAAGATTTTGCCGTCGCCAATCTGTCCGGTTTGTGCGGTTCGCAGAATCGTGTCGATCGCCTTCTTTTCGTCGGCATCGGCGACAATCAACTCCAGCTTCACCTTCGGGATAAAGTCGACCTTGTACTCGACACCGCGATACAGCTCGGTGTGACCTTTTTGACGTCCGTAACCTTTCACCTCGGTGATGGTCATCCCGTGGATGTCCTGCTCGGTCAGGGCGTTTTTCAGGTCCTCCAGTTTGAAGTGGCGGACGATGGCTTCGATCTTCTTCATTGGATGGATTGCTCCTTGCCGCTTGCCCGCGCTTCTCATGGATTGGAGAGAACGACTGACGACTTGATTCTACCCCTTGGGGGCCTGCTAGATAAAGATGTAGCCTTCTTCGCCGTGCTGGCTTTGATCGAGACCATCGATTTCATCTGCCTGCGAAACGCGAAGACCAATGGTCAGATCGATTGCTTTGAGAATGATAAAGGTTGCCACACCGGCGAAGACCCAAGTGACCGCGGTGGCGGCAATTTGACCTCCAAGGACGTCTCCACTCTCAAGCAGCCCCAGCCGCCCACCTTCGGCGTAGTCGTTCACCGCCCGCGTGGCGAAGACCCCCGTCAAGATGGCCCCGACAGTGCCACCAATTCCGTGGATCCCAAAGGCATCGAGCGAATCGTCGTAGCCGAATTTCGATTTCAGCGTGGTGCAAGCCAGGAAGCATATGACTCCCGCGGCGGCACCCATCCCCAGCGCCGGCATGGGTAATACAAAGCCGGCTGCTGGTGTAATGCACACCAGCCCCGCGACGGCACCCGAACAAGCTCCCAGCACAGTCGGCTTTCCACGCAGAATCCACTCCATGGCGGCCCAAGCGATGGTGCCGGCAGCGGCGGCAAAGTGCGTCGTCACAAACGCGCTCGATGCGATTCCGTCAGCGGCCAAAGCGCTTCCGGCGTTGAATCCAAACCAGCCAACCCACAGCATGGCGGCACCAATGGTGGTGTAGGTCAAGTTATGCGGCGGCATGGGATCTGAGCGAAAGCCAAGTCGCGAGCCGAGAACCAACGCACAGACCAGGGCCGAAACCCCGGAACTGATGTGAACGACGGTTCCTCCGGCGAAATCGATCGCCCCGGTGTTGAATCCGAGCTTGTTCGCGTAATCGCCGCCGTAGGCCAAAATGCCACCGCCCCAAACCCAGTGTGCCAAGGGGCAGTAAACCACGGTGCCCCAGATGGTCATGAAGATGACCATCGCACTGAATTTCATGCGCTCGGCGAACGCTCCACAAATGAGCGCCGGAGTAATGATGAAGAACATGCCCTGAAAGACCATGAACGTGAGTGTGGGAATGGTGCCAGACATGGGGACAGTCGATTGGCCGGCGCTCTCATCCCACTCGGCTTGCACACCCTCCATAAAGACGTGTCCCAAGTCACCAATCCATGGGCCACTGCCGGAGAATGCCAAGGAAAAGCCATATAGCGCCCAGATGACGGTCATCAGACCCATCAGGAAAAAGCACTGCATCATCACGCCCAGCACGTTCTTCTTGCGTACCAGCCCGCTGTAGAACAGCGCCAGCCCTGGCGCGGTCATCATCAACACCAGTGCTGAAGAGGTGAGCATCCAGGCGTTGTCGCCCGTGTCGATGCTGGGGGGCTCGTTTTCGGCGACCACCAAGCCGAGATCATCATCCCCGGCCCAAACGGTCGTCGAAGGCAAGGCAAAGACCAATGAAAACAGGATTGTCCACAACAACGTAGCCCTGCGTACCATCGAACTTGCCCTCCACCTATAGGAATAGACCCACACCGCACGGCGGGAAATAGTTAATCACTAGATGACAATGAAGCGATTAACGTATCCCTACACACTCCCTAAGTAAAGCACCTAGACAGCGGGAAAGCGGGACATTGCCATGGAGGGGCCCGACTGACACCGGGTGGCGGAGGAGGTTATCCGCTCAAGTCGAGCTTCGAGCCCGAGTCTCCTGAGGCATCTCGGCTTTGTGGCGGTGGATCCTCTTCGCTGTCCTTGTTCTCCGGGTTGGGAGCATTCTCATCGATCTCCCATAACCGGCGACCGTCGGCGTCGCGATCACCGGTGGCTTGGTCTTCGTCGGTCGCTCCGATCCCGGACGCTTTTTCGGCCGACTGTTCAGAAGACACCTGCCGCTGCTGATTCGCCCGCTCGGCTTTGGCCCGTTCGACGTCAGAGCCTTTCGACTGCGACATGGGCGTTCCGGCAAAACTGCCGATGAATCCGGTTGGTCCTACGCTCATCGTACACCTCCGGGGGTTGGTGACGGCCGGTTGAGGACACCCGTTATGCGTCCTCGGCGGTCGTCGGGCTCGTGATCACGTCTTCCGTATCTCTCGGGTTTTGTCGTGAATCTGTCTATCAACCTCAGGTGTCGAACAAAGTACAGCAACTCATGAACAGCCTGTTAAACGTTACCTCGCCCCGATGTGGGGTCAATTTTAATCGTGTGTTGCATTCCCTTGGGGATTAAGGTCGCCGACCTATCGCCGGGGGAACTTCGCCTTGTAGTTGCTGCAAAG
>CAZNXE010000068.1:16664-21524 GCA_964576465.1 uncultured Planctomycetaceae bacterium
AGCCTGATTGATGCCCGGGAAGGCTTCCTTTCGGGTAATCGGATTATCGAGCGTGCCCTCGACGTGGATCTGCAACACTTGTTTGCTGGCCTCGCCGAGCAATTCGTGAAGGATTGGGATGCGATACTCGTCGCGCCCGACCACGGTGTGAAACGTGAGATTCAAACGTCTTTGAAGATCCATTTGGCCCTTGCCCACCAGGCTGATGGCGTCGCCGTTGAAGTCGATGCGGTCGAAATAGATGTGGTTGCCTTCGATGCGAAAGTCGATGTCGCTCTTGGAGAAAGCGGTTGTGTCGGGCTCGCGAATGCTGAGTAACTTGAGCATCGAGACCATCACGGGCAGCTCGTAGATGTCGGCGTTTCGCAGATGGGTTGTCCCGGTGCCTTGGAACGTGTGGCTGCCGGCGGCCGAGCCCGTCAGGTTGATTTCGGCTGCAACGACGCCTCGCAAATCTTGTGGACCGCGGAACAGTTCATCCGCGCACCGTTTCAAGTCGGCGTTTTCCAACGAGGCGCGCACGAAGAACCGAGGAACCTCGTCCAGTGTGACCCAAGCGTCGCCGGCAAGTTGACCACCGTAGGCCTGAGCTGTAATGCGGGGTGGCGCTTGGCCTGGGGTGGCACGTTGGGCGAACCCGCCGAGCCGAACCGTATCATCATCAATCCAAATGGGGCCGGTAACGTTGGTGAATTGAAAGTCTTCGTACGACACTGAATCAACGTTGAGGGTTCCCCAACTGCGCACCGACTGGCCGTCGAACGTTCCCTCGAGCGTCATTCCGCCATGAATGTTGTGCAGCCGAACCTCGGAGTTGATGCTGCCGCCATGCGTGTCGAGAAACAACCGCCACCGCGAGGTGGCCGACTCGCCAAGGGAGCCAGAGCCGGCCAGTTGCAGCTGGCTGTCGCGGATCGACAACTGCCCCTGCCAGCCGAGCCGGTCGAACGCTGTCCGAAGTCGTGGCGGCAAGGCGCGATGCAAATCGTGGTCGAGTTGTAGCCGGTCGACCGAAAGTCCCGCGAGCGACAATTCCCAATTACCATCGGCGTGGACCTCGCAACTGCCACCGCACTGAATCCGAACGGGACCATGTTCGGCAGTGAGCCCCGTCAGGTCGACATGCCCGTCGTGATAGACCATCGTTCCCTGAACGTTGTCCATCCGATAGGGAAAGTAGGTCGGTTCGATCGATGTCGTACCGGGCAAGGGTTGCACTTTGGCCGTCACGCTGATCCGCTTTTCTCGCGTGAGGTAGCGTACATCGCAATCGATGTTGACGGTGCCATGCGGTTTTAGATCGGCCCACAGCCGTTGCACACCGGGATTCAACGCTTCGCGCAATTCGACTTCCAGGGGAATCTTCTCACAGTCGAAGTGCAGCAGCAGTTCGTTGCCATTGTCGGTGGGTTGAAACTTGCCTTCGCAAGAGACAAACCCACTGTCGTTGGTGCCCTGTAGTTGGCGGAATGTCCATTGATCGTTTTCACCCTCGATGGTTCCGCGGATGTTTTCGATTGGGTAGGGGAATTTTTCATACTTCATGGCGCATTGTTGCAAACCAATCCAGATATATTTCGTCACGGCCTGCGAAGCGTTGCGACCGATATCGGCGTAAAAGTCGACGGTGCCGCGAGGATGAAGATCTCCGATCGCCCGGCGTATCTTGGGAGGCAAAGCGGTGAGCAGCTTGTTGTTGATCTGCAGGCCTTCGCCGCGAACAATCACATTGCCGGTGGGAGCTTGGCCAAGGTTCTCAAACTTTCCGTCAACATGAACAGGTGTCATGTCGCTATGGGCCAGCATGTCGAACGTCAGTGTGTTGCCGACGAGTTGCAGCGACCCTTTGCCGCGCTGGAGTCGGTATGGAAATTTATGGTAGGTGAACGAAACGTCGTGACAGGCAACGTGCAGCTCCGGTTGCCAGTGGTGACCGTCGAAACTCAGTTTCAAGTCGGCATCAATCGTCCCAACCGGAAGAAACTTATTCCAGTGAACGCGCATCTCCGGAGGCATTGAGTCGAGCAGCCGCTCGTCTAGAACCATCTGACGACAGCGGGCTTCCAGGGTCAGTGGGCTCCCGGAGGTCAAGCCTTCGCTGTGTCCCGTAAGCCATAGGGTTGTCTGGCCGTTGCGGGCAACGAAACCGTCGATCTTTAGCCCCTGGTTGTCGAGCTGCCAGCGTGCGCGAACATCGGACAACGGATATGGCAGCCGGGCATGATCGAGTCGGCCTTGTTCAAGCCCCCCCGAAACGACGAACTGCAGCGGCTGTTCTCCCGTGGATTGGTGAGAGAGTTTGAATTCGAGATCGACCTGGCCTTGCAAACCGGCAAGCTCATCGACCCAACCTTCGTGTTCGCCTGGCAAGGAGTCGTGCAACTCGCGTGATAATTCCAGTCCATCTACAGTTCCGTCAATACGCCACGTGCTAGCCAAATGATCGGTTTGACCCTGGAATTCGATCCACCGCAAATGGTCTCCGACCGCGCGGCCTTCGAACATGACGTCTGGTTCGTCCTCGGAGGCCTCGCCCTCCTCGGGCTTGACTGAGATGTACAACTGTCGCAGTTCAAAGGTGCTGGTGGGGTTCTTTTGGGGGTCAAAGATCACCACGCGACCGTCTTCAATCGACGCCACCGGTGGGCGAGCGCCAAATCGTGGCAGCGGCACCAATCGGGCCAGGCTCCACGTGCCGTCTGAGCGACGTGTCAGGTTGATCGTCGGGCGACGCACGATCACCCGTTCGACGCTGGCATCGCCCGCGAGCAGCTTCTCTAGTTTGCCGATCCCATCAAGAAATATCTCGTCGATGTACACCAGCTCACCCTGTGGCCCCGCGGCACCGGGTTCCAGAATCGACACTCCATGGATCTCGATTCCTTCACCCTCGACCCACCGCGCCGAGCGAACGTGTACTTCCAGGTCGCTATAGTGAGCGGCCAAAACGTTTTCGGCATACCGTCGGATTTCCTCATCGACGCGAAAATAGACGTACGTTCCCATGCCCAATGCCGCGGCCATCGCCAGCGCCAGGGTCCACTTGAAGAGCCGCCATGTTTGTTGGACAAGAGCCACGATCAACAGGGGGAAAAATTCGTGATTAGGATTTACAGGACAGGTGAACGATCAGTCGCCATGGGATTTTTTTTGGGCAGGACGTATGACAAGCACGGCGGCGGCTAGCACAATCCACGTGAGCATCGCCGGTTCGCGATAGCGCAGCGAACTGACGAACACGATGTGCAGTGCCGTGAAATATGCCGCCGGCAGCCAGCACAGCAGCCACCCGAATCCGTCGTGGCGAAATCGCCACACTCCAATCAGTCCCACGACCATCAGCGGTCCGTAGCTGATCGCAACAAGGATTCGAGGAAGCCAAGCAGAGAACTCGACCGCGTTGGGCCACACATTCCACAGCCGAAGAAACTTGATGCCGGCCAACTGCAACACCCGACCGGGATGCTCCATGGCCCAATCGAGGGCCGCTTGTCGCATCCGCCGGTCGAGGCGATATTCGAAAATGTCGTCGTCCGGACCTACATCGTCCCGGCTGACTTCGTCGCGAAACCTCGGCACGAACGACATGTTGCTGCCGCCGTTTGCCAAGGGATTGAGACCGTCGTACAAGCTCGCCCCAACTTGAAGCGTGGTTGGCACAAAGTGACCGCTTAGGCGTGCATTGCGAACCCACCAGGGTGCAAGCGGTGCGCACATCGCCAACATCAGCGCTATGACGATGGCCAACTTCCGCGTTACGCCGCGTGCGAAATAGGTCATTAGCAATGCGACGAGTGGCGTAAACAAGAACCAACTCGGACGTACCAGTGTGGCGCAACCCCCGACGAAGCCCGCCAGCGCGGCAAACAACACTGCGCCACGGACGCTCGTACCGCGGACTTTGATCAACAAGATCACTTGCAACAACAACAGTGGACAAAAGGCGGGCTCGCTGAGGATCAGAACGCTGCTGACGATCGCCCCGGGATAGATGGCCGCCAAGATGGCCGCTACCAAACCGGTCGTCCGTCCGAAGAGTTGCACACCCAGCAGGTACACCAATCCGACGGACAGCGTGCCCAGCAAGACGCTGAGCATTCGCACCGCGGTTACGCTTGGATCGCCGCCGAGCAAACGGAACCAAGCGGCCAACAGCAGCGGATAGCCGGGGGTTCGGAAGACCCGCGCAGTGGGGCCTCCGTACTGATACGCCTCGCCTTCGACAATCGTCTGGGCCAGAACCCAGTAGGAGTCGCTGTCGCCAAAGCGAAATCGCTCGGGAGAAACCTGTTGTTGCCAAGCCACGGCGGCAGCAATCCGCAGCACCAGCGCAGCGACCAACACAAGCATCACCAGCCAGGCGTGTTTTGTGCCATGTTCCGACAAGATTCAGCCGGCCTCGATCGAGTAATCGAATTGTCGCATCTTTAGGAAGCATCAATACATACGTATCCGCAGACTACGAAAAAGCGGAGCATCGTACGTCGGTCTTTCGAGTAGCGTCAAGCCAAGTTCGCGGTATCCAAACACGGTTTATTTGGCCAGCGTTTCTACGGCCCGAACCTCGCCGTTTCTCGGCCTTTCTTGCACGGCTTCGCAATTGTGGATGCGCGGGAGGAGGGGCTGATTTACATGTGCCAAATGGGTCGACTGCGAAGCTAGTGAAGAATACGTAGAATCGGTTACTTGGGTAGATCTTGTGCTCAAGCGTATGGCATTCAACGGTTTCCTTCGCCGGGCGAGCGCTTATACTGCTAGCTTTCCAAAAATCGGCGAGGGCCGCGGCGACACTGTCAGTGATAGCGTCGGCCTTGCTGCCACTCGACTTATGACTTTGTTGACGAAGACCCCGTAAGGGTT
>CAZNXE010000069.1:0-21313 GCA_964576465.1 uncultured Planctomycetaceae bacterium
GCAAGTCGGCCGTGCCACGCGAGGTGTTTGATGAGCTCGCCACGCTGGCGATGTTCGGTTCCGATCGGCGGCTGGTCGTCGTGGAATCTGCCGATGAATTTGTCACGCAGCATCGTTCGCTGCTGGAAGACTATGCGGCACGTCCGAAATCAAGCGGCGTTCTGCTACTCGACTCCCCGCAATGGAAAACAAACACCCGGCTGCATAAGGCCATCGCGGAGAGCGGGCTGCCGATTGAGTGTAAGCCGCCATCGCCGGCCAAGCTTGAAGATTGGGTCGTTCGCTGGGCCGCCTCGTCGCACGATATCCAACTCGATCACGATGCTGCCGAAATGCTCACCGAGATTGTCGGACCGCAACTGGGGCTACTCGACCAAGAGTTGGCGAAGTTGGCTTCATTCGCTGGTGCTGAAAAGAAAATCGACATCGCGACCCTGTCCGAAGTTGTCGGCAAGACTCGGGCCAAGACCGTTTGGAACATGCTCAACCACGCTGCCGAGGGGAACGCATCGGCGGCGCTTGCCGAGATGGACCGTCTGATCGGAGAGGGTGAAGACCCGACCGCATTGATCGGCCGGATCGGCTCTTCGCTTCGCCGGTTTGCAGCGGCAACGCGGTTGATTGAAGCCGACGAAGCCGCCGGGCGACGGCCATCGCTACGCAGCGCGCTCGAGCGAACCGGCGTCAAGTCGTTTGCCGTCGCCAACACCGAACGGCAGCTACGACAACTCGGTCGAGCCAGGGCCGGCGCCATGTTTCGCTGGTTGCTGGAAGCAGAGTTGGCCGTCCGTGGCAACAGCACGCTCAATGCACGCACTGTGCTGGAACGGTTGGTGGTTCGGATGTCTCGCCAGCAACCAGAGCGACCATCACGCGTTCCACACTGACAGCAACGCAAACCGACGTCCAGCAAGCATGCATTGTGGCATCCACTGCTGTCAGTTCTATCTAGATCATCAGAAACGATTCGCCTTGTTCGGTCGAACGGGATGACCTATTCTCCGCCCCGCAATGTTTTGAGCGGACATCGATTTGTTCGCCGTCGAGGGACGTATGAATTCAGTTAACATCCGCTTTGTTCTAGCCCTGTTACTGGTGGTCGCTACCGGCTGCCAGATGCGCAGTCCCCTGCCCGGTTGGGGGATCATGTCGCCCCGCGAACGGCATTCGGACATCGGGCCGTCGATCGCCCCCGCGGCCGACCTTCCGCCGGAGGTCGAGAGCCAGCAGCTAACCACTCGCCGGGGAAGCAATCTTGTCCCGAAGGAGCCACCCGGCACGGGAACATCGGGTGAAGTCGATACGGCGATGCTGGTCGAAATTCTTGACGAGTTGGAAACGCTCGGTCTGAACGACGATGAACGCGATCAGTTCAAAGAGGATCTGAAGAACGCCGACCCGGCCTATTGGTCGATGATGATGCAGACGCTACGAACTACGTTGGCATTCCGCGAGCAACGCCGTAAGCCACGAGAAGATGATGACGTTCCCGATCCACTCGAACTTGTCGAGAACGAAGAACCGAGACCGCGTGTCGGTTCGCCGAGCAACTGGAATCGCACGCAGCTTGACGGCTTGGCCAATCAGGCCATGCACTCCACGCGGATGGTGAACAGTGCCGCTGACGGACAAGGTTTTGAAAGTCGGGCACGACCACCGGTTCGATTGCCTCAGTCGCAAGCCGGTGCTGTTGGGCGAATCAACCCCGTGATTGCTGCCACGGCGAACGATCCTTTCTTCGATGATGGACGATCCGCGAAAAATCGCGGGCGGAACGGTTCGTCTGAACCTCCGCTACAGCAAGTGGCTTACCAGAGTTCGCAAATGGATCCGGTACCTCAAGCACAGGTGCCGGCGTCGACGCCCATCAACCCGAACGGCATGATCGGCACCAATGCGAACACCGATTGGGAAACGACACTCAACACGACGATCGGTGCTCTCGAACGCGAAGTGGCGCAAGCCCGATCTGCCGGCGACACGGAAGGGGCCGCCGAGCAGGAGATTCGTTTGCGGATGCTATACATGCTGGCCCATCGCAACGAGGATGCCCTGCGGCCGGTGCCGGGATTGGACGCAACACAACAAGACTATTGGTCGCAGCAGATCTACGCCTTGGCAACCTATCTCGACAGCCAGCGCGAGCCCGATGCCCAACGTCGTGCGGCGGCTGCCAACGAGTTTCTTGCCGAAGCTGCCGAACGCCTTGGCGAACTTAGTGAATTGAAAGTCAAGGGATTGGCGTTCTGTAGCGAAGTGATCAGCTTCGGGGTGTACGAGAAGTTCGACGAGTACAAGTTTCAACCTGGCCAACAACTATTGCTGTATGCCGAAGTCGACAACTTCGTGAGCGAAGCAACCCCGAAAGGGCACCATACGGCGCTCCGCAGCAGCTACGAATTGCTCGACAGTCGCGGTCAAGTTGTCGAGGAGCATCAGTTCGAGCTGACCGAGGAACACTGCCAGAACGCCCGTCGCGATTTCTTCATTCGCTATTTCCTCAATCTGCCTCAGCGAATCTATGATGGCGACTATACGTTGCGGTTAACGATCGAAGACACGCTGGGTCACAAGGTCGGTCAGGCGTCAATCGACCTTTCGATCGCCGGACGTTGATGTCTGACTCGCGTCTCGCTCACGTTCCCCCAACTTTTCGGTCTGGCGACCAGGGAATGAATCCATGAGCCACTGGCAGGCCATCGTCGTGGGGGTCGGAGGAGTTGGCAGTGCGGCGCTCTACGAACTGTCACGCCGGGGGATCACCGTCTTGGGCATCGATCGCTTCTCCCCGGGGCACGATCGTGGTAGTTCGCATGGTCAGACGCGAATCATTCGCGAGACGTACTTTGAGCATCCACACTATGTCCCGCTGGCGCGACATGCGTTTGATCTGTGGCGCGAGCTAGAACAGCGAAGCGGGCAGCAACTGCTGCGCCAGACAGGCCTGCTTCAGGTTGGTCCGCCCAAGGGGCGAGTGCTCCAAGGGGTGCGTGCCAGTGCAAATCAGCACGGTTTGGAGATTGAAGAACTAAACCACCAGCAGGTCGAAACGAGGTTTCCCGGGTTTCGAGTGCCTGACGATTTGGTCGGACTCTTTGAGCCCCGGGCCGGTTATCTACTGGTCGAACGTTGTGTGATGACGCACGTCAGCGAAGCAAGGAAGCTCGGCGCGGAGTTGCACACCGACGAAACGATCCAGGAGATTCATGCCGAGAAGTCGGGTGTTGAAGTCATCACCGACCGCGGTCGGTACACGGCAGACAGGGCGATCGTTACCGCGGGCGCATGGGCTGGTGAGCTGTTTGCCGAACTGGGGCTTCCGCTGACCGTACGTCGCAAAGCGTCGTTCTGGTTTGCTCCGCGAGACACCTCGTACCAAGTCGAGGCCCCCTGCCCTGCCTTCTTGTTTGAAACGCCCGATGGCGTTTTCTATGGATTACCGCAAATCGACGAAACCGGTGTGAAAGTGGCGGAGCATTCCGGGGGCCGCACGGTTGTCGATCCGCTGAACGTCGATCGTGAAATCGATGCGGAAGATTTAGCGCGCGTCGAACAGTTCGTAAAAAGCTGCACTCCACAGCTCGAAACCCCACATCGCAAACATGCCGTGTGTATGTACACAATGACACCCGACGAACACTTCATCATCGACCGACACCCCCACTCGCCGCAGATCGCGCTGGCGGCGGGCCTCTCGGGACATGGCTTCAAGTTCGTCGGCATTCTCGCCAAGGCGCTCGCCGACCTTCTGCTCGACGGTAAGACGAACGTGCCAGTCGAATTCCTTTCCCTATCCCGGTTCAATTTGCCGTGATTGCTGGGCCGCCGGGTCGTTTGGGCGTGGATCGAATCAGGAGTTTCAGATCATGAACGCCGTGCCCTACAAGATCGGCACGCCGGTATCATGTTCGCCCTGCTCAAATACGACGTGCGCGCGACCGACGAGCAGCGGATCGATAGGACCGATCTCGTCGAGCGCCTTGTCCTTGTATGCCAGCTTGTGCAAGACGTAGCGCATGGAGTTAAGTCGGGCTCGCTTCTTGCAATCAGACTTTACGACCGTCCATGGGTTATCAGCCGTATCGGTGTAAAAAAACATGGCTTCTTTGGCCTTCGTGTATTCGTCCCACTTGTCGAGCGATGCCATGTCGACCGGCGAAAGCTTCCACTGCTTGAGCGGGTGGGCTTCACGCTCCTTGAAACGCCGCCGTTGTTCTTCTCGACTAACGGAGAACCAGAATTTGATGAGGTACATTCCACTGCGGGTGAGATTGCGTTCAAATTCGGGGGCCTGCCGCATGAATTCGTTGTATTCGTCCGGCGAGCAGAAATCCATCACGCGTTCCACACCCGAGCGGTTGTACCACGAGCGATCGAACAACACGATTTCGCCAGCCGTTGGCAAGTGTTGCACATAGCGTTGAAAGTACCATTGGCCCAGTTCGGCCTCGGTCGGTTTATCCAACGCCACGACTCGGGCACCACGAGGATTCAAGTGCTCCATGAATCTCTTGATCGTCCCACCCTTGCCGGCTGCATCACGGCCTTCAAAGATGATGACGACTTTCTGCCCGGTCTTCCTTACCCAAGACTGTAGCTTGAGTAGCTCCACCTGCACGCGGTATTTCTGCTTCTCGTAGTTCTTCCGCGACATCAGATTCTTGTAAGGGTAGCCTCCCTTGCGCCAATCGGAAGCCAACGCATCATCGGAACGAGAGGTGGGCATGGTCGTGCCCAAGTTGGGGTGGTCGACGAGTGCCTGTCGCAATACGCAAGCATCGTCAATCGACGTGCCATCCAAAATGGCTTTGAGCACCTTGGACAGCGTGTTGACATCGTGCGGCGGAATATCGCTGATGATGTCCTTTACAGCGTTAATCTTCGCTTCCTGCGCCGCATCAATCGATTCGTTGACAACAAACCGCTCGATCGCCTTCGGGTTATTCGAAGGTGGAGTGTCACCCCTCTTAGCGGGGCGTGGCCGACCGTTTGAAACCGAACCGCCGGGCTTCACTTTCGTCAGGACCTTTCCTTGGTCACCACCATCGACCGTCGCCCGCTTCTTCTTTTTTTTGTTAGCCATAATAGGCAAGAGTATAGGCCACGTCGGCGAGCCTGTCAGGCCAACCCTCTTCACTACAAGCGAACCACGCCTTGCGACGCCCTAGTCCATCTATTAGCTTCAGTATTGTCCATGACCCCAATAGCCCGCATGTCCCCGTAGCTCAACTGGATAGAGCGTCGGCCTCCGAAGCCGAAGGTTACTGGTTCGAACCCAGTCGGGGATACTGTACTTACGACAATAAGTCTTCTGCGTATCCGTGCCATTGGCACGGAATGCGTTAGAATGAAGAGGCCCCGCGGAGTTGCACCTCCGCAGGGCCGGCGAGCCTTTCAGCCCGCTCTCTGGGTGTTTTTGTTTCACCTAGTTGGGAGGTTCGTCTCATGGCCCGTCGTCCCCAAGGCCCCTGGTATCGCAAGTCCCGTGATGCGTGGTTCATCACTATTGACGGAACGCAGCATCAACTTGCCCGTGGCAAGCAGAACATCGACGAGGCGTGGCATCGTTACCACGAGTTGATGGCTGCCCCGCGTCCCGAGACGGTCAAGACCGATTCGGTATTGGCCGTGATTGATCTTTTCCTCGATTGGTGCCAGCGACACCGCGCTGCAGACACATACGAGTGGTACCAACAGCGGCTCCAACGGTTCACCGATACCATCCCGGCTGCGTTGACCGTTGGCGAGATCCGGCACTACCATTTGCAGCAATTTATCGACGGCCTTCGTGGTCGTATGGACGGTTCGCAAACGCCTGCCGATGGGACGCTTCGCAACTATTGCCGAGCCGTACAGCGTGCTCTGGCTTGGGCAGAGCAACAGGGCTATATCGAACGCTCTCCGCTGCGTTACTTCGAGAAGCCGCCAGCGGGCAAGCGCGAGACGTTTGTCACCCCCGAAGAATTTCAGGAGTTGCTTGCCGTGGTGCGGGAGCCGAACTTGCGGGACTTGTTGCTGGTGAGTTGGGAGACGGGCGCCCGACCGCAGGAAACGTTGCGACTCGAAGCCCAGCACGTCGATCTGGACAATGCCCGCTGGCTGTTCCCTACCCCGCCGAAGCGCCATCCGATGCCGCGCGTCGTCTATCTCAGCGAGATTGCCCTGGAGATCACGCGGCGATGCGTCGAGCGATATCCGGCCGGTCACGTATTTCGCAACAGCCGAGGCAAACCCTGGACGACGGCCAGCGTCAACTGCGCCTTCATCCAATTGCAGTATCGTCAAGGGCGAGAGAAAATGGCTGTGGAAGGCGTCGACGTTGATGAGTCGGATGTGGCCGCTTTCGCGAAGACACTTGCGCCGGATCACATCGTCAAAGGCGAGCGGGTCGTCAAGACCCGTAGCGAGTTGCTGATGGAGGCCCGTTGTAAACTGCGCAACCGGATGGCCAGTTCGCTGGCGCCTAAGCGATGCTTGTACGTGTTGCGTCATAGCTTTGCCACGCGTCTCTTGAAGGCCCGGGTCGATTCGCTCACCGTGGCCCACTTGTTGGGGCACAGCGATCCGTCGATGCTGGCCAAGGTGTACGCCCATCTCAATAATCCGGAGTATCTGCATGAGCAACTGCGTCGCGCTAGTGCCTGACCTTGATGTGCTTGAGCCGAAGGGCGCGACGCGGCCTCTCGTCGCGTCCTTCGCGCACCTTACGTGTTTGCCGCACCACATAGTCGTGCAAAGCGTCCGGGGCGATGCGGACCGCGCCACGCCTCGCGCCCACGCGCATCGACTTTAGGTCGCCGCTGGCAACCAACCGGTACAGTGTCGTGCGAGACACGCCCAAGCGATCCGCTGCTTCTTTGACGGAAAGGAGTGATTCGCTGCCATTGTCAGAATGGGTCCGATGTGGCTGCGCCTCAGCATGGAGCGATCGCTCCCCTTCCAAGTGGCTCAGCCGCGAATCGATACGCCGTAGGCACGCCAAGATGATTGCGAGCGAATCCTCGACAGGACACGCTCGACACAGCGAGCCACCGCGCAGCGGCAACTCTGTGCGCTCGATCAGCTTGTCTGACGTGCTGTTTACCATCGCAACGTCGGCTCCCGTGGTTCATCGTCTGGGCGCTCCGTCGCATGGTCTTTGGATCACCTCGATGTTTTGTCCTGCGTGCTACGAGTCCAGGTCGTTGCCCTTCAATATGGGCCGTATCTCGCCGTCGCATGCGTACCAAATCGGCCGCGTGAAGAGTGTCCCGACTGGTTGCAAGCTCTCTTCGGTTGCAAACCGGAAGCAGGTAGCAGCAACTGAGTTGCTGACGATGTCGATCAGGTTGCTGATCCGTTGTTCGCTCTTGCAGATGAACAGTACGCGCATGATGTGCCGGCCCAGGTTGGACCAATGTCGTTCGTAGGCCTTTTGGCTGATTAGGCGCTCGTAGCCGGGTAGTTTTTCGCTGATCTCTGTTGATGTCATCGTCGAGCGATCGTATTCGCAGTAGGCCAGCAGTCCCCAGGGTGGATCGCTTGGAAATCGCAGGTGACCGGCGAGATCGGCCCAACAGGTGTGTCGCTTCTGGCTGCCGGATGCGAAACTCTCGCAGAGTTTGAAACGTCGGTCCAGCGAATCCCCTGCCTTGGCTCCGGGCGATGGATCGTATTCCATGATCCATTCGGGCGGATTGAAGCCGGCGTGCTTGCAAGCGTCGTCGAAGGCCAGGCGAACTCGAATGGTGCCGAGACGGTGCGCGAGCGTGTTTTCCTTCGGAGGATCACCCCGGCCGACCCGCCTCGGAGGGCAGCCGGTGAGACGTTCCACTTCCTCGGCACCCAACGACCTCAGGCGATAAACCTTGAGTCCGCCGATCTCGAATCTCTGAACCAGGCCAACCTTGACATACTGAGCCATCTTCTTCGGGCATGCGCGCCCCGACTTGTCGCCGGGGAAGTAGCGCGAACGGATGGTCTCTTCGTCCAAGATGCCCAACTCGCCGAGATCGGCAAGGAGCTTCACGTCTCGGTCTTGGAATCGAATCCCGGTGGTCATCGAATCAGAATCCTTCGGCGAATGGGCTGTCGGTGGGTGGCGGTGGAACGGAGGCCACCGGCAGAGCTGATGCCTGTTCCGACACAGATGTGGTCGAAATCGATCGAACCGGAGACTCCCCTACTTCGACCGCCGATGTCGGTAGGACGAGCCCGTCGAGATACTCGACCAGCCGCTCGGCGAAGAGGGTACGCTCCTCGGTGATCTGGACCGGGGTGGCAAACTCAGGCCGAGCGGCCGAGGCGGCGATCATTTCGGCAACCTTCTTGGCGGCAAACTTCGGTGTCCGACGCAATGGTTCCACCGGCAGCGGCAGTTCAACCCGACCTGCTCCCCTCCCCGAGATGTAGAGAATGCAAGTGCCCGTCGGGAACTCAGCAATCTCGCTGGCCTTCATCGTCGTCCGCTCTTCTGTCGAGAAGAACTGGACGCTGGAAACGATCATTCGCGTCTTGATCCGCGGGACGAGCGATTGTCGGTAAGAACGGCTACCACCCCGCGATCTCGTCGACGACTGGTTCGTGGTCGTTGTCTCCGTCGTGCCGTGCGCGTCGGAGCGACTGCGCGTGGTGGCATCGGTGTGCTGCCGTGCGTTGTTCGCGGCGTCCACCAAAAACCGCTCCGCCTCGCTCGTGCCGTTGACGGACGTATCTGTCTGGCTGACACCACTGGCCAGGGACGAACCGCTTTGGGTACCGTCGCTCCAGTTTTCACCGACGTCGGTAAGCGTCACAAGATCATGTCCTTCGGTGAATTGCTGTGGTGTTCGCAGTACATGCTTGACCTTCAACGAATTCAGGCTGGGGAGCTTGACGATTTCGGCAAAGTAGCGTGCGTCGGTCGGCAGGACGTGGCGGAAGTAGAAATGCACACCACACTGGGCAACCATTGCATTGAGCAAGCGGTCCTCGGTCTTGTCATTGAAGAACTGCGTTCCTTGGTGGGCACAGATGATCCGCAGTTGCATCTTGCGTACCTGACGTAGCGCCGTGATGAGTAGTGGCGCACACGATTTGAAGACGGGCAGTTCATCGATACAGAGGAAGAATGGCACCCGTTGGTTCTCTGGCGTGTGGAAGACCGCATGCAAGAACTCGCTCAGCCAGAGATTGGCCAGGATGGCCTGGTCTTCTTCCCGCAGTACGCCTCCGAGGGACAGGTCAAGCAGGACGATGTTCCCCTCTTGAATCAATCGTCGCACGTCGAACGCGCGCTCGGCCCCGACGCGACCCAGTGTCAACTCGACAATTTTATTGTCCATCAAACCCAAGAAACGGTTCTTTGTGCTCGCGATCAGTTCCTCTCTTTCCGATGGTCGCATGTCAGACAGGGCCGTCAGTTCGAGCTGATCGAGCCAGTTCGGAGCAGCACGGCTCAGCGCGCGGTAGACGTCACTGTTCGAGTCGAAGAAGTGTTGTACGTCGGCGATGCACATTCGCGAGGTCGCCAGAATGCGAAGGAAGAGACTCGTGTAGCGGAAGAGCCGCGGGCGGGAGTTCAAATCTTCTTCGCCCCATGCTGCCAAGAGAATGCTCGTAGCCAGGGCGACCTTCGTCGTGATCCGCGCCCGCCACGTGATTTCGTCGAGACCGTCGGCGGCGACAGACAGTGGGTTTAATCCGGCAATCCCACGGCTCGTATCCCAGGGGCGGATGACGATCACCCGGTCGCGTACCGAGCGGGGCAGCGACGGAACAAACCGCAACACCGCGGTGACAAGATCACCGTGCGGATCGAGCAGGGCAAGCCCCGGGCCGCCACCGCGTGGTGACGATCGCAGCAAAGAAAGGATCATATTGAGGAGGCACACGGATTTCCCAGCGCCCGAATCGCCGCTTACCTGGACGCCGGCCGAGGCGTCATGGAATAGCGTTCCCAGGTCAAAAATGCTCGACGCACGTATCGTGCGACGATTCCGGCGCCGGTGCTTACGAGCCTTGCCGCTGGACCGGGTCGTTGAGTTCGAGCATCGCGTCGGCGAAACGCTGCTCCTCGGCTTCCTGCATCTGTTCACGGATCTCATCATTGATATTCTCCAAGTTACCGATCGACGTTAATCGTTGATCGTGCTCGCGCTGCAACTGTTGCGCATGTTGCTGGAAGTTGAACGGTGCGGGCGGCGCCGGACGTGGAACCAACTTCACGGCCTCGCGAAGGATGTACTCCGCCTCGAACGGCTTGACGCCCAGGCCACGGACCAACTGCATGAGTGACTCTTGTAGTCGCTGGCGGTTTTCACCGGCGGCGAGCCGTGCCGCCGCATGCTCAACAAGCTGGTCGCGAAAGCGTCGAAATTGACGCTGCCGGAAAGTGATCGGCACAGCCTTGGCGTGCACCGCCCACGACGCCGAACGACGGAAGTCCGGCGCCGCCTTTAGTTGAACCAGCGAGACCTGAAGTTTCCGTGCAAGGTAGCCGACGCGAGCACGTTGGTTCTTGCGCACGATCGCTCTTTTCGCGGCTTGGCGGCGTTGTGCAGCCTCCGCATCCGACAACACGCGACGGAATAGGTGGTACGGCATTTTCTTCCAGAGGTAGACGGCACCGCCGACCATCGTCACGACGAAAAGAAAAATCACTTCCTTATCCATCATGCACCTCAGTGGCCGGAGTTGATGTCCCCGGCCAATCCACGACACTTGGCTTTGAACCAGAGTTCTGATCGGGCCGCTGGCGTATGACTTCTCCCTCGTGTTGCACCCAGCGATGGCCACGCAGTTCTTCGCAATCGGGGCACGCCACGGGCGACGGATTGTCCCGGCGTGCGATCACGTTCCAACAAAACAAGGCGTCATTGTCTTCGGGCACGCCGAGCACTTCGCGGAAAATATCGCGTCCAGCAAAGGCCCATGAGGGATCGAGACGTACCTGCAAGAAGTTTCGATCGCCCAGTTGCTCGATCAGACGACCGAAACGGTTGTCGGTTCCCCGCGTCAGTAATCCAAGGCAGATTGACAGGCCGATCCCGTCGAGGATACGAATGTCACCAATCGTCGCACCGTCGCTGGGCGGATCGAGTGAGCGCCCGGTCGCTTGGGCGTCTTCTTGCGCCTTATAACGTTTCTCGCACAGGCACCGATAACACGCATCAATGTCCTCGTGCCAAAAGACGATCTCACCCGCGCCGCCGCCGGCGTAGAGACCGAGCCAAATCCCCGGTATGGAATAGCGCAGGGCGATACGATTGACGAACGCTTGCGCAAGAAAACTGTCCGTCGCGGCAACGATCAGGTCGACGTCCGAGAAGCGGGCATCCAATTCCTCTTGCGATAAAGTCGTGACGTCAGCGACTTGGTAGAAGACCTGTGCATCGGGGTTGATGCGCCGAATCAACTTGGCGACGACCTTCACCTTGGGCGAGCCGATGTCGTCATGGTCAAAACCGGCGCGGGCCAGATTGGTCGACGTCACGACATCCATGTCCGACAAATCAAAGTTGGCGACGCCACAGCGAGCAAGGTCGCCCACCAAACCCTCGGCGGCGCCCACGCCAATGACGGCCACCTTGCTGCGGCGTGTCTTCTCGGTGTCGATACATCTACGAATTCGTTGGTCATCAGGCATGACTATTCTCCTAGCATGGGTCAACGGTGAGCGAGTTACACGAGCAGCAAGCCAGCAGGTTGCACGTCGTACGGATCGTGCCGGCTCAAAACAAAGGGATACGTCAGGCCATCGCATTGGATCGGCATGTAAAACTTGGTCGCGGCGGCGTTCTTTTCGCGATCGAACAGCGAGGCCACGTAGTCGAGATCGGGCAGCGACAGACTGGTGATGCCAGACGGATGGATATGCCAGATCCCTTTCAGATCGAGGCCCAACGGCACGTATTCCGCGAGCACGGCGTTGCACCGTTCGGCGTCCAGGGTCACCGACGTACGGGTCGCGGAACGGCCTGCATTCGGTACATAGTGCGTTATCAGGTCATCTTCCTTCGGACCCAGCAACAGACCGGCCGCCTCTTCTTCGCGCGAAGAGAGGTCTTCGCTCCCCTGCCAATACGCGCTTTGCGTAATCATCATCAGCGTCACGGGGCGACGGCGTAAGGCCCCGGTTAAGCGAAAGGGCAAAGGAGCTTCACGCGATTCGGTTAACCCTCGCTCGGTCATCTTCTCCGGCGACATACCGTCGAATAGGTGGCGAAGCTGGCCAGGAATGATGGTGGACATGATTGTCTCCGTGTGACGTATAGGATGTGACTGAAAAAGACGGATGGGCGCTGTGCGACCAGATGTCGTTGCTCCAGGCGCGCCAGTCGCCCACCCGCAACCCGGCAAGAAAAGGTTCAAAAAAATTTGACCACCTTTTAGTGAAGGGTCCCGTCGCCGATTTCCTCGACGCCGGACAGTGTGCCTTGGACGATTTCGTTCATGGCTTTCTCCCTACTGTAGCTTCACATCGATATCCACCAACCAAAGTCGTCGAAGCCGATTCCCGACAGTGGTTAGTTCCGACGGCCAAAGCTCGTCAGCTAGACGTTGACCTTGGCCTTGCCGTTGTAGAATTTTCCCGTACGCAAATAGTTGCTGTATCCCTGGGCCCAATAAATTCCGAGCGCCAGCGCCGCGTCGAGCGACTTGGGCTCGCGCCCGGAGGTCACACAAACTTCCCCCGACGAATACAGATGACACTTCGTTACGTCCGTTGATCGAGAATTCTGTGGGTGCTCATAGCAATAGAGCTTCCACATTCCACCGCTTCGCTCGACGTACTCGATCTTGTAACGGTCGCGTCCATCGACACGGTATTCCTTCACGACTTTGCGATACTCGCTACCGAACAATGTGCTCATAATCCCCATGGCCTTCCTTTCAGGTTTGAGAAGCCGAATCTGTTGATTCCGTCGATACCGGACAGGACTGATTGCGCATGCCTCGGTTCGCAATCCACACATGCACCAAGCGGACACATTCGGAGAGCGAAAACAAATCGTTCCGGCCCCAGTTCTTGGTGGTGGAACGCCACTCCCCTTGCTCAGTCTTGTAAAGCCGACTGAAGGCGATCGAATGAGTGTCGAAACCTTTCTCTGTTGAATTGATCCAAATCGCCGCCTTGGCGAGGCCAACCCGGACCTCGTGGTCTGGACGGCGGTGGTCGCCGTTGGCCGGAGCGTTGTCAGTCGATGAGTGGTTCGCCATCGGGTTCTCCAGTACTGCTGTTAGAAAGGGGGGAAGTTCCAGGCTGATAGACATCGTTCCGAGCGCGGCCACGAATCTGTCGCCACATCAATCGGTTGGCGTAGTAGTTCCAAATAACTTTGAACAGCGTCCCAACGAGGGCAGCCTGGCTCGCTCGGATCAAGTCGCCGTCCAATTCGTAGGCGATGACTGCGACGCTCAAAACGTATGTGCCGAGGTAGGCTGTACTGAATTCCAGCGAGATCATTCTTTGCTTCATTGCCGATGTCCTTGAGCTAGCGAACTTCGCTCCGCATCATCATGTTCACGGCGTAGGCCCCGTTCGTTCCGTCGTTTCGCTCCTCTTGCTATCATTCAAGCAGCAATCCGAGCAGCGCCCAGGCAACCGACCGGCAACCTACAGGCAATCCGGAGCAGATGGCCGATCAAACAATCACACCCCGACAAGACGTCCTGCGCACGGCCCGCAAAAAGCGTGGCTGGAGCCAAGAGGAGCTAGCCGAGCGGGCCGACTGCTCGGTGAGAAGAGTGCGCGACGCTGAGGCGGGCAGGCCTGTATCTCCCATGATGGCCCGATCGTTGGCCGATGCAGTCGGACTGGCTTACGAAGTCCTGATCCGAGATGACACAGATCACTCATCGGTCATCGTGTTGTTGCCCCCTCGTCCTCTTTTGGTGGTTGGCCGAGACAAGGAATTCGCGGCACTTTTAGACAGGTTCCAAACTGACTTGCAAACGAGCCAGTGTTCTGTCCAAGCGATCGCCTCCGTCCGCGGCTGGCCAGGTGTGGGTAAGACGACGATTGCCGCGGAGTTTCTCTACCGACCGGAAACGAGCAAGGTGTTCCCGGACGGCGGTCTCTGGACAAGTCTCGGTCCGTCACCCGACGTACGGCGTTTACTTGTTCAGTGGGGCCGAGCACTGGGCGACAGCGAGTGTGCGTCGATTGACGACGTCGAAGAGCTGAGTCGCCGCTTGGCCGGGCGGCTATTGAATCGAAGGTTGCTTTTGGTAATCGACGACGTCTGGCATGCTGCTCAAGCGCGTCCGTTCCAGGTTGGTGGTCCTCGGTGTGGTATGCTGGTTACTACTCGCTTGCCTCGCGTGGCAGAAGACCTCACGCCCTCACCGGCACATCGCTACAACCTTGACGTCCTCGGCGAGGATGACGCGCTTGAACTCTTGCGTCGTGTTGCTTATCGCACCGTCGAAAGCTCGCCGGACACGTGCCGCGCTTTGGTGCGGGAAATAGAAGGACTCCCTTTGGCCGTGCAGGTTGCCGGCCACCTTCTGGAAGCGGAGATGCAACGAGGACTCGCGCACCAGAAGCACGGCCTCACTGTCCAGCACTTGCTCGAAGACGTTCGCGCTGGCGCCAAAGCACTCCTCGCCGCGCCGGCACCAGCGGACATGGCTGACTTGGCGTCACAAACAACGCCGATTGTCGCTGCTTTATTGAAGAAAAGCACCGACTTTCTCGACGAGCAAACGCGCGAGCGGTTCGCGTATCTAGGCGCGTTCGCCCCGAAGCCCGCCATGTTTCGATTACAGGACATGGCGGTCATCTGGAAAGTATCGGACCAAGAGGCCCTGGCTACGGCAAGGCAACTCATTGATCGAGGCCTCTTGGAAACTGTAGACGACCGGAGATTTTGGATGCACGCTCTGATCGTGTGTCTCGCTGACTCGCTGTGTGCGGAGTAACGGTTCGATGCCAACGCAACGCGATGCCCGATTAAGTCATGCCACGCGGTTCGTCGAGGTACTGGTCGAAGTGAACGACCTAGGTGACGTTTCAGAGCAAGTACGAGGATCGAAGCTGAACGAACTAGAAGACGTCTGGTTGCAAATTGAAAGGGCACGTGACTGGGCATCCGAAAATGCAGAGGTTGACCTACAAGCCAAGCAAATTGTTGAGGCATTCGAGAACGCCGGTGTGGAGGTTGCTCAAATTCGAGCAGAGACGCGAACCGCGCTAAGGCAACTCAGCGGTTCTCTGCTCAAAACAAAGGACGATGCGACTCGCTAATACCCTCGGTTGGCCAAGCACTACGGAAGAGATGGAACACGAATGCAGCTGAACGCAACCCGGTCATATTTAGCGAGCCGAAGCTTACCTTCAGCACACTTCGTTGACGTGCGTGAAGGACGTTCAGCGAATCAAGACCAGGACACAGCGAGGTAGGATCGCAAATTCATACCCAGTGACAGCCTCGCATGAATCCTGTGCTGACCTACTCAAGAATGATTTACATGATCCCGGGCGACAGTCGGGGCCCTGGCCGCGAGTCGGAGTGGGCCGAGCTTGCCGAGGCGCGCGGAGGCGGAAGGGCAGGGTTCCTCGTCGCCCGCGTGTTGCGAGCATGAAAAAAACCCACGGCAACCGAAGCCACCGTGGGGAGGGATCAAGCACGAAGCTCTTCCCACGCGATCTCGCACGCCGTTTTCATCACGTCGTGCCAGCAATCGCCGAGTCCCCATTCGATGCTCTTGCGGATGCCATGTTCCATTTCGTCGAGCTGGCTTGGCGTGGGTTCGTGTCCGATTTCACGCAACATCAACTCTGCATCTTCCATGGTGAGAATGAAGAGCGTCACGTATTTCTTCTCGACGATGTGCAAGCGATTGGCGGCTCCGTAATTGTCGATCAACCCATTGAGAAGGTCTGGCGTCAGGTCGGAATCACCTTGCAAGATGTCTAGGAATACTTCCTGCTTATCGTCGACGGTAAGGTCAGCCCATCCGTCATGGGAACGGAAGAAGTCCATGAACTCTTGGCGAGTCATGTTTGTTTTTGCCGGTGGTGGATTCGATGAAGTGGTCATGGTTGATTGGGTAGGAATTAAGAACGCCACGGCAGCCGAAGCCACCGTGGCAAGGTTTACGAGTCGCTTGGCTTCGGCTCTTGCGGGGCTTCGATGAGCGGCTCGCATTCTTCCGCGTAGGCGATGTACCACTCGTCATCCTCATGGGTGAAATCGGCACGGTCGCTGTTGACGCCGATCTTAAACGCCTCGCTCTCCGACGCGGCATCGACGTCGAGGAAATAATACTCGGTGTACTCCGCACGAACTTGGTACTTCTTCTTGGCCGGTGGTGTGGTCTTGCGTTTTGTCATGGTGGTTAGGAGTAGGAAGTAAGAAAACGCACGGCACAAAACGGCACCGTGCGTCACGACTATCATGTCGCCTGAGAATCGACGATCTTCGCGAGGATAGCATCCTTGATCGCATGCTCACTGTGATGGGGAAGCGGCGTCATCGGATTCTTGTCGCATTGCTTGCGGCAGTAAGTCAGGAACTGGCGGGCCGAACCGTTGAAGATACGACGATCCCAGTTCCAGGCCACCACGCGATTGATGGCAGCACCTCGCTTGAACGAGTCCACCGTAAAGACGTACGAGTAATCGGTGGTGAAACCGTCCGTGTAATAGATGCAAGGCTGACCGCCTTCGCCAAGGTCTTCCGGCTCGGCCGGTTCCTCGATTTGGCAGTGTGCGTCAATTGTCACGCCGCTGGGGACGGTGACGACTTTTCGCCCGGCGACACGATACTGCTTGGCAATCCAAGCACGAAAATCGTCCGGCTCCCACGGATGATCGATTGAAAGGAATTCCTCGACACCAAAGAACGTGAGAAGTCCTTCGGGCGACTGGTCGCCATTGTGATAGTGGAACAGCGTTCGCGGTGCTTCACCGCAGTTCTGCCACACAAAGTTTAGATTGGCACGGGTCATGGTAGAGTTGGGAAGGAAACAAAAACCCCACGGTAGCAAAAGCCACCGTGGGGTGCGACACGCACGTCTCTATTTCTCGTCCGGCGTATCCGGTTCGAGGAACTCGCTACACTGGTTCAGTGCAGCGATCGCTTTCACAAGGCTTGCCTTGTTCGGAAAGCTGATCGACGTTGTGTCGCCTTGGCCGTCTGGTTTTCTGTACCAGCGACGGATCGACGTTCTGCCGGTTTCGTAGACCACGGCAGAGATAGCACCCATCTCGACTTTGAAGTCGATCTTGGGCATCTTCGCGTCCTTGGTAGCAGCCGGACGCGGGGCTGATTCGGTAGTGTTCACCATTGGAAAAATGGGGAAGGAATTAGAACGCTGCCGCTCTGAATTGGAGCTTGCAGCTTGGTTGTCATGGACCCGCCGCATGCTCCGCAGTCAAGGCTGACGAGCGGGGTCGGTCACGTCCATCGCCGTGCAGGTTTGCCGGCTGTGCCCGAGCAAACCTCTTGCCGGCGATCCGCGAGCACGCCTTGATGGCATCAGGAGAACGGCGGGTACACTGCAACCGACTGCGAGCAGTTTGTAGGTAAGGGCATGTATGCGAGGGGTGGGATTCGTGGGGCCGCAACCGGGAATCATGTGACGGGCTATTTACCCGTCACAATTCGCCACAGCAGCGACTTGTTGCCGCTCGTGGTTTCGTCGTTGTATATGCCGGCGATGAAGGAGTCCGGAGACACCGAGAGTTTGCGTCGGGCGACGAGAAATGCCTCCCGGCGAGAGGTCGCGTCGACGATGACGCTGGTGAGCTTCACGCGATACAGCATGGAAGTGTGGGGAAGGAAGTAATGCCTTTCCCACGCCACGGCCGACCGACGAGACGCAAGACTGCACGCCCGAAGGGACCAGTTGCGTCGAGGCGGAGCCGTGGCATTCTCGTGCAGGCATTCCGTCGATCTGATCGATGCGGGGGCTGGGGTTGTCGCGGGTCGCAACCGGGACACAAACAGGCCGTTGGGGGTGCGGGGGTGCTGGGGGTCAGAAACCCCCGGCTATTTGCCTGGAACCGACCGGCAGCGTCGGCGGTCAGTGGGTGCGAGGCCAAAGCCGAGCGGGAACCCACTCTCAGGGAAATAGCGGGGGGTCGAACGAGCACCGCGAGAGAGTGCCCCCAGCACCCCCGCACCCCCATAAAAAAGGGAACAAAACAACAAACAACCCACAGTGAGAACCCGTTCAAATACCCGTTCACGCCGGAACGGGTCGTGAACGGGTTGCGGAACGACTACGCGAACGGGTTCGCTGCCGTCAGTGCCCTGTTCGTGCGCCGCGGCGGTTCGTACCTTTCACTGGACCTTCCTCAACGCGAATCGACCAACTACTGGATCGTGCAAGAAACGACCGGTCCGGCAAGTCAACGATCCTTTAGTTGGCTACGAATCCAGGAAAACTCCTTGTAGTGTTCGCACACCAGCGCAAGCCAATGGGCAATTTGCGTTCCCCGAGCCCAACCCTGGGAGGGACACACTCCGGTGTCTATGCCTGCGAGGCTTGGTTCGGATCGCCACACTCCATCGTCGCGCGCACGGTCAAGCCAAATACCACAGCCACTCATTCCTTCGAGCCGCACTTCATCCTCAGGCGCAGGCGTATCCGGACGATCGAGGTCCGTCCAGTCTTGATGATAGACAGTTGTTTCCGGCTTGAACTCAACGAATATGTCCGATTCCTCGGACGGAGGCCTTCGTTGGAAAGATGCCCTCTTCGGCCATTCCCCGAATGGAATGATATTGGTTACGAGCGAGAATGTGGCGAAGCTGTGTGTCCTGCGAAGGATATCACCATCCCTCTCATCTTCACTAACAACGGACATCCCTGGGTAGCCAATGAGCGTCGCACACCATCTGGACGATTGGTCAAAATGGATTGGCAGTTGCTCATAGCCAGTGAATTCGCTATCGATCGCACCAGCCGTTGATTCGTCAAGCTCCAATAGGCCGACGTCGTCTTCTTCATTGACGTGCCTCGCTTTGAACTGCCCAATGTTCTCTTCATCGGCTTCTCCGACAAGCACCCTTATCTCATGATTCGGTGGGATGACATGAGCGGCCGTAGCAAGAAAAAAACGTTCGCCAAGTTGCACGGTCACCGCCGACCCACCGGCAGATTTATCAGTAAGGTCAAGCAACCGAACAGTACGCCTCCGGATATGCTGGTGAAGTGCTTTCTCTTCCATGCGAGATTCAACCATTGGTATGTGCAACTCCATCGTTGAGCAACTGAGTTGTCGCGTTCCCATCGAAGAAAACGTTAGAAGCTGCTCGTGTCTCCGTGGCTGTCCGCCTGGGAGACGGGACGACTATATCCCATATCCAATTGGCGCCATTCGCGACCGCCGTTTTCGTAATCTCTCATGTCGGTGCCACAACGCTGCGCATGCTGTTCAAGATCGAAGTATTCCATGAGTAACATGCTACGAGCAACAAGCCCCCGAGACCACGGCAACTGACAGCCTGCGGGCCTGCGTCGTAACCGGTCACTAGAACTGCCCGCCCTTGACGGGGGAGACGAGTCCCCTCTCCCCCACGCCCCCTCTACCCTCTTCTCTGTGTTCCGAAACGCAGTCTTGGCGATGAACGATTTGTGATGGGTCGAGTCGCTGTTCATTATCAATAATTCGACGGCAGCAACGCGGTTATCGCACCGCCTGGCCCGTCTTCGATGTACCAAAGATTTTCCCGCTTGTCTGCGGATGTGAAGACTTGCAAATAATCCAGCCCATTCTTTTCTCGTGCCATTTCTTGCAATACGAAAAGGCACGCGATGATCGTCTCGCGTTGGTACAACGCGATCGCGTCTGGTGTGGCAACGAACGGTTTGTCCAGACTTGCCTGGAACATGTTGCAACTGTCGGGATGATCGAATGGGATTTCCTGTGATTTGAGTGCGGGCAGCTTATCCACGTTTGCAGCATGCACGTGTCGAGCCATTTGGTCAATTGATGATGCGCGATCACTCCCCTCTTCGTCGTACGACGAAGAGCACAATCGCCTCCGAACAATACCCTGGAACAAGATGGTCTCATGCGATCGTGCCACGCGAACAAGACCGATGAACATTTGCGGCGAGGATCGACCAGCGTTCCGACAAGTAACACTCCCCTATCGTGGTCGATCGTGAACGCTCGAGTCCGATGAATTGTCGTACGTCATTTTGGCGTCGCGAGAATATTCCGCGAAGTGTCCTGTCGTACCGTCAATGACTGCTGCGGTACTGTTGTCTTACGACACGTTCCACGGTGTCGTATGCCGAGCGTATGTCATGATGTCGCCCCCTTGCGTCACGCATTTCGTCAGCAGTAAGAACATCTAGGCACAGCGGTGTCGCCCTTGATGCGAGTGTTGAAGCATCGACCGTACGACAGCCTTGTTTCTGATCCCATGTCGTACCCACGTGCCATGGCGTACGTCTGTCTTACGCTTTGTCTTACGCCAATCCTCGGGTGACGTACGCCAATCATTCTTCGGGTAACGGGGTTATTGATCTTTCAGAGAGACAAATCAAGATGGCACACCCCCTATGACACCAGACCGCGCGTGACGTACGCCACAGGGGTAGGACAAATCGTTGACAGCGATTCGCGCGCAGGTCTAGTCTTAAGCCAACCTTTTCTTGTCACCCCCTTGGCCTATGCCAACAACTCCTGTCCCAGGCTTCATCACGAAGAAAGAAGCGTCTGAGAAGTACGAGCGGTCCCACCGTCAACTGACTCGCGATCTGGCCGATGCCATGAAGGTCCAGAATCCAAAAATTCTGGATCACTGTCGGCTTCGCACCGAAGATGGGGAAGTGATCGACGGCATGGGAATGCTTCCAGATCGCATCGATCAACTGTGCCTCGACGGGAAGAATCCGGTGTGGTATTTGCGCACAACATGGCTGGAAAAGAAGTACGGTCGACGCGGTCATGCACGTCGCCCTAGCCAGAGACATGCACCAGAGAAAGTCGCCTCGAAAACGGAGGAGGGGAGTGACACCATCGCTCGTCCCGAACTCGTTCACATCTTACAAGAACGCATCAGTGGACTCGAACAAGATAAGCAGGATCTTCGCGACGAGATGAAGATCAAGAATCATCAGATCGCCGATCGTGTGGAACGCGAGAAAGAAACAAACTCACTCGTCCGCGATCTGCATAACCTGATGGCCGACATGCAACAGCGACTCTTGCCGGCACCTTCGGCCAGAACGTCCGAGCCAACGGCGGCTGCCTACATCCCCGCCGATTCGCCAACGACACAAACACCAGATGTGCAATCACGATCGCCCGCCACGGTGGTCGAGATCGGCGATGATGTGTCGCCAACGAAGCAGGAGAAGGGGAGTCGGAAGCGACGGCCAACACGAT
>CAZNXE010000070.1:0-16474 GCA_964576465.1 uncultured Planctomycetaceae bacterium
TTGCTGTACGGCGATGGCGTCTTCGAGGGGCTGAGTAGCTAAGGTTGTCGCCACTTTCGGTTAAACGAACATCTGGCCCGCCTGTGGGACTCTGCCCGAGCAATCTGGCTCGAAATTCCCATGACTCGCGATGCAATGTCCGCCGCGGTGCTCGACACACTACAAGCCAATCAAATCGATGACGGCTACATCCGTTTGCTGGTCACGCGAGGTTCCGGCACGCTAGGGCTTGATCCTAACCGCTGCGACGATGCCCAGGTGATCATCATTGCCGACCATATCAACCTCTATCCGGCGGAAACCTACGAGCAGGGGCTGGAGATCGTCACCGCCAGCACGATTCGCAACCATGCGGCGGCGCTCAGCCCTAGAATCAAGTCGCTGAACTATCTCAACAATATTTTGGCGAAAATCGAAGGCCTGCAAGCCGGCTGTGTCGAGGCGCTGATGCTCAACACCAAGGGTGAAGTCGCCGAATGCACGGGCGACAATATCTTTCTCGTCCGCGATGGCGTGCTACTCACACCACCGCTCGATGCGGGGATTCTCGAAGGGGTAACCCGAGACGCAGTCATCGAGTTGGCCCGAGATGACAAGATCGAGGTCCGCGAGATGGCACTCACCCGACACGACGTCTATATCGCGGATGAGTGTTTTCTGACAGGTACCGCCGCCGAAGTCATTCCGGTCATCAAGATCGACAGTCGCATGATTGGCAACGGATCGCCGGGCCCCATCACCAACAGGTTGATGGAACAGTTTCACAAGCTCACGCGCAGCTAGACGATTGCTTCACCCCGCGATGGCACGCACTCGAAAAGGCTACCGCCGATGATCCCTTTGACTACGAAACGCCTATCCCAAGACTCTTGTAGGGAACGTTCTATGTGGCATTCTGGACGAGTCAAGACGTTCTGCATCACTCTGTTACTAATCTCTACATCAGTGATGACGCATGCCGACGATTGGCCGCAATGGCGAGGGCCAACTCGAGACGGCATGTGGCGGGAACAGGGAATCGTTGAAGCGTTCGACAGCGAACAAATTCCAATTCTCTGGAGTGCCAAGATCGCCAGCGGTTACAGCGGGCCCACGGTTGCCAAGGGAAGGGTCTACGTCACCGACCGGCTCACTGAGCCGAAGCAGCAAGAACGTGTGCATTGCTTCGATGCCCGCTCCGGAGAACCGTTGTGGACGCACACCTACGACTGCTTCTACAAGGGAGTTGGCTACGAAGCCGGTCCACGTGCAAGTGTTACGATCGACGACGGCCGGGCCTATGCGCTGGGAACCATGGGGCACATGTTTTGTTTCGATGCGGCGTCGGGCGACATCGTGTGGAAGATGGACTTGAACGCCGAATACGACATCGAAATGCCCATTTGGGGAATCGCTGCCGCGCCGCTTATCGAAGGTGATGTGGTGATCTTGCATATCGGCGGCGCCGACGGTGCTTGTGTTGTCGCGTTGGATCGCAAGACGGGCGCCGAACGTTGGAAAGCGCTCTCCGATCGGGCTTCGTATTCGGCACCCATCACAATCGAACAGGGGGGCCAAACAGTCGTCGTCTGCTGGACCGGCGATAACGTGGTTGGGCTCAATCCGACCGATGGCAGTGTGTACTGGAAGTATCGCTTCAAGCCAACCCGCATGGTCATCGGGATTACTACTCCGGCGATCGGAGCCGAGCGGCTGCTGGTGACGTCGTTTTACGACGGTGCGTTAATGCTCAAGCTTGATCGCACGAAACCGCAGGTCAGCCAATTGTGGCGACGCTTGGGACCAAACGAACGGAAGACTGACAGCTTGCATTCGATCATCAGCACCCCACACTTGGTCGGAGACTACGTGTATGGCGTCGATAGCTATGGCGAACTGCGATGCCTGGAAGCGGGCACGGGCGATCGTGTGTGGGAGGATCTCACGGCGGGGCCCAATGTTCGTTGGGGCACCATCCACATGGTACGCAACGGCGATAAAACGTGGTTATTCAACGAGCTTGGCGAGTTGGTGATCGCTCGCCTATCTCCAGCGGGTTTCGATGAAATCAGTCGGGCGAAGCTAATCGAGCCGACTAAGGTGCAGCTTCGCCGCCGCGGGGGCGAACAGGGGGTTTGCTGGGCACATCCTGCCTATGCCAACCGCCACGTCTTTGCCCGTAACGACGAGTCGCTGGTTTGCGCGAGCTTGGCTTCTGATTGAGCAGCCGGTTTATGGCGTAAAACCGCCTTCGCTCCCAGTGTGTCTGATTGCCCCCCCGCTTCATGGGCCCGACACGGTCAAACTGTGGGATCAATCATGTTGTACGTAAGAGATTGACCGACTGTCGACGAATGGATTGCTGGTCAGCCGCGCTGCACGGACTCTGCCGCTCCAATCTTTCATTCACTCCGCTATCACTCTGCGTAAAAGGCAAATAAGGTTGACCATTGCGCCGAAATCTGGATACAATCTGGCCGTTGATCGAAATCGCTTCCCGTTCGCGGGAGTCAGACAATCATTTGTTCAACGTCGTCTTTGTCAATTCGTTGTTTAAGGCGTGCTGAGTTGCTCTTCAGCAGCCGGCTAAAACAGAGTTTGCATGTGGGTCAAACAAACAGCCACGGGGCTTGTAGTTTGGGCACCAGCGAAACTAAATCTGTTCTTGGAGATTTTGGAAAAACGTAGCGACGGGTTTCATGAGATCGAAACGCTCATGTGCCCCGTCGATTTATGCGATACGTTGTACTTCGAGGAAACGATAACCGGGCGGATCGAACTATCCGCTCGTGAATCGCTCGGCCGGCGAAGCCAACAGGCACGTGGCGACGTCTTGCCGGAGGGAACCGACAACCTCGTGGTGCGAGCGCTGCGGCTGTTGCAAGAACGCACTGGCTGTGGTCGAGGAATGTGCGTGCGGCTAACGAAGCGGATTCCCCTAGCGGCCGGATTGGCCGGGGGATCGAGCGACGCGGCGGCCGCATTGCTGGCGGCCAATCGCCTCTGGCAACTGCATCTCGACCGGCAAGAGCTTTCTCGCGTGGCCGCCGAACTAGGTAGCGATATACCGTTCTTTCTTGGTCGCGGGCCGGCGATTTGTCGTGGCCGTGGCGAGAAGATCGAGCCCGTCGCCCTGCCGGCCGCTTTGCACTTCGTCGTGGTTCGCCCTCCGCGCGGACTTTCCACTGCCAAAGTGTTTGGCGCTTGCCAACCAGCGACCACGGCTCTGTCGATCGAACCGGTTGTCGAGGCATGGAGCAGAGGCCACATCGACCGATTGGGGCGGCGCCTGCATAACCGTTTGCAGCCGATCGCCGCGGGTCTGTGTGATGATATCGGACGAGTCGAGGAGACATTTTCCAAACTGGATGTCTTGGGACATCAGATGAGCGGCAGCGGCACGAGCTACTTTGCCCTGTGCCGCGGCGCTCGACACGCGCGGCGAATTGCCGCGATGCTGAGGTCGCAAGAAGTGGGGGACATCCACATCGTTCAAGCCTGCTGCTGATTGACTCGCAACAAGGAGTACGGTCGTGGAAATCACCGAAGTGCGTATTAAGCTCATGGAAGATCTGAGCGAACGCCTACAGGCGTTCTGCTCCATCACGTTCGATGACGCCTTTGTCGTCCGAGACTTGAAGATCATTGAGGGCACGAATGGGCCCTTCGTGGCCATGCCCAGCCGCAAGCTCACGGTGCGCTGCCCGAAATGCGGCTTCAAGAATCACTTGCGGGCGTGCTACTGCAACCAGTGCGGGAACCGAGTGCAAAACGAACAGTTGGCCAAGGACAATGAGGGCCGCGCCAAACTTTATGCCGACATCGCGCATCCGATCAATTCCGAATGCCGCGAAATGGTTCAAAAACGAATCGTGCAGGCGTTTCAAGAAGAGATCAATCGATCGCAGTCGCCAGGATATCAGCCACGCTACGAAGACCTGGACCACGATTACGAATACGGGTTCACGGACGAGGGGCACACGACGACAAGTTCGTCGGGGCCTCACTTCCAGCAATCTCCGGCAAGATCGCCCGAGCAGTCGTCGCCTGAAAAGAATGATTCAAAACCGCCCGCCCCCGCCGAGCAACCGAAGACCAAGGTCGAATCGGCTGAAGTGCCTCGGGGCCCGCATCAGCCGGCCCCTCGCAAAGAGTCTCCAGCACCGCGGAAACCCAATGGGGACAACCAAGGTCAATTCGGCGCGGGAATCCTCGAGTAGTCTGTGCGCCGAGGTGATGTTCTATGCGAAGTAACCTACTGCGTTGCGGAACACCGCGAGCCCGGCACCTTCTTCGGGCAGTTCTTCGCGTGTCCAGCGTGGGTGTTGCGTGCGGTCGATGAAACGCTCGGGATGCGGCATGATCCCGCACACACGGCCCGTCTCATCGCAAACCCCGGCAACGTTGCCTTGCGAGCCGTTGGGATTCGCCGGGTAGGGAACCACCGCCGCCTGTTTCTCATGTTTGGTGGCAACACTCGTTCCGCCGCCTTGCGTTTCTTGAGATTGGTCGACCGCCGAGGAGTCGTTCATCGCCGAGTTGTGCGAGGTTGCGAGATGCTCGTAACGCAAGAACAACTGCCCCTGCCGTTGCAAATCGGCGAATGTGGCCTCGTCGCGGGCCACGAACTTCCCTTCCGCATGGGCGACGGGCAAATAGAGCGACTCGATATCGCGGAAAAACACGCACTGCGTGCCAGCGACCGAAAGCCGTACCCAGCGATCTTCATACTTTCCCGAGTCGTTCGCGGTCAACGTGGCCACCTCTGCGGTACCGTCTTCGTCGGTCAGGAACAATCCGGAACGCGTGAGCACTTGGAATCCGTTGCAGATTCCGAGAATGAGTTTGTCGGCATCGCGGAACTTCAACAGACATTCGCTCAGATGATGGCGAATCTGATTGCCCAAGATTCGCCCGGCGGCCACGTCATCGCCGTAGCTAAACCCGCCCGGGATGCACAAGATTTGGAATTTGCTGACCAACTCTTGTTCGGAAAGCAGGCGGTTGATGTGGACGATTTCCGTTGTTCCGCCCGCCTGTTCAAACGCATAGGCGGTTTCTTGATCGCAGTTCGTACCGGGTGCCCGAATGACGAGAACATGCGGTTTTGCCATCATATTATTCCTTCAATCTTCATTCCAATGGTTGCCGGGGAGGTCTACCACCGCAGCGGTGCCTGCCATGCTTCCTTCAAATCGCCGAGTGCTGTCTCAATCACAACATCCGGTTCGGTGGCCGTTGCTGCCGCGTCAACAATCCGCAGTCGCGGTTCCTCGACCACTTCACCAATTCTGGCACAAGGTAGATCAGCCATCTCGCGCTCGAAGTCCGCGACACACTCGGGCGCCACTTCGCAAACAAACCGGGTGTTACTTTCACTGAACAGCAACACGCTTGTTCGATGCGCGGCCGAAGCTTGTTGTCCCTGGTCGAGGTCGTGAGGCACGCAGTCAAGATCGACTTGCGCTCCATGGCAACCGGCAAAGGCCATTTCGGCCACGGTCACGGCAAGCCCACCCTCGCTCATGTCGTGGCACGCACGGACCAAACCTTGCGAGATCGCCTGATGCAGTGCGGCGAAAGTTTGCTTTGCCCTGGCACTGTCGACGCGCGGAACCTGACCGCCATCGCGGGACGTAACCATCGCGAAGTGTGAGCCGCCGAGTTCGTCGCGCGTGACGCCGAGTTGATACAGCACATTTCCCGGCCGTTTCAGGTCCATGGTAACCGCCCGACGGGTGTCTTCCATTTGCCCCATGGCACTGATCAACAAGGTCGGCGGAATTGCGATGGTGTGGGATTCACCATCATCGTCCACATAGCTGAATTCGTTGTTGAGGCTGTCTTTGCCGCTAATGAAAGGAGTGCCCAATTCACAGGCCAACTCGTAACATGCGATCGCCGCGCGCACCAGCGAACCGAGCGTCTCTGCTCGTTCGCAATCGCCCCAACAGAAATTATCCAAGATCGCAATGCGTTGTGGATCCGCGCCCACGGCAACGCAATTTCGAATCGCTTCGTCAATCGCACTGGTAGTCATGTGATAGGTGTCGAAGTCGCCATAACGTGGGTTCATGCCGCAGGCGACCACAATGCCACGCCGCGAAGAGAGCACCGGTCGCACGACGGCGGCATCACTAGGGCCATCGTTCAAGGCGCCGACCAGCGGTTTGATAACGCTACCGCCTTGCACTTCGTGGTCGTATTGCCGGATGACCCATTCTTTGCTGCAAACATTGAGCGAACCGAGAATCCGCAGCAACGTCTCGCCATGGTCGCTCGCGACGTCATCACCGATCACCAGCGGCACAATCGCCGGCGGAGTATAGCGGGCCTCGCGAATCACCGGCGGACGACCATCATGCAAGAACCGCATGTCCAAATCGGCCACCACGTTATCTTGATACTTCAAACAAAGTCGTCCACTCGCCTCGAACCGACCGATCACCGTCGCCTCGACACCTTCGGCCGCACATAGATTGTGGAATGCTTCGCACTTCTCTGGCGGAACGGCCAGCACCATGCGTTCCTGGGCTTCGGAAATCCAAATCTCGGTGTAAGTCAGCCCGTCGTATTTCAAGGGGGCCTTTTCCAGCCACACTTCAGCGCCAATGTGTTCGCCCATCTCGCCAACCGCGGAAGAAAGCCCCCCGGCGCCGCAATCGGTGATGGCGTTGTACAGCCCAAGATCGCGGGCGGCGAGGATCACATCGACCACCATTTTTTCGGTGATCGCGTTGCCGATTTGCACAGCCCCGCCAGAGAGGCTTTCGCTCTCGTGTGTCAATTCGGCCGAACTAAACGTCGCCCCATGAATTCCATCGCGGCCCGTGCGACCGCCGACAACGACGATGCTGTCGCCTGGTTGCGTTTCTTTGCTCGACTGATCGCGTGGCAAAATGCCGACATTGCCACAGTAAACCAACGGATTTCCCAGATAGCGTGGGTCGAAGAAGAGGGCACCGTTGACGGTCGGAATGCCAATTCGGTTGCCATAGTCGCGAACCCCCGAGACGACACCTCGCATCACGCGTTTGGGATGCAGCACGCCCCGTGGCAAGTCTTCGCTGGGCGTATCTGGCGGAGCGAAGCAAAACACATCGGTGTTGCAGATTGGTTTGGCACCCATGCCCGTGCCCAAAGGATCGCGAATCACGCCGCCGATACCGGTGTTCGCCCCGCCGTAGGGCTCAAGGGCCGAAGGATGATTGTGCGTTTCAACCTTGAATACCACGTTGTTCTCTTCGTCGAACCGCACGATACCGGCATTGTCCTCGAACACGCTAACGCACCAGTCGTCGTCGCCAGCCGCTTTACGTATTTCTTGCGTGGCGGCGAAGATCGTTTCGCGAAGCATGTTTTCGAATTGTCGTTCACCCTCGGGCCCGATGTAATGAATGCGCCCGGCGAGCGTCTTGTGGCTACAGTGTTCGCTCCAGGTTTGGGCGATCGTTTCCAGTTCGGCGTCCGTCGGATCGCGATCCAAGCCGCGATAGTAGTCGCGGATGACTTCCATTTCGGCCGTCTGCAAATAGAGCTGTTGCTCGCGACTCATCTTCGCCAACGCCGTGGCATCGAGTTCACGAATCGCGACGCTCAGCGGCTCGAAACGATAGGGTGAACCGATCTGTAGCTGATCGAAGTCCAACGGCCCAACAATCACTTCATCGATCGCTTCGTTGGCCAGCACTTTGGTACAGAGTGCCCGTAAGCGATCGGCCGGCAGGTCACCAAACCAATATTTCCGCAAGGTGCGAACCGTTTGGGCTTTTAGGTCGAAGTCGCCAATGGCGGCCACGGCGCTTTGCGCCACGGGATCCATCACGCCCGGTTTGGGAAGCACGTGGACCAACACCCCGGCTCCCTCTGGCGGTTCGGTCAGCGACGTCTCGCCCACTTCGCCGAGCACGCTCCGTTCAACTACCGGATCGACCAACAGCTCGCGGGCGAGCCGCTGAATGTCCGAGCGGTCTAGATTCCCCTCGATCAAGTAGCCTCGTGCGGTCCACACGCGCAAGTCATCAACCAGCGACAACTCGCGCGCCTCAGAAGAGATGTTCGACGCAGCCACGTCGGGTTGTCCGTCGGCCGGATAGATGTCAACTTCCCACAGCATCGCGTTTCCGTTTCGCGGTTGTAAGCAATCGTTTCAAAGTGCGGGTGTCACGGTTTTCGATCGCCGTGCGGAATTGCTCCAGCGAAATCTCCAACCGGGCGAGCGCTTCGAGCACGGGTGCTTGGTTGCTCAAAAAAATCTGTGTCCATAAATCTGGATCGCCGGCGGCAACTCGCGTCGTGTCTTCAAACCCGGTTGCGGCCAGCGATAGACTTTTTTCCGGCGTCGCCGCGGCAAGCGCCGATGCCAGGAGATGCGGCAAATGGCTAATCCCCGCCACGGTCCGATCGTGCATGCGCGGGGTCATCGAAACAACCCGTGCTCCTAGGGCCGTCCAAAAATCGATCAGTTGCCGGCAGTCGACCGTGGGGCTTGCTTTGGTGGGGGTAATGACCACCATCCGGTCCTCGAACAGATCGACCCGCGCCTTCGCCGGTCCGGCTTGTTCGCCACCGGCCAGCGGATGGCTTCCGATGAAACGCACGGTCTTGGGGAGGGTACCGGCGAGATTGGCGATAATCTCGGACTTCGTGCTCCCGACGTCGGTCACAAGCGCCTTTCGGTGGCACGCTCGGGCAACCTCGTGTACGTGTTCGACAATCCGCTCGACTGGCGTGCAGATCACCACCAGTTCCGCGTCGGCAACACCACGGGCGATATCGGTCGTGGTGGTCGAAACGGCCCCCACGCGACGTGCCACACGCAACGAAGCTTGACTGCGACCGATGCCCACCACCGTACGGGCCAGATTTCGATGGCGCAGCGCCAAGCCGATCGAACCGCCGATCAAGCCGACCCCCAGAATGGCCACCGTATCCAGCTTTCTCATCTTGCCGCTTTGCTTCTCGCCGAATACACGATTCTCACGCCAGACGCCCTAGCCTGCGTGCCACAAGCCGAGGATTGTAACAGATAGACCCACGGCTTAACGAGTAGGCAGTCGGGGACGGTCAGCAGACCTCATTCGCCCGGTAACACGCCTATAATCAAAGGTGCCTCTGTCGGATAAGATTCGATTCTTACCACCAGCCGCTGCACCGTCCTCCTGATTCTAATTCCCCTGCGAGACTCCGATGCTTCTTCAATCCCGCGCACACATGAAGCCGCTTGCCGCCATGTGCCGGCGGATGGCAACGTCTTTGGAAGCCGGGATCGACCTGCGTCGTGTGGTCGAGCGGGAAGCCGGCTCTCAGGCGCCGGCGGCACAGCGGCGGGTGATGCGGGCAGCCTACGAAGCAGTGAAAGCGGGTCACTCACTGAGCGATGCGATTGAGGAAAGTGGACAGTTCTTTCCCGAGCTATTTCGAGAGTTAGTCGAGGTTGGAGAGGAGACGGGGCAACTGCCCGAGGTGTTTCGCCATTTGGCCGTACACTACGAACGACAGTTGTCCCTGCGGCGGGAGTTCATGACGGCCATCTCCTGGCCGCTGACCCAATTGGCGGCGGCCATCTGCACGGTCGGGCTGTTGATCTGGATCTTAGGGTGGATTGCCGATACCCGCGGCGGCGAAGCCATGGACGTGCTGGGGTGGGGGCTCACCGGTGATCGCGGGGCGACGATCTATTTCGGCATTGTTGCCACCGTGGTGGGCGTTTCGGCTGTTCTCTTCGAAGCTAGCCGGCGTGGGGCGCCGTGGGTTGAGCCACTTGTACGACTCGCCTATCGATTGCCGGTTGTCGGCGGGGCGCTCACGACGTTGGCGCTGGCAAGGATGGCGTGGTCGATGAGCCTGACGTTGGACACGGGAATGTCACTGCAGAAGGCGCTGCCGCTTGGGTTTCGCGCCAGCGGCGATCCGTTCCACCTCGTCCATTCGCGAAGAGTCGTTGATCAGATCACCGAAGGGAGCGAGATCCACGAAGCCATGACCGACACCGGGGCCTTTCCTCACGACTTTCTAGACGCGGTAAGGGTTGGCGAGCAAAGCGGACGGCTGCCAGAGCAGATGACACTGCTCTCACGGCAGTATGAACAGCGGGCAGATGCCGCCCTGACGGTATTAACTCAAATTGCGGGATTCGGCGTCTGGATTCTGGTGGCAACGTTCATCGTGGTGCTCATCTTCCGCATCTTCAATACCTACCTCGGAGCAATCTACGAGAACCTGCCATAGAGGGCAGGCGGGCCGATGAAAACTGCCCTATGTGACTGAGCACCCTGGTGGCATTCGGAGCCTGAATAAAATCGACGCAGGCATTATTCTCTGATGCCCTCTTCAGCGAGCTCGTCACGTATCTCCTTCTTCAACGCATCACTGTCCAAAGGCTTCGCCTCACCCCTATTGGCTTGGTCAATCGACTCTTGCATCGCTTCACCAAGGCACGCAACCTCGGCCTCATAGGCTTCAAACTCCGCGACTGTCTCAGCAAGCGAGAAGTCTTGGCGTCCGCCTGCTAGCTTCTTGTCGACGAATCGCCGAAACCGCTCAAGCTCAGTGGAATCAGTGGCCATGGGGAAAATCTCCATCATCAACGTACTACTTATTATTATGCCATACGGGCCTCCATGGGGGCAAAGCTAAGAACCAGGCCAGCGACGCACCGCGCCGTGTTTCCGATCTGTTCTGCCATGGTTCTTGTACTTCGCGTGCGACATATGGCACAAGATTCGGTACTGTCCCGCTAAATCCACACGCGCTACCTAACTGCCCGCTGTAAAAGCTCTTTGATCGACCACGGTTTTTGTGACAATTTTGCAGCCATCGCGCGGGTCACTTTTTTCAACGCTTCGTGCTTCCGGCAGAAATTGTACCAAGCGACGAACAGCGAAATCATCGCGGTATGGTGCCGAGCCGACTTGCTGTGAGCGTTGGTGAGTCGCGTGAATCGTCGAACGTGCATGCGAACCGAGAGGTTCAAGCGTTCGGAGTAGCTGGTCGACACGTAGTCTAGGTCCGGGTTTCCGAATCTGGGTTTCTTGATGATGCCGGTTATCGTCGCCGGGCTGTATCTTGTTTCGCTCTGGCTCGACGAATAGCTCTTGATTAGCTGGGCGAAGTCGACTCGCGACCCCAAGTGATAGGGCACGTTGTGCGTGTACGACGCGAAGCCATCGGACGTTACTTGAGTCTTGCCGGTGGTGGCATCGTTCAAGCGATGGAGAAATCGGCGACAAGTATCATCGTCTCGGTTTCCGACGGCATGTGAAAGGATCATCTTGCTGTCGCAGTCGATGGCAAGCCATGTCCACGAATCGCCGACGTTTCCAACGATCCGCTTGGCTTGCTTGGTGCGGCTCTTGCAATGAACGAAGCCCCAAAGCTCATCTAGTTCGATGAACTTGGCTTCTACGCTTTGAACGGCTTTTTGTAGGAATTGGTCGCAGTTCTCGCCAGCGGTCACAATCAAGTCGCAGATCGTGTCACGCTTGACGTCGGTCAGTCGCTCACAAGCACGGATGCTCATGCCTTCTAGGAGCATGCCGAGAACCATCATTGCTTTGTCCATGTCTAGCCGCATGTTGCCTAGCGGTCGCTGGTCGCTGGCAAACGTGGATTTGCAATCGGGGCATCTCCAACGCTGCTGGCCTTTGCGGTCGCGTCCGTGTTTCTTCCGGCTCGGGTGGTCGCAGGTTGCAGCTATCATCGCGAGTTCGCTTTCAGTTGCAGCCCTCGCTAGAATGGCTTTGTCAAGATTGGCCTAGCGAAAGCTTGGTCGGTTCTTCGCCCCGGTTGGGTTGCCGCCCAGCCGGGGTCTTTTTGTTGGCTAATGACCTACTACTAAATATAATTGTAGCCACGTTTATTGATCGTGTCAATAGATGTAGCCACAAGAATAGCATTGACATATGGAAAAGTTGTGGCTACGCTTATTGGACATGGGCCGAAAGAAACTTACTGACGATGATCGTCGAGACAAACCGCTTAGAATCCGCCTAACAGTGAAGGAAAGGCGGCAAATAGACGAGGTATCAGAGGGAAACGCTTCAAAATGGGCTCGTGATGTGCTGCTGAAGGCAGCAAAACGCCGAAGAAAAATAGGGGCCTAGCGGCCCCACAACGATATTTCTGCGCGTGGTAACCAACACACGACATGTCTCCTTTCTACGTGGAATGGGGTGAAATCTGTTGCATTAAATGTCTGTTGAACGTATACTTGCGCGCAGAATGGCCGTGGCCGCTTGCTGCGGTTTTTTTGAGTTGGACCTGGCGGGAATCGAACCCGGTCGCCTTGGCTTATAAGGACTTGGCGCCTACCTGGCAGGCCCTGAGCGGTAGCTAAAACCAGACTGGGACCGGAGTCGAACCGGTTTTCGGCGGATTGCAAGTCGCGGTGAGGACCGTCCTCCCCCCAGTCAAAGGGTTTGGTTACAAACACAAAGAGCCCGGTCGAAGTGTCAGCTTCGATTCGGGCTCGTTTTATTTCAAATCACCTCCGTTCACGTTGTGCCACCTGCGCGACGTTAATCCTCGCGAGGCTTCCACAGTCCGTCATCTGTCCGATCGAAATTATTTGCATTCAGAAGGGCTGAAACAGTACCCTTTGGAATTTTCGGCAGCCCACGAATCACGTCTTTTCTGGCTTGCGAGCCGTTTTGTCTTAGGTAATCCTCGATTTGCTCAATTCGGCTCTTCTTCCCGGCTGCTGGCGGCACGTCGCTATGTGCCGCTATTCCGTTGACGTCAGACTCCAGAATTTCGGCTGCTTCTCGCAACTTTCGAGCTGCGTTCTCATATCGGTGGGCCTGATCCTTTAGCTGTTTGACAACATCGGAAGGCATGTGGATAGCTCCATGATTTGCGATCTCTTCTAACGGCCTAGGTGGAGTAAAACAAAAATCGCTAACAAAGTCAAGCGGATGATGAAACTGTTAGCGACTATCGCAAATACGTGCTGGGCCTTGATTTTTCAGGAGATCAAGTTTGGACTAGAAGCCATCGCCCATTGTCCCGCCGAAAACGATTTTTGTCCCTTTTTAATTCAACGCTAATCGCATCCCGAAACGCTATTTTTTCCATAGAAGTCTTGTACCCGGCTTCAAGCATAGCGACGACCATTTCCGTTGGGTTCATCGGGCGGGTTTCTAGAACTGACGCGATAACATCGACCAGCGTCATATCCTCGAACGGCAGCGGATCGACTTCCACGCCCACCCGAACGTAGACCGCCGGCTCCGTCCCGCTTGATCGCTTCACACGACGCACAAGACCACGCTCACGCAATCTCGACAGATGATTGTCGATCGACCGCTTTCGCCACACACGTGCAGGGTCGAGTGCCTCCAATCCCGTCATAATGTCGACCGTCGTAAACGATCGATCGGAAGGGATCAGCGATTCGATACATTCGCTGATCTTGCGATGCGTAGATGGCTCACGCCCGAGCAAATCTTGTTCGAGCGCAGCAATGCGGGTGAGCGTTTCGGCGTACTCATCACGCGCCGTGGTGATGGCCTTGTCCCGCTTCTGCCTCGCGCGCGTAGTGCGTTGAATTCATTCATGCACCGATGCTATGGGCGCGGTTCGGCAGGGCAAGGGGCGGTTTTGCATGTGTGGTTATGAAGGGACAGTACCCAAGATTCGGTGAAATCCGACCACGCATGGCCGCTGGGGGGTTTCCGCTATAGTAGCATTGAGCTGGCAGCCGGATGGTTAGCCACCGATCATGGCTTTCCGCTGCCAAAATCACCATTCGCTCCGCAGGTGCGGACAGACAAACGATCGTGAACGAGCAAGAGAACGAATCTTTGATTTCGAATGACGGGAGCGAACCGTCTCCGGCGATTGGCTTTGAATATGCCGCCGAGAAGGTGCGTGAATTCCCGCAAACGCCCGGCATTTATCTCTTGAAGGATGCCGCGGGTCGGGTGATCTACATTGGCAAGGCCAAGAATCTCCGCGCTCGGGCCGGTAGCTATTTTCTCAAGGCCGCGGCCGCGGAACGGCGCACGGCGGAACTGGTCCGTGAGATCGCCGATATTGATTTCTTGCCATGCGATAGCGAAGTCGACGCGCTGTTGGCCGAAGCTCGGCTGGTGAAGGACGTTCGCCCGAAATTCAATGTCGATCTGAAGGACGATAAGAGCTTTCCCTATTTGGAGATTTACACCCGCGAGGATTTTCCGCGTGTCGAGTTCACCCGCGAGCCGCACGACCGTGGCACGAAGCTCTACGGCCCTTTCGCCAATGCGGGAAGTTTGCGGGGCGCGATTCAAGTGTTGCAGAAGATTTTTAAGTTCCGCACATGCTCGCTGGAGATCGACGAGGGGGACGAGAAGTGGAAATGGTTTCGCCCCTGCCTACTGGCGAGCATCGCGCAGTGTACGGCCCCATGCAACATGCGAATTTCAAAGGAAGAATACCGTCGCGACATCGGGCGGCTGCGGATGTTTCTCGAAGGGAAGAAGCAGTCGCTGCTAAAACAGATGCACCGCGAGATGACGGAAGCCGCCGCGGCACGGCAGTATGAAAAGGCAGCGCGATTGCGTGACGAGATCAAAATGCTCGAAACGCTCGACCGCCGGGGCGAACTTGATACGCATGCCCAGCCCGAGGTGTTCTTCGTCGATCCGAAAAAGGGGCTCGCTGGCCTGCGGCAAGTGCTCAAGCTCAAGGAACAGCCGCGCACGATCGAAGGGGTCGACATTGCACATTTGGGCGGTGGAGAAACGGTTGCCAGCCTCGTTCAGTTCATCGACGGCCTGCCGTTCAAGCCGGGCTACAAGCGGTTCAAGATTCGCTCCGTCGACGGTGTCGATGACTTCGCCAGTATCCACGAGGTGGTCTTTCGTCGATTTCAGCGGCTACGCGACGAAGGTGATGTTTTCCCCGACTTGCTACTGATCGATGGAGGGCGAGGGCAGCTAAACGCCGGTCTCGCGGCGTTCAAGCAGTTGGGCATCGAACCGCCAACAGTAATCTCGCTGGCCAAGCGTGACGAAGAGATTTATAGGGCCGATGTTCGCGAGCCGTTGCGGCTGAGTCGTCACTCGTTTGCGCTGCGTTTATTGCAGTATGTACGCGACGAATCCCATCGGTTCGCACAGCACTATCACCACATTCTACGTGGCAAGTCGACCTTGGGAGACAACACGGGGAAGAGAAAGCCACGCGATTGAAGTCGGCTTGCCGTTACGCAGCCGCTTGGCGGGGCTCAGCATCCAACTGACTTTCAATCCCTGGCCAGCGTCGCAATGCGACCGCGACCAAATGTCCGCCGAAGGCGACCGAGAGCTTTATTGCGTGTTCGAATTGCAGGCGACGTCCTACTAACGGAGTGCAATCGAGATCGCATTCCGGGTCCGGGTTCGTGAGATTGAGCGTTGGCGGTACGAAGCCGTCACGCAATGCCAACGTGGTGACGGCCAGTTCTACGCTGCCCGAGGCGTTGACCAAATGTCCTAGCATCGACTTTGTGGCGCTCACGCAGGTTTGTTTCGCCCATAACCCGAACGCCCGACGGATCGAGACGGCTTCGACCAGGTCGTTCTGTTTCGTGCCCGTGCCATGGACGTTGATGTATCCGATGTCACTGGGGGTTAAGCCCGCTTTTTCGAGCGTGCGGCGAATGAGGTAGGTTAGCGCCTCGGATTCCGCATCGAGACCTGTTACGTGATGGGCTTGTGCAAGGTGTTTCCCGGCGAGAACTTCGGCGTAGATTTTCGCGCCGCGTTCCTGGGCGTGGCTAAGCCGCTCGACAACGAACATCGCAGCGCCTTCACCCATGACGAAGCCCTTGCGATCTTTATCGAATGGCCGACAGGCGCGCTGCGGGTCGTCGTCGAATGCCAAGACTCGCATCCGGTTGAAACCGGCGGCGAACAGGGGGTGAATCGCTTCTCCACTTCCGGCCAACGCAATGTCGCACTGCCCATCTTCGACGGCTCTGACAGCTGAGAGGAAGTCGATCAACCCGCTGGCACACGCTACGGAGTGCGAGTATCGCGGCCCGCAAAGGCGGTAACGATTGGCCACATCGGAGCAGGAGGCGTTCGGTAGAAACTGTTCCCACCAAAGCGGTTCTTCGGAGCTGCGACGCAGATTAAAAGCAGGGTCGTCCATCCAGCCGGTGTCACCAAAATGGCCACTGATGGCACATCCGAATCGATCGAGGTCGACGCGAGAAAAATCGATTGCCGCGTCTGCAACGGCCTCGGCTGCTGCCGCGTGACAGAGTGTGATTGCCTTGAGCTGACGAGGAATCTCGGGCGCGATATCAATCGTGGCAGCCAAGAGCTTTCCATCGGGGATGCACATTACCCCGGTCAATGGCCGAACACCACTTTTCCCAGCGCGTACGTTCCGCCATACAGTTTCACGGTCGTGGCCCAACGATGCTAGCATCCCAATGCCAGTAATCACCACCCGTTCATATTGGCCTTGCTCAGAAGACAAACGACAACCTCGTTGCGTTAATTCAGGCAGCCTAGGTGGCTTGATT
>CAZNXE010000070.1:16495-21078 GCA_964576465.1 uncultured Planctomycetaceae bacterium
TGTCGTCATAGTCGGCAGGTAATGGCCTGTGACTTCAACGTGTGCGAGAAGAGTGCGGCGTTGTAACAGAACGCGACGACCACCGCGATATAATCTGGGTGGTTTGCGAGACGTTGCGAGCATGCAAGTAGGCCCACGGAAGAGAACACCTCGCCCCGCCGCGACCTTTGATCTCGCCCGCTTCGTCGGTCGTTTGTGCAGGGCAGGAGGCCTGCATTACGCATCGAACGTGCCCATGACACGTTTTTGGCATGGGCAATATCCACCGCCCAATCGCGGCGCCAAAGATTCTTGTTCAAGAAAATCGGAAAAGCGGTTGCAATGCCCATTGTCATCGCTATAGTCACTGTCTGTGGGAATTGGACCCAATTTAGTCCATTCTAGTGACTGAAAATGGGATATCGACCCAATCTCGAGCAGTGTGCTCGTTCTGGCAAGTGGCCAGAAACTAACTGCCGACTCGTTGACGCAAGACGGACCGATCGTGGGACTGAGTCGTAGCTTCTCAGACGAAAGCAGCGCCTGTGGAGTTTATTCTCGGCGAATACACCCGAACGGTCGACGACCGCTATCGGATCACGGTGCCCAGCGAATTGTCCGAAAAACTGGCCGCCGAAGGGTCCGATTTGATTTTGGCCAAGGAGCGGCCAGGCTGCCTGAGCCTGTGGAATGCCGAATCGTGGCAATCGAAACTCGACGCCGAGGTGAAATTGATCCAAGACAAGATGCAAGCCGGCAAGCTAGAAAGCCGGCTGCCCCACGTTCAATTGCTCGGACGCTTGCTATCGACACGGCACCGCAAGGTCACGCTCGCCGGACGTGGCCGGTTGCTGGTGCCCGAGGGGTTTCGAGAATTCCTGCGTGTCGAACCCGGGGGCGACGTGCTTGTGGTCGGAGCGGCCATCTGCGTCGAGCTTTGGAACCCCGACTTTTGGTTGAAGTACCTCGATGGTCGCATGCCGCGATTCCGTCGACTTGTGGACCGGCTCACCTAGATTCAACAACATGCCATGCCCGGTGCGGGACGAACGCTTGTAGTCCACGCCATTTGTCACCCGGTAGGACTAACATATGACCACGGAAGGTCGGAGACGGCACGGAAGCCTTTTATATCCCATCCGCCGGGCATGGCTTTTTTATTCACCACGGCAACTCGCAGCAGGATCGCGGCACTCACCAACAGGCCGACTTGCGTGTTATTGGGCGTCCGAGGTAGGCGGGGCGGGGTTCTTGTTTGGCGAGACGGTTGATACGTAGGCCGTCCGCAACTCGTTCAGCAGGTTCACCAGCATCGCGTTTTCGTCGGCGCCAAGGTTCCCTCTAGTCTTCTCCTCGATGACACCAATCAGATCGATGAAGTGCTTTGCCTCATCGGGCCTTACTTCAGCCTTTCCCGTAATGGGGTTGGCGATCTGACCGAGCGAGATCATGGCCTGCGACGCCAACATCGACAGCAGCACGGGTAGACTAGCGGGTGGCATCGGGCCGAGGGCCGTATCATCTGGCTCCTGAGGCGTGTCACCCTCCTTCGGAGCTTCCTTTTCTTGGGCCGCCTTCTCTAGAGCTGCTTTTTCGGCTTGCGCACTGGTCTTCCAGTCTTCGTCAATAATGATCTTTTTCTCACCGCCATCGTCGGACATGATTCCCTCTCTCAAAACACGTTCTTAAGACGTTCCGTATTCTTTCTTGCGTTCTGCTCGCTGCGAGTATCGGTCGATCGCCGCGGCGATAAAACCGGCGAACAGGGGTTGCGCGCGGGTTGGTTTCGATTTGAACTCCGGATGGAACTGCACGGCCACAAACCACGGATGACCGGTGATTTCCACGATTTCAACCAACACATCATCGGGACTGGTGCCGACCACCTGCATGCCATGCGCCGCGAACTGTTGGCGGTAGACATTGTTGAACTCATACCGGTGTCGGTGTCGTTCGTTGATCGTCGCTTGGCCGTAACAATCAAGTGAATGGCTTGGCGCGTCGGCCAACCGCATCTCTTGGGCCCCTAGCCGCATGGTTCCACCTTTGTCGGTGATGGCCCGCTGTTCATCCAGCAGGCACACTACCGGATGCGGCGTATCCTTGTCGAACTCCGTCGAGTTCGCATTTCGCAGCCCGGCGACGTTTCGAGCGAACTCGATCACGGCGCACTGCATCCCGAGACAGATGCCCAGGAACGGAATGTTCCTCTCGCGGACGTAGCGGATCGTCTCGATCTTGCCTTCGATGCCGCGTTCGCCGAACCCGCCGGGGACGACCACGCCATCGAAGCCCGCCAACAGTTGCTCAGGCCCGTCGCGCTCGATGGCGCCGCTTTGGATTGGCTGAATGCGAATTTGGGCTCGATTCGCGATCCCTGCGTGGTCGATCGCTTCGTAGATCGACTTATACGCATCGCGATGTTCGGCGTATTTCCCCACCACTGCGATGGATATCTCGTGTTCGGGGTTTCGCAGTTTGTGCAACAAATCGTGCCAGTCGTCCAGGTCGACCGTTGTGGCCGGAAAATTCAACTGTCGCACGATCAATTCGTCCAAGCCATTCTCGACGAGACTTAGCGGCACTTCGTAGATCGAGAAGTCCTTGTCCTTTTCTTCAATCACCGCGTCGACCGGCACATTGCAGAACAAGGCGATTTTCTCCTTGTCTTCGACGTCCAGCGATCGTTCAGTACGGCAAATGAGCACGTCGGGTTGGATACCAATCTGCCGCAACTGCCCGACGGAGTGCTGCGTGGGCTTCGTCTTTAGCTCTCCTGCCGCCTTGAGGTAGGGGACCAGCGTGAGGTGGATATACAGGCAGTTTTCTTTGCCCACATCAAGTGAGAACTGCCGAATGGCTTCGAGAAACGGCTGGCTCTCAATGTCACCAACCGTGCCGCCGATTTCGGTAATCACCAGATCGATGTCCGGCCCGGCGAGCTTTAGAATGCATTCCTTGATCTCGTTCGTCACGTGCGGAATGACTTGCACGGTCTTGCCCAGGAACTCGCCGCGCCGCTCTTTATTGATCACCGACAGGTAAATCTGGCCGGTGGTGAAGTTGCTGTCCTTCGTCAGGGGGCTGTTGGTGAACCGCTCGTAGTGCCCTAAGTCGAGGTCGGTCTCACTGCCATCGTCCAGCACATAGACTTCGCCATGCTGATAGGGGCTCATTGTTCCGGGGTCGACGTTGATGTACGGATCGAGCTTCTGCATCCGCACCCTTAGCCCACGGTGCTCCAAGACCATGCCGATGGACGCGCTGGTCAGTCCTTTGCCCAGCGAGCTGACAACGCCGCCGGTTACGAAGATGAATTTGGTCATCAGAATTACCTTCCTGGCAATAACTTACATCGATATCTCGGTCCGCGGCTGCCGGTCGTTCCAGCGCTGCCCGCGCAGGAGTAAGGCCAGGTTTTCCGCTGGAAGATGGCCCACGCGAACCTCATGCTGTCATGTTATCGCGACTGCATGCGTTCGACAAACGCCCGGTAATCTGCCGGGGTATCGATGCCAGAGGTGGTTTCGTGAACCACGCCGACCAGGATTTGAGAGCCCGATTCGAGAACTCGCAACTGTTCGAGCCGTTCGAGCCGTTCGAGCCGCGAGGGGGGCATGGTGGCAAGTTTCAACAGGAAGTCTCGCCGGTAGGCGTACAGTCCCACATGCTGAAAGAAGCTGGGCGGCTCGGACGACAGCATCGCGTCGTCCCACTCCCGTGCATGGGGAATCGGTGCCCGGCTGAAGTACAGCGCCGTGCCGGTCGAATCGAACACGACTTTCACACAGGCGGGGTCCTCAAGCTGCTCGCGACTTTGGATCGGCGTCGCCAAGGTCGACATCACTGCCTGCGGATTCTCCTCCAACAGGGCGATGGTTAGATCGATCGACCGACCCGAGATTTCCGGCTCGTCTCCTTGCACGTTGACGAGAATATCGACGTCGCCCAATTGCTCGGCAACCGCGGCAACGCGGTCGGTGCCGCTGGTCAATTCGGTGCTTGTCAGATAAGAAATGCCTCCGAAGCGGCGGACCTCGTCGACGATGTCTTGATGGTCGGTGGCGACACAGATTCCCGCTGGTCGATTGGCTTGGCTGGCCGATTCATAGGTGTGCTGAAGCATCGACTTGCCCGAATCGCGCAGCAGCAGCTTTCGCTCCAGCCGGGTAGAAGCCAGCCGGGCAGGAATCACAATATGGCTCGTCGAATGAACCGGGGGCGTAAAGTGAGGTCGCGACATCGTCTCGGTCCTCCCTGACCAAGGCAATCTTGTATCCGATCGAAACCGAACGACCCAGACCATTTAGGACTGAACGTCTGTAGGGAACGCCCTCCGTGGCGTTCCGTGGACCAACCGTTACGCACGGAACGCCACGGAAGGCGTTCCCTACAGACGAGTAGTGTGCGTGCTTGCACGCACGATCCCTTTACTGTGGTTCCGGTCATCGAAACCGTCCGCCAGGCATTGACTCTGGATCGAGTAGATTCTGCCAATTTCGGCAAAGAAAATACTCGACAGGGGGGGGGGGGGCGCTGCCGGCTATAATACCCAGTAGTTCCTACCCGGTTTAACCGTGGCAGGGGTTTAACACGAACCCCCC
>CAZNXE010000071.1:0-20899 GCA_964576465.1 uncultured Planctomycetaceae bacterium
ACTGAACTACTACCGGCTGAAGCCGGTAGGTTGAAGAAAGGGTTGGGAGCCAACGACTGAAGTCGTTGGCACCCAACTACGTCACTCGAAAATCCTTACCCCCATCGCGGGGTTCCGTATCGTCTTGGTTGCGAATGTACTCCATGATGACTTCATCGGTCACGTTGACGCTGGTGGCGACGAAGCCCCGAATCGTAACGCAAAACGAAGAACCTAAAGGTTTCGCCTGAAGGCGAGGGTTTTAGACCCATCGTGGAGACAATAGATTCCAGCAGTGGGCTTGAAGGTTTAATCCTTCGCGAGCCGATTCGGTGGCGATCAGAATGCGAACCGGCTGTTTCCCGGGCTCAGCATTGAATGCCCGCTTGATTTCGGTGCGTTTGTCCTCAGATGTGGAACCACTGAAGGTTTCAATTCGCTGGGCAGAACGGTCGGTATGCTCGATGGCTGCGGAGAGTTGCTGAACCAAGTATCGCTTCGTATCCTCCCATTCCGTGAAGATAATGACGCGAGTGTCATTCCATTTCGCCGGTTCCTTTGGTTTCTCATCGCGTTCTGGAAGATCAGGGCACATGTTTGCCCGCATCCAGTTAATGAAACTGCTGACCTTGGCGTCGGGTAACCCACGCGCCGAATCAGCAATCTCGGTCATGCGGTCAAGCAGCTCTTGTTCTTTGCTCCAAAGTTTCCGAGCTTCGTTGTCCTCTGGAACGACAACCGTCGCTTCTGAGGCGGCAGCAAATTGAGCGTCTTGTTCCGCTTTCAATTCTTCCTCCGAAAGCGTGGCCCGCTCATCGTCACTTCCGACTGACGTGCTCAGCAGATCAAGTTGGCGATTGTCCGGTAGGCTAACGGACTCTGTTGGCGCTTCCTTAGCTTGGTACGCTTCCCATCGTCTGCGGACCGTCCTACGGTGGACACGTAATGTGTGGGCAAAGGCTTCAATGGAAGAAAGCAGACGCTTTTGCAAGCCGACAATCAGCAAGCCAGACGATGCCTGTGCTCGTTTTGACTGAGACGACAGTCGTTTCTCCTGGGTGTTTCGGTACTCGTCGAGCAATTGGCTGAGCTGGAGTTCGGCTGCATCAGCCGGAAGTCCGTCAATATCGACTTGAACGATGTTGCGTCGGGGAAATCCACCTTGAACCGTGCGGATGTCTTCTTTCAGTCGACGAACCATGACGTCGTCCAACATTTGCTTTGTCACCGGAACGCCGCGACAGAATCGCTGTGGATCGAGTAGTTCCAGCAATCGCGAGAAGCTGTTGGAATGTCCGTTGTGAGGCGTTGCGGACAAGAACAGGCGATGTTCAAATCGCTTTGAGAGGTCTTCGACGGCTCGCGTGATCTTGGAGTCAATGGCGTATCTCTGACCGCTTGCCGGAGCTGCGTGGTGAGCTTCGTCAAGAATGAGCAATGACCCTGTTCGGAAGGTTCCCAACCAATCACGTAGCGGGGCAGCGTAGTTTTCGTCAATCAAGAGGCGATGAGAGACCAGAAACCGCGAATGCGTTCCCCACGGATTCACTCCGAACCCGCGTTCCTGCCGAACCCGTTTGACGTAGTCGCGGTCGAGAATCTCGAACGTTAGGCCGAATCGAACCTCCAGCTCGTCTTTCCACTGCGACAGCATCGAAGGCGGCGCCGCGACAACGATTTCCTTCACGCGCTTGCGCAAAAGCAACTCACGGGCGATCAACCCGGCTTCAATGGTCTTTCCAAGTCCAACGTCGTCGGCAATGAACAAATTGACGCGTGGTAGAAGCAATGCCTTGCGAAGTGGCTCAAGTTGGTACGCATCCAGTTTGATGCCAGCACGGAAGGGCGACTGAAACAACCTCGGATTGGTCGAAGTGACACAATTCCATTTCAACGTATTGAGGTACGATGCGAAGGTTTCCGGTTTGTCGAATCCTCGTTGCGCGATCGACTCCCAGTTCTCGCCTGTGATGATTTCGCGATCAATCTCTCGTTCCCAAAGAACCTCCAGCGGTTGCCCCTGGTTGTCATCATCGACACAGGCAAGTCGAACCAAGGTGCTGTCCGCGATGCGTTTCGGTTCAACGACTTCCTCGACAAGGTAGGTTCGTTGCCTAACTCTCGTGATTTGTCCGGGTTCTGGTATGGCTACGGTTTCGCTCATCGCGTTCCTTGCTCATTCGTTTGTCAGCGTGCTCGTCTCGGTTTTGATTTCTGGTTGGCCGGTCGTTCAACTTGCCGAAGTAACTTCTCCAGATCCTCGCGTATGAACAATCGGTAGTTGTTGACCGGATGTCTGTGTTCGGGAATTTTCCCCTCGCGTCCCCAATTGCGGATTGTGTTTGCCGAAACGCCAAGGAACTCCGCTGCCTCCTTGACTGTAAGGAAGTCATCAAGACGCAACATGAAATCATTCCTGACCGAAAGGGTATCGAGAACCATTGCCGCAAACCTTACCAAAGCACCACAAGGCTGGAAAGTGCCATGGCAAGATAATATTGGGAGCTGAGGCAACGACTAGATGGAGATTCTCTCCACAATGTTGCGAGTTACTTTGCGTTTACGTCGGTCGTAGAGTCGCGTGGTTCTTGGGTCGGCGTGCACTGCCAGGTTTTGCACATCCTCCAGCGGAACACCCTGACTGAGCAGGTCGGTGATAGTCGCCACCCGGAACGAGTGCGGAGAGAGTCGTGAGGGGAGGTTCACGTTGCGAAGATGTCGCTTGACCATCCGTCCCATGTCACCGGCGGTCATGCCGTTTTGAGTCAGCATCTTTGTCCGTCGAATGGTGGTGCGAAACAGAGGAGTTGATTTGTCGGAATCGTGTAGCGCACCGGCTGCAAGATATTCTTAGATAAACCTCTGCAAGTCGTGTCGTACCGGAATCTCTCGCGACTTGCCCCCTTTTTCTGTAAACCGCAGGCAATGCTGATCTCCAAGATCGTAGAAGTCGCCGTGACGCAGCTTCGCGACGGCACCAACTCGGGCCGCCGTGTAAATGAGAATGCCGATGACCGCTCGATCTCTCAGGCCGACGACGGTGTTCGTGTTGATGGACCGCATCAGCTTTCGAGCCTGCTGAATCGTGATTTCGGGCGTCTTGCCTTCCACAACCTGCAACCGTTCACCTCTTACGGACGCCGCTGCATTGAGCACGACAACATGACGAATCACCAGTGTATCGAAGAAGTGTCGAATCGCCGACAGCAGGAGCACAACGAAGAGCGACCGCACAGCAGCCTGGGCTACCAGACCCCCTCGGAGTTTGCGGCCGGCTGTGCCGCTTCTTCTGCTCCGGCTGCGTCTACGCTCCAGAAGCGGCACAGCCGAGATGAAGAAGCGTTAACCCCAACCCAACCCATACTCTCATAACCCCTGGTACAGAAAATGGGGGCAGACCAGTAGACCATTTCGACCACGCGAGACCCTCTCGTTCCATATCAATCCGACCCAAAACAACTTATACGCTTAACCCAATGTCATTCAGTTCTGCCTCGTCTAGTTCCCCCAAAACGGCGTCGATGGCCGCTTCTACACGGGAATGCTCTTGAGTTCCCTTGAAAGTCTGGTCGAAGTGGCTAATCTCGACATCTTGCCACGAGTCGATCACGGTGATGGGAAGAAACGCCTCGATTAGAATGTTTTCGAGAGGCGCTGATACAAGCGATTGGTCGACTTCAGAGATTTCCATGGGACTAACCGATGAATGCCCACTCCCACCGGGTCCGTCCCATCCTGAAATTAAGAAGCCCTGAGTTGATTGGATGGCTGCAATATCCAACGGCACTACTTCGCCCTGGCCGGGTTGGTCATTCGTTCCGCTTTCCGCCACCGGCCCGAGAAAGAGTTCGGCCAATTGTTCGTTGACGTCGAAGAGGTTGTTCACTTTGATGTAGTCTTGGGAGATGGTGACCAGCGACGTTCCAAGGCGAATGCTGCGCCGGGCCTTGCCCTCGTGTTCGACGCTACCGGTAGACGCGATGCTGCCGCCACCTTGCTGGTCGACGTCGATCTGAAACGTCCAAATTGCCGACTGTTGATTCCATGAACGGTATCCGTTACTCGTGGTATCCGCCTCGGTGTACCAGCTAACCGGCAAGGTAAGGATTTGCGATTCTGGAAAATAGGCCACGGCAAGGCTGTCTCGCCAAGCTTCCGAGTAAACCCACTTGGCCCCTTCCATCGTCACCTGATCAACCAGCGTCGGGTTAGTCATATCGCCGACGTAGAATAACGAGATTTGCAAGGAGCCGAGTTGGCCAGTGATTTCATTTGCATCGCGACCAATACCAATCACATAGTCTTCCCCCACCGGCTGCAAGTAGCTGGAGAAGCCGGGGATTTTGAGCGAGCCTTCGACTGTGGGATTGGTCGGGTCGCTCAAGTCGATGACGAACAGCGGATCGACCACCCGAAACGTGACGACATAGGCCACATCGTCCATGAAGCGGACCGACTTGATTGTCTCGGTTGGTGCCAGATTTTCCACACTGCCAACGATCTCAAGCGCTGCGCCATTCTGCTCTAACACAAAGAGATTGTTGAACCGCTGCCACTGCCGCCGGTTAATTTGCTCGTTGCCAAATGTGTCGGTGTATGTTTCGTAGACAACTTCCGTGGTGGCAATGCGGAAGCGACCATCGTACTCGTCCACGGAATACTGATTGAGCAGATTGCCGCCCACCGTGCCGGTCGCCACAAGTGAAGGCGTGCCATCGTCGGCGATCGAGAATTTGAAGATGGTCGTCTCGGAATTGTAGCGCTGCATCACGTTCTGCATCACATAGAACGAATCGCCCGACATGTACACCTGCGACTGGAGAGAGGTGAAAATGCCGGTCGACGCCAACGGGCCAGGCTGGTCGTCGCCAACATCGAAGGTCACAAGCGACAGCAGCGAATTGTCCTGGCCGTCAACCGGCTTGTGGATGAGCGATGGATCGGTCAACAACCCCGAAGCAATCTGTGTGCCGTCGGCGGCGAATGTGCGATAAGAGGGCAGCGCCGTCTCCACCAGTGTCTCGCGGACGCGGGCGACGTACTCGTCTAGGGTCTCGTTGACCCGAAACTGGTAGTTCTGCGCAGCTTCGACGTCTCCGATAACGGTGCTGTTCAGTTCCGGCAATTTCAGGCCACTCACCGTGAGGTAAACCTGATCGCCGACCGCTCGGCTGCCAACGATTTGGCCGTCGATTTCCGTCCGCTCGACAATCGTCGGAGCGGTTCGGTCGGAAACGTCGAACACCGTTACCACGGCCGGGGATTTCTTGGGGGTGTATGGGCGGGAGGAACTGACTGTGGCGCCATCGATCAAGACGTCATAGCCACCGTAGCGGTCGCTGCCGCGTTGAATTAGCGTGATGCGGTCGCCTTGCAGGTACATCTCCGTATAGCGGTCGTCGAATTCGGTGATCGATACGATCAACGGATTGGCTGGGTCGGCCAGATCGGCGATGACCAGATTGCCACGAGAAAACGTGTAGATATAGCGGCCATCGGTCTCGACAATGTCGGCCTCGTCGACGCCAGATTCTTGCGTGTTGGTTTGCGAGGAATCGAGCGTAAGAGCATCAGATTCAGATGCATTTAGGAATACGAATCTGGTGTAGGAGCGACCAATGTAGGATTGATAGGAGATACCAAACTGCCCTGAATACTGCTCGACTGCTTGATCGATGAGAAACTGCTCAAGCTCACCTGGCAGAATGAACTTTGGCACTCCGGTCGGTTCGACCAATCGGTCGACAACCTGCAAGGTAACAGTGGCCGAGTCTCGGTTGCCTCTGGAGTCTTCGACGATGTAGGTGAATGTCTCTTTGCCGGTGAACCCTGCCTTCGGCGAATAGCGGATTGCTTGGCCGTTTTCGATGCTGACTTGCCCGCCGTTGTCCGCGCTGCTCACCTCGACAATGGTGAGAGTAACCTTGCCAAAAGACAGCCTTGAATTATAGGGTGAGATTACAGACTTTTTGCCCGCGGCCAGAATTGGATCGTTTGCCAGAACGTCAAGCCGGTTGTCACTGCTTCCGGGATCGATCGCAAACCAGTTATCAACGGCCAAAAATGTGTTCCCCACACGGGCTGTCCCATATCCATCGACCGTTTGATAGTCCTGTGGGCCGTAGCGGACCGTGTAGGTGAAGGAAAATTTTCCGAGGAAGTTCTCATCGGGAGTGAAGATCACCTTCTGACCGTCGTCAGAAATGGTGAGCGACCCACCAATGGATGGTTGCGAGACCTCTACAATGCGAGGCGCCTCGGGGGTATTAGGCCGCACAATGTCATTCGCCAATACGCCTAGAACATAGGGGCCCGGTCGGCCGTCAAAATAGTAATCGTCCGAACGAGGTTCAATTGGCTTAATGATCGAGATATTCACACCGAACGTTGCTGTCTGGCCCAACTCATCGCGGACAGTGTATTCATATTGCTCGAATCTGCTTGCACCGGGGGCTGGTTGGTATACGAGTGACTTACCGTCGTCGGCAATGCGAATGGAACTCCCGTAATCAGAGAACTCTTCCAGCTCAATAATCTCGCCGTTTCTAAACGAACCATCGTTCCACAGGACATTGAGATTCCCCTCGAGACCATCTTCTAGGACGGTAAACCAGTCCTTTCCCGAGAGAATACGCGGAACGCTCTTCGCTCCGACGTTCACATTCGCTTTGCCGAGGTTTCCTTCACTGTCTTCGACGATGTAATAGAATGTGTCGTACGTCTTGCCTTCGCCGGGGGAGTAAACAATTCGCTGCCCGTCGTCGGAGATGGAGACGGTCGCCCCACGGAGCGTCTCACTCACGCTTTTGATGCGAAAGCTTTCCGAGTCGGTGGGCAGCGAATCATTGGCCAACACATCAAACCGCAGTTCCGCGGTGTTGGCACCCATCTTGAAATAGTCGTCCTTCGTCTCAACTCCCGCGACACCAATCACCGAACCGGGGTCCGCGTCGGGATTGGTGTTCACAAATCCGACCCCGTCCCCGGCCATCAGCAGCCGCTGTTCAAATTGCTCCAGCCGCATCGGCATCCGTTTGCGTTGCGTAGCTTTCTGTTGGGAGCCGCGCTGTGAGCGACGGAGAAATCTGGAAGAAATCGATTTGCGACGCGACATGCTCTGCAAACTCCCGTTCCACATGGAGGAGACTTTTTCTGCCTACAGCTATAGGCCGCATGACGGGAGAAATGTCACGGGTTGAGGGAGAAAAGTTTGCAAAAACCGTAACCCGATACAGGGTATCGGTTTTGTGGATGAGGCGAAGGGTCCGTCGCATGTCATGGGAGGCCCACAGCCGATCGAACCTGCTGACGACGGCACGGAACGCAACCGTTTCGATGCCGGATTGCGATGCCTCAGGCATGCTAGGCAAGCTGTTCGACGGCGAGCTGTTCGATCAGCCCGTCCTCGGAGACATCGAAGTCCACGGTGTGGATTTCATCCAACACGTCGCTCGCACTCGCGCTGGTGAAAATCGCGCCACTGAAGACGAAAGGAACGTTCGTTCTATCAAGCCAACTATCGTCGATGATGACAGGAAAATCTTCAAGTAGGACATCGTCGATGATGACAGGAAGAGGGTCGAGGAGGAGAGGGAAAATGGTATCCCAATCACCCACGATGGGATCCATCCCGGGCAAGCCGTAGTTAAACGGGGCGACATCGGCCACGCCGGTTGTATTCGAGTTTCGCAGGAAGAACGTTGCCGTCTCTGGATTGTAGACGCCGACGGTCACAATGCCGTCGTCGTTCCAGTCGCCGGCGATAGGCTGCCAGCCGGAGATGCCAACACTGAACGGCTCGATATCCGGCGCTCCTGCCGAGAGGCTATTGCGTAGGTAGAAGGTTGCCGTCTCCGGATCGTACATGCCGATCCCGTCGAAGCCATCACCATCCCAGTCGCCGACTAGCGGCACCCAGCCAGGGCGACCGAATGTAAACTGACCGGCATCGGCTGCTCCGGAGTCGTTGGAGTTGCGCAGATAAAAGTTCGAGGTTTCGGGGTCATAGACTCCGACCGTGTCTGAGCCGTCCCAATTCCAGTCCCCAGCGAGTGCCACGAAGCCCGATCCGCCATAGACGAACGGAGTAACTTCAAAAAAAGATGCCGAATTGCCATTGCTGTTATTCAAACGAAATAACCCGGTAGCCGGATCAAATACTCCTATCGAGTCCAAGCCATTGTTATCCCAGTCGCCGGCCACGAGCTGCGACCCTGACTCGCCAATCTGATATCCGGCGCTATCAATGGATCTATCAAACGATCGCTGCAGGGTTATGAGACTCGCATCGGGATCAAATACTCCGACCCGGTCACCCGAACTTGGATTGGCTTTGCGCGCGTCGGGCGTGCCATACTCGCGAAAAATATAGCCAAAGCCGCTGTCTGTTGGATCTTCTACGACGATGTTGTCGAAACGGTTCGTCGATATGGTCCCGCCAAGATCGCCCACGGTTTGCGTGCCGTTTGTGTAGCCCACGGGTTGCTCTTGGATGATGGAGTAGGTTCCGGCCCCCAGGCCCCGAAAAACGAAGTATCCACGCGACCCCGTGGTAAGTGTTTGGGAAACGGAATTCCCAGAGCTGTCGGTGCCTGTGAGCGTAAGCGTTACACCTTCCAAGGCAAGCTCTCTTGGCTCGAAGCGATCATTGCGATTCGCGTCAACATAGACCTGACCTCCAATCGACGCACCGAACGGTAGAGACTCATAGATCTGCGGCGACTCTCCCTGCGAGAATTGGTCGCTGATCGCCTCGATTCCGATTGGACCTCCGGCCCCGTCCAGCAAGCGACGCTCTTCCAATGGCTCGTGACGAAGCATGGCGCGATGACTACCTGAGCGACGAAGTTGTACCGAACGAGGTGACATGATCTGCAATCTCCCGAACACATGACAAGTATTCTTTTTCTGCCTACAGCCATAGGCCGAATGACAGGAAGAATGCCACGGAACGGAGGAGAAAATCTCGTGAAAAACCGTAACCCTTTATAGGGAATCGGTTTTTTGAATAGGCCGAGGAGGCTGTTGATCGACTCTGGCTTGTGCTCGTCGCCGCCAAGCCACAATCATTGCCCCCGCGCTAGCAGGAAGTGCCAGCGGCCATTGGGCGAATGCCAAGGCCCGAGCCCCTTCGGATTCGGTCTCCTCGTCAACTCGGGAGAGCGGCACATCGGCCTTCGGCACGACAGTAGCATTGACATCGGGCTCGAAGGCATCGTCCAACGGCACCAGGGAAGAGGCCTGCTCAAAACTTGCCAGTTCAAATGCCACCGGCCGGGCCAATTCACTGGCCAGAGGCTGTTGCATGGGCAAAGCGGGTTCGTCGAGGACACCTTGTTCGTCAAGCACCATGGCAACCGCCGAGAACAGTTCGCTTTCGTAAGCTCGTTGCGTTTGAGCCACTGCGACTGCCACGTCGATGGCGCCGCCTTCGGTGATCTCCGTCGGTTGGTCCGTGAGCACGGTGCCGTGCTCAAGAGACCATTCAAACCGTTGGTGAGTGCCAGCAATCACCGGCATCATTCTCCCTTGCAGAGATGAACTCTCGTCGAAGGTGGTAAACGAAGTCTGGCTACGAGATGGGTCTGCCTCTGTCAGCGCATCGTGTTCGACGATCTCGATTGGGGTGTCACGCATCGTCTGCAAGGTTTCTTGCAAGTCGGTGTACATCAGTTCGAGACGATTCGTGGCCACCTCGGCAACTGCGTTCTGTGAGATTGCCATCCTCAAGGCAAGACCACTGAAACCAGCCGTGGTGGCATCAGGAGGGGAAATTGGTCCAGTCGTGATTCCATCAGGCAATTCATTGGCAGCCGTGTGACGATTGCCTGTCTCAACAATCCCATTTGAGACATTCAGCCCGTCGCTGGGAACGTTTCCGACTCCTAAGCCAGCTGAATGGTTGGGTACGTCGAGAGCGGGCGTGGGAGCATCGACCACCTGGGGAAGAAGATAAGAGAAGGCGAAGTTCACTTCATCGCTGCTGATAAAGTCGCTCGCCAATGTCCTCAGAAAATTGCCGGAGTCGAACGCTAGATAACCACCTTCTGTTTGCGAAGGGGCAACTTCTACAGCGGACGTGCCCGACAACGGGAGCCGCTCTTCGCAACGCTCGAACCTCAATCGACGGCTGCTGGCCTTCCGCGCGGCCGCATGATGGCTGCCATGCCGGCATGATCGAGATGGTTGTCGCGGAAAAAGCATGAAGGCCCTACTCAACGGGGAAGGAATGATTGCAGTCTGATTATAAGCTACGTCTGTTCATTATAACACTTTTCGCTGTTTTTTATTCATGGTCATCAACACACAACCTAGGGGGCTGTTTCTTCTTTACTGCCTGCTTGCGACGATTCATGTTTGTCGTGGCGATTCACCAGGGCGTCGAAGCTCGGCAGGTCGTGAAGCGAATTGAACCGCTGATCGGTGGCTAAATCGGCTGATGGCTGATAGCCGGCTGCCAGCGACTCACGTAACGTATCGAGCGCGACTGACGCATCCAGGGGCGCGCCAGAGCCTTGGCTGCCTTGTACGATTTTGGCCTGTTCGACGGCAACCCCGAATAGCCGCTGGCCATTTCCCTGCCATAGTTCTTGACGCATCGAGGCAAGCTCGTGGGCGGCTTCCCAACGTCTGAGTGATTGCAGGGCCTGAGAGTAGTTGTAGTACATACGGCTCAGCGCCTGTTGCACAGGCTCGGAATGGCCCAACTGCTCGACGACCTTTCTTTGCACTTCGACGGCTTGCTCGTAGGCAGCGATGGCCTCTTCGTAATACTCGTTTTTGGCTAGTGCGAGGGCCTGATTGTTCAACAGCGCGGCCCAACCACTGGCATAGGCGACTTGGTCGGGATAGTCAGCCAGCAACGCGGCAAACAATCGATTGGCATGGCGGAACGACTCTGCTGCAGATGCAATGTCGCCGGTGCGGATTTCCAATAACGCGAGGTTGTTCAAACTGGCCCCAAGTTCGCTGCGATGCTGCACCACCCCGGGCGACTTTCGCACAAGCGTTTCACGCAGCACGATGGCCTGGCGATACGACTCGATCGCGGCAGCCGAGCGATTGTCTGCTCCTTGAATCGCTGCCAGATTGCTATAGCAAAGCGCGAGATCGGCGCGGCACGCGTCGGAAGCATCAACAGCGGCGGTAAATTGTCGGAGGATTTCCACCGCGCGCAGGGCCGATGTTTCAGCCAGGGACGCATCTATTTGGCGCTGCACGAAACTGAGGTTGTTGTAAGCAATTGCCAGATTCCGGGCCCGTTTCGGGCTGTCGGGCGCGGCGGTCCGGGTCTCGTGCAAAATTGTCACGGCGTGGGTGAGCGACTGAATGGCCGCATCGGTCTTGCCAAGTTGCCCCAGCAGAGTACCGCGATTCACGTGGCTCTCGGCCAACTGACCGGCAAAAACATCGTCGTCGGGATTGGTCGCCACCAAGTGTTGTTGAGCAGAGATAGCCTGTTCGTATTCTGCCAGTGCCGTGTCGGGATGACCCTGTCGAGCAAGCAAGAGCGCCAGGTTATTGCGTGACAAAGCCAAATACGATTGCAGCTCTGGATCATTGGGATTGTCTTCGATCAACGCTACGAGAATCTGCTGCGCGGAGCGATACTCGTCGATGGCCTTCTTGCTCGCTCCCAGCTTGGCGGTCACCACGCCCGCCTTGAGATGCGTCATCGCCAGTTGCTCTTGGAAGTCGGCCCCGGTGCCGATCTGGTTCAGAAAACCTTGATAGTAGTTGAGGGTCTCGATCAACAACTGCTGTCGCAGCCTTTCGGTGCCGGGAGTGCCCTGCAACTGGTCGGCCAACTGGATGCCGAAACGGTCAACCACTTGCCTAGCTTGCTGAAAGTTTTCCTGAGACTGGGCCAAGTGTCGTTGCGACTGAATAAGGGCTGCTTCTTTTTCCGTTTTCGCGCGCGCGAGCAAGATCGCCCCCACCGTCGAAACCGTGGTGAGAAGCACGAGTACAAGTACCGCCGAAGCAGCCACTGCCCGATGGCGGCGCAGCCATTTGCCGATGCGGTCAACGACCGTTGGTCGTCGGGCCTGTGTCGGCTTGCCTTCCAGGAATCGGTTTAAGTCATCGGCAAATGCTTGGGCGGTTCCATAGCGGCTCTCCCGCGACTTGGACATTGCTTGCAGAACAATCGTTTCCAGATCGACGGGGATTTCGGAATTGAGAGACCTCGGTGGTGGAGGTTCTTCGGTGCCAATGGCCTGCAACACCTGATGTCGGTCGACGCCGGGAAATGCAGCTCGAAGGGTTAGCAATTCGTAAAGCGTCGCACCCAAGCCATAGATATCGGTGCGCGTGTCCACAAGCGTGTGCTCGCCTGCCGCTTGTTCGGGGCTCATGTAGCGAAGCGTCCCCACCACATCGCCGGTAACCGTTATACCGGGGCTGTTTTGAATGCGTGCCAAGCCAAAGTCGGTAATCCACAACTTGCCGGGATGATCAATCAACAGGTTCGAGGGCTTGATGTCTCGGTGAAGCACCCCGTATTCGTGGGCATGATGCAGGGCCTCGGCCGCTTGGACACCAAGTCGTGCGACCGCCCGACAATAGGCGATGCGGTTTCCCGAATACTGCTGCGAGAAGGTGCTACTGAGCCCGACGGTTTGTTGGGTCGTGTTGGGGCGTACCGTATCGCCGCCCTTCCCGTGCGATTTCGTCGGCTGCTCAGCTTCGGCTTCCTGTTGCAATTCGCGAATGGCTTCTTCCAGCGACTGCCCGGCGATGTGTTGCATCGCGTAGAAATGCACTCCCCGCTCTTCACCCACGGCAAACACTGGGACAATGTTCGGATGGTGTAACTGGGCCGCGGCTTGGGCTTCGTTGCGAAAGCGGGCGATATTTTTCTCATCCCACACCGCGGCAAACGGCAATACCTTGAGCGCAACTTTGCGATCAAGCGAAATCTGTCGGGCTTCGTAGACCACGCCCATTCCGCCCCGACCAATCTCGGGGCCAATCTCAAAATCTCCCAACCGTCTGGTGTGTTGATCTTCCGTCTTGCCTGGCTGACCACCCCGAAATTTTCGGGTTACCTGATGCAATACATTCAGGCCTTCGGCAAAGGCCCGAATGTCTTCGGCCAGGTGAGGATGATCGGTAACGAGTTGCTCCAAGTCGAGTGGCGCACCGCTCTCTAGGGCTGAGAGGTAATCATCGAGCAGCTTGGCCAAGAGCTCTTCTTTCAAAGCCACTTGGCCAGAGAGGGATTTCGTCGCGGTCGTGGTGCTGTTGTTCATTTCGAGCCTTCAGGCTGCATCCCTTCTCGCAACGCTTGGAGCGCTCGCAGCCACAACATTCTTGCGGCCCCCGCCGAACGCTCCATCCGCCGGCCCACTTCCTCGAATGGCAATGCCTCGATGTTCCGCAGCACGATCACTGCCCGATAGTCGGTCGGCAAGTCCGCCAATTTGTCGGCCAGTTCAATCTCCAATTCAAACTGCTGAACATTGCTGCTAGGCGAGCGGCCCGGGTCGGGCAAAATAGTGTCGAGCCGCGCGGCCGATTGTTCGAGGGAGTTGGCCAGTGCCTCGAATGAAACCTCTCGCCGCACGTCGCGTTTCTGGGCCAACACATGTTGTTCGACAACCCGATGCAGATTGTTGATCAGGATTTGCCGGAGCCAAGCCCTGAACTCACTACTGGTTGAGCCGCGAAACTTCTCGAAATCGCGAGTCGCCTCGAGGAACGTTTCCTGCACAATGTCCGACGAGCTGACCCGGGCTAGCAGCTTCCGCTCCAGTTGGCTTTTCACCAATAGATCCAGATAGTTGCCATACAGGTGCAGCAGCCGACCAAAACACTCCTGCGATCCCGCAAGTGATTGCGACAAAAGGGTTTCGGCATTGGAAGCGGAGCTGTTCGTCATAGGTATTCCTATAGACATGGCCGCTTCCCAGGAGGTTTGTCACGCGGTTTTTCAGAAAAAACGGAGGCACCGAAGCCTCATTGAGCATAACTGGCTGCCCCTCCAAGTATCAAACTCCGCATCGATTCCTCGCAATAATTCCGTAAACGGACACAATGAGAGCCAAAGTTAACGATAAATCAGGCACCGAGGAGCGGGTGATCTGGCACCATGGGCCCTGCTCTACCACGAACTCGGCCGATTGCCCGAACACAAACTCGCCCACCAATTCTGACGAGGCGATCATAGGAAAGCATGGTCTTCTATATGCATTGCCGTGGTCGCGGATTCCGGCAATGTTTGCTCATGTGGGTTGTTATTCTCCAGCCACTGCCGATTCCTCGGGATACTGATTGACGAAATGGTCCATGCGGACTACGTCGACGGTTTCCACACAGGCGGTTACGTGGTGTTCCGGCAGAATCTCACGGCGGAGGTACGTTAGGATCACTTCGCACACGTGATTTGGAATGACAACTTCGATTCGCACGTACGGTACCGGATGGTTGTTGCCCCCGAAATTCTGTCGGCGTCCGGCTCCGGAGCATGGGATGGACGTGTAGCCGGTGGCGCCAAGCTTGATAAATTCGTTTTCAAGCTGCTGCTCAAGTTCTGCCTGGGCCACAACGGTTAACCGTCGGACTGTTGCCAAGCCCCGTTTGCGGGCAGCGTGGGCGTCTGCAGTGAAGGGTTGGAGTGAATCGAGCCCTTGGACTTTAAACGTCAAGCCTTCTTGTTCAAAATCGCGCTCCATTTCTTCCAGCTTTTCCATCACGCTGTGATCGACCAATTTTGTATCAGATAGGTCGACAATGATGTTCCGGTGTTGCACCAGTCCGATCTGCTCGATTTGGCGTCGGAAAGGAATCCAATTGCTAAACACCGCGGACTCTCTCGCGATGATCCGACTGGTGTTGGAATCGACTTCCTGGACTTCCAAATACGGCTTGAACAGCGAGCGGACGGGGACACCATTGACAACGTGGATCACCATCTTAAGCGCGATGCCGATCCCGATGCCGATTAGCAGATCGGTCGCCAGCACCGCAACGAGCGTGGTGACGAAGATGGCCAGTTGCTCGCGACCGATCCGATAGACGTGAAGAAACTCCGTGGGATGGGCCAGGCGATATCCTGTGTATACCAGCATGGCTGCCAAAGCGGCGAGCGGGATGCGGTGCAGAATGGTCGGAATCAACGCGACGCATAGCAACAGGAAAAAGCCGTGCCACAGATCGGCGAACCGCGTACGGGCTCCATTGTCGATGTTGGCTTTGCTACGGACAATTTCCGAGATCATCGGGAGACCGCCCACTAGCGCCGCACACAAATTGCCGGCACCAACAGCCACGATATCGCGATCGAGATTGGTCTTGCGTTTCCACGGGTCGAGCAAGTCGACGGCCTTGGCACTCAGTAGCGACTCAAGACTCCCGATCACGAAGAACATAAAAACCCATTTCCATGCCTTGGGTTGAGCAAGCGCGGAGAACTCTGGAAACGTAATGTCGTCGAACATGCCAAACACGCGGTCGGGCATTTTCACGAGATACTGTTCCCCGATTTGATATTGGTGCCCTTGCAGTATGTACGAGTGCTCGTGAAGCAAATCAAACCCCATCCCCATCGGCACCGCCACCAGCAGCACGACCAGAGGCGCGGGAACAGTCTTGAGCAGCGAAGCCTTATTTCTTACTACTGGCCATATAAACATAATCAGCAGGCTCACCATGCCGATGCACGCAATAGCCGGGTTCGCTTCGGCAACGTAGTGCGGAAACTCCTTCAGCATCTCAAGTGGCTCACCACTCGCCGAAACACCGAGCGATACGGGGAATTGCTTGATAATGATAATGACGCCGATTGCCGCAAGCATGCCGTGAACGGCCGCAATGGGGAAGAACTCACCGAGAATTCCCGCTCGAAAAATACCAAACAGAATCTGCGCGATTGCTGCCACGACACCCACGGCCAGTGCGGCCTTGTAGGCCGTTAAGTCGGCGTCGGTCCATCCACCCGCCATCCCGTCGCCGCCGAAGTCTTCGATGCAGCCAATGGCGATGACGATAAGCCCGGCGGCAGGGCCTTTGATCGTCAATTCCGAATTGCTGATGAACGTCGTCAGCACGGCCCCGATGATCGCCGTGAAAATCCCCGCGATCGGCGGATAGCCGCACGCCAACGAGATGCCAAGGCACAGCGGCAATGCAATCAGAAAAACGAGGAACCCGGACAGCAGATCCTGCTTCAGATACTTTACGAAACCGGCCGCGTTGCCTTGCGGTTTTTCCAGGTTTGCTTGTGACATGGTGTTGGAATTCCTTTTGAATGAACCACGAAGCATCGCTCTCGCGGCAGACTATCTGCTTCCATCTTCAATCCGGCCGAGCAATCGCAGCAGGCCATCGAGAATGGTCATGGGATGCGGTGGGCATCCGGGAATGTAAAGGTCGACGGGAACCACACTATCGGCACCGTTGTTTTGTTCATCGTGGTCGCTGAATGGGCCGCCCGAGATGGCGCACGCCCCGACAGCAATCACAATCTTTGGTGCCGGAATTGCGTCGTACGTTTTCTGTAACGCGAGTTTCATGTTGTCTGTCACCGGGCCTGTGATGATCAGCCCGTCGGCATGTCTTGGGGAGGCGACGATATTGATGCCAAAACGGCCGATATCGAACACGACGGTCCCTAGCACGTTGATATCGGCTTCGCAGGCGTTGCAGCCACCCGCGCTGACTTGTCGCAACTGCAACGACCGACCGAAGAGCTGGCGGCTTTTTTCGTCCAAGGCCTTCGCCAGTTCGACTGTCTGGCCATCGATCACAAGGTCGCCACGTTCGCGGAACGCCATCCGAAAATCTTTACTGTGCTGGATTGCTCCTTCAGGGCAGGCATCCATGCAGTCGGTGCAGAACAGACACTTGCCCAAGTCCAGCTTCATCTCTCCGTTGAGGGCAATTGCTTCGGTCGGACAAGCATCGGCACACTCCCGGCAACCGTCGTGGCACTTTGCCCCATCGATGATGGGCAACCCACGAAATCGCTCAGGCATTGCCGGTGCATCGCCATCGGGCCAGGGTATGGTTCGGTAGCCCTGCTTTTGTCGTTCGCGAAGAATTTTGAACATCGGCGTATTCCTAACGGCGTGAGGTGGGATCGCGGTGGGTGGCGAACGACTTCCGGCGGTACGACATCGACTGTCGAGGGCCACGCACGCATCTCCCGTCACAGGTCATGTCCGCAGTACGAAAGGTTGAAGCTCTTGTTGCAGAGCGGGAAATCTGAAATCTCTTGGTTCCGAAGCGACATCGCCAAGCCAAGCCAGTTGTGGAAAGACGGATCGATAACTTTGTAATGTGCGAATCGGCCTTCACTGTCTGTGATCGCCACGTGACAGATTTCGCCACGCCAGCCTTCGGTAAGCGACACGATGATCGAATCGGGGGAAAGTGATCCAACGTCGGCTTTGATTGAACCACCGGGAAGCGTCTTAAGCTGTTCGAGAATGAATCGAGCTGACCGCTGCACTTCGAGCCACCGTATGTACGTTCGGGCAAACACGTCACAGGTATGCCATGTCGCGGCCAGCACCTGAGCGAAACGGTAGATTCCCGATGGAAAGTCGCGGCGGATATCGCGATCGATTCCGCTGGCCCGAGCTGCCATGCCGACGAGTCCAAGATCCGCGGCGACTTCTCGCGACACGACTCCGGTTTCTTCAAGTCGAGCCATGACCGATGGGGTATTCCAAAGCAGGTTCGCGGCACCGTCGACATCTGCCAGAGCGGTTTCGACGCGTTGGGCTAGTTGGTCGACCATCTCGGGAGCAATGTCCCAGCGAACGCCGCCGGGTTGGATCAGGGACCGCCCGAACCGGTTGCCGCACAGCAGGGCCGTGGCGTTGAGAAAATCTCCCCGAATGCGACCGCAAAACGCCGCCGTCGGTTGGAAGCCGATATCTTGTGCGAGTGCTCCGAGATCACCCGTGTGGCAGGCGAGCCGTTCCAGTTCGAGCGCGATGGCACGAATGGTCTGCGCCTTGAGCGGGATTTCTATTGCTGCCAAGCCTTCAAGCACCTGTGCATACGCCAACGAATGTCCGATGGTTGTATCGCCAGCGAGTGTTTCCATGTAGTGCGGTGTGCGTTTTGTCGGTCCGCCGATCAGTCGACGCTCGATGCCCCGGTGCTGATATCCCAACTCGATTTCGAGCGTGAAAACCGTTTCACCGTGGCACTGAAAGCGAAAGTGTCCCGGCTCGATCACCCCGGCATGTACTGGGCCGACGGCGACCTCGTGAACCTCTTCACCTTCAACCCGAAAGTAGTCCGTAACGCAGGGCAGAATGGCATCGCCGACGGCGCGTCCCCATGCGTCACGCTCGTTGGAATACGAACGATGGAAACGAATTGGCTTGAGCCACGGATGGTCGTCGGGAACAACACCCCATTGTTCGGCGATCTCGCGTTCAAACCAGTGTGCTTGCGGAATCGTTGGCGTGAGGGCGGGGTAGTGATCTTCGACGTCGGTCGAGACGAGCGCAATCTGCCCTGTAGTTGTGCGCGTGAGGATCGCGTACAACCTGATACGATTGCTCTTGTTTGGCACGCCGAATAGTGCCGACAGCGATGATCCATTGGCAATGCGATCGTGGATTTCACCACGGAATTCGTCGAAAGTACACACAGGCACGCTACTTAACGACAGCGATTGCCCATTCGTAACCAGTGGTGCGGAGTTGGCCATCTGCGTCATTCTTGAATCTCCTCCGCGGCGGTTCCCAATTGGGTTACACGCCTATCAAGTGTGGATGTCTCCGCCCATCTCTCGGCAGTGTTGTGCGCGGTGGAGGCTGTTCTTTCGGCTTCTAGAGAAACTTTTGCAACCGTCTCCTCGGGCGTATCCATTTCTTCGCTGACGCTCACGACCACCTCATCGAACGCATTCTGCAACGGCTTGGGGACGTATATTCCAAGCATCAGCACCAGCGATACCAGGACAAGCGACGGACCGACCGACAACAACCCGTCTTTCTGCACGCTAGGAAGATTCTCAGGAGCGGTTCCCTGCGCCATCTTTAGCATGACGTTGGCCATGCCGATGAAGATGATTGCCAGCAGTGCCAAGTACAGCGTGGCAACGATCCCCCGATCCGCATCAAGGGCCGCTTTCAATACCGTGAACTCGCTGATGAATGTTCCGAACGGCGGCGTTCCGGTAATGGCGAGAAACCCAGCCAACCACAGAGCACCGGTCACCGGCAGGCGGCGCTGTACTCCGCGCACGTCATCAATGGATTTTGTGCCGTAGGCCAGCAGAATGTTTCCAGCAGCCAGAAAAAGGGCGGCCTTCGTGAACGAATGGTTGAAGGCGTGGAACATGGCTCCCAGTACACCGGCTCCACCAAGCCCGACGCCGAGCGCGAGGATTCCCATGTGTTCGACACTGGAATAGGCGAGCATTCGCTTGAAGTCACGTGCGCGCAGAATGAACACGGCGGCAACGACCATCGACATCAGTCCGAAGACCACCAGTAGCGAACGGGTGAACGCGCCTTCGCCCGCTGCTGTGCAGAGTTGGTGAACCCGAAAAATGCCGAGGAACGCACAGTTCAACAAAGCCCCTGACAGCAGCGCCGAGACAGGCGACGGTGCTTCGCTATGTGCGTCGGGCAGCCAGGTGTGCATGGGGGCGAGGCCCATCTTCGTGCCGTATCCGACTAGAAAGAACAGGAACGCGGCCTTGAGCCAGACGCTGTCTAGTTGCCCAGCGTTGCCCAGCAGGCTTGTTACGTGAAGGCTGACGTCGTGAACTTCGGCCGCGGATGCGGACACGGCCAACACGAAGTTGCCCATCAAAGCCAACGCGATCCCCACGGAGCAGATTAGGAGATACTTCCATGTCGCTTCGAGTGATCGATGATCTCGATGAAAATAGATCAATGGCGCGCTGGCCAAAGTTGTGGCTTCCACGCCGACCCACAGCAACCCAAAATGTTGGCTTAGCGTAACCAACGTCATCGAAGCCAGGAACAACAATAGACATCCAATGAAAACCGCTTCTGGTTCGTTGGAGAATAAGAAACGTTCCGTGTGGTCAACGCGATGCGTCGCGTCTTGGTGGCCCAGATAGCTCAGGCAGTAAGTAGCCGCCGCCAGAAACAATACACTTGCGATGGTAAGAAATAGCAGCCCTGGCGTATCAACTGCCAGCCAAGAACCAGAAGTCGGTTCAGGGCGATTCGACCACAGCGACAGCGTCAGCCCGAGGTGTACCAACGCGGTCACCACGAGCAGCGCTCGTCGGCCTAGTCGTGAAGGCAACCAGAAACTCAGAGCGCCCGAGGCAGCGGGAAGCAGTAGTAGAGCGGCGATCATCATAAAATCGGCAGTTCCCTAGATTAGTCCTTAAGTCGCGATAATTGCCGCACATCGATATGGTCGAACGTACGACTGATATGAAAAATGGCGATCCCCATGACGAATACCGCCACGAACACGTCAAGCAGTACACCGGTCTCGACGAGAAATGGTTCTTCATGTGCCAAGGCAACGCCGAAGACAAAGATGCCGTTTTCCAGCACGAGATACCCGAGAACCTGATTGAGTGCCTGAAGACGTGTGATAATCAGGAACAGTCCACACAAAATCGTTGCCAACGCGACGGGAAGCACTAAGTCGGATGCCACCTTCACTCCGGCGGGCAATTGAAATCGCGAGGCCATCCAAAACGAACCGGCAAGCAGAATGAGCCCCAGAGGGACCGATGCGATGACTCCAACAACAGGAGCGATTTCGTGCTTTGCGTTGGTCGATCGCAAGGATCGATATAACAATTTCGGAAAGACAACTCCTTTCAATGCAATGGTTGCCACGGCCAGCAGAGCCAAGCGAAGGCCGACACCTTCCTCGCTAACCAACAGCGGCAGTAACCCGAGCAGCATTCCCTGAACGGCGACCAACCGGATCGATGGCCGCAACCGCCCCGTGCCTAGTA
>CAZNXE010000072.1:0-20831 GCA_964576465.1 uncultured Planctomycetaceae bacterium
GTCTCGTGGGACGGCCACCGGCGTGGGAAGAGGTTCTTCGACTTCGACCTTGAGCAACGCAATTTTGCGGCTGTGATCGGTCGCCACCAGCATGGCTGGGGCCCGCGAGCCATTGGGCAAGGTCACGACAATCGACGCCGGGCGTTGGACGAAATTGAAGACGCTAGAAACGATGTAGCCATCGGACGACACGATCAGACCGGTTGTCGGCCCCGTTCCGAGGAGCACCTGCCCCACACGATCGAGCCCTCCCACAGTCTCGATACGCACAACCGACGGAGCAATACGCTGGACCGCCGCCCGCAGTGTTTGTTCTTCGAGTGCGAGGAGAGCCTGCTGGGCATGGGCCGAGCAAACGGATTGCGTCATTGCCAGAAACGATGCCAACAAGAGCACGTTTGCGATGGTGAAACGCTGTTGCATGTGCTTGATTGTCAAACTAGCGCCCCCCTTCAACGTCGTTGGCAACGGCTCGCATGGAGAACTCCAAAAACTGGCCGTCACGCATGACAGAGATCTGCACTTCGTCCGCGCGATCGATGTAGGTCAATTCGTCGAGCAGCGCGTTGCACGACTGTACAAGCCGGCCATTGACGAAAATCAACAGATCATCCGGACGAACGCCCGCGGCGTTTGCCGGCGACATGCGTCGTACACGATCGATGAACGGAGGTGTGCGCTCCAGGACGTTTGGCACCAGCACAATGCCCAACAAATCGAGCGTGAGCGGGTAGTCCGATCGCTGATCGCGCGGCGCGTCGGAGACGGAGCCTTCGTACTGCCCGAGGATGATCTGCTTCGCGGTTGGTGCTAGGGCGCTCATGGGAATGGCGTAATTTAGCCAGGTGTTGTTCAGCGAGTTTCGCAGTTCCTTTCCAAGCATTCCAAGCAACTCGCCGCGGCGGTTTGTGAGCACACCGCCGGCAGCCCCAGGATTGTTGGTCATGGCGTCCAGCACATGCACTGGCCCGTGGTAAGGCGTTTCGAACGCGCCGTGTCGGGCTTCAAGATTGGTAACCACGGCGATACTCCCATGCTGCACGCTGGCAGGCTCGTTCCCAGTGGCCACTCCATAAAGGTTACTGAAGGCCAGCACGCGCGCTCCGGCGGTCGCTTCGACGGCCGCGGATAGCTTGAAGTGCGGAAGGTCTTCGGCATCGATCTTTAGCACCGCCATCTCGAGCCGAGGATCGGCCCCGACGAGCTTCGCCTCGAAACGACGTCCGTCGTTCAGCGTTACCGTGATGTAATCCGTGTCCAGCACGTAGCTCCATACCGTAAGCACATGGCCCTCGGATGAAACCAGCATGCCACTTTGATAAGGTTCGAGACCACGGTATCCGCCGGCGCCGTAGATCTTCACGACTTTGGGTTGCGTGTTGGCGATCGCTTCTGAAAATGTCTCACTGGCAAAGATCGGGGGCGCGACACACAAGAGCATGGCAATCGCCAGCATTGCGCAATGCGCGCGGACGACAACCGCGAGATGGTTTCGTGGCACCAACATGTTAGTAGCCTGTTGAAAAAGTCGTGTGCCACTGCTGGCTTGTCCAGCAGTGAATTCAGGGGAAATCGAGGCACTGCTGGACAAGCCAGCAGTGGCACACGGTTCTCCAATATGGGTCTTTTTTAACAAGCTGTTAGAGCGATGTTTGGTCATGGCTGTCCACGCTCGCTTTCCAACACGGCTTCTTCGACGAGGAGCACGGTGAACATTTCGTCTCCGTGTTCAATCTCGATGCGGTGCGGTACTTGATGCTCTCCGACCGTGCGGTAGTCGGTCAGGTGCAGGCGGCAAGGGTCGACATCGTCGCTGGGGAACATCTCGAGGGACAACACATCCCCTTCAACAGGGTCAATCAAGAAGTGGCACTCGACGCCCCCATGGAGACCTACCAATACGTCGACCATGCCGTCGAAGCCGGGCAATGGAGATGTTCCGAGATAGAACACCTGCCCAAATTCCTCGGGTCCGTGCGTCAGCATCCGTCGCCACATGGCTAGCGAGAGCAGCATGCCGCCACTGCCCGGTGGATCGAGCGAACCGCTTACGTCGTCGGTAAGGGTGACGATCATTTCGTTCATCGGCAGTGTTAACCGCGCCGTGTCATCGTCGATATCCAACGCGAAGTGCCCGCCTCCGGCAATACGGCCCTCGAGGTGCCACGAACCCGCGGCGGTTGTAAAGTCGCCATGCCCGGACATGACCTCCCACACACGTGCGCGCTCGATTTCGTTGAAGTAGTAGTTGGCATAACCGGTTCGCTTCTTGAAGAAGTCGCTCGGTCGTGGTCCTTCGGAATCAGAATCCTCGTCGGCAAGTTCCTCAATCGCCGGCTCGTCCGAGGAATCATCCTGCGGAATAGAATCCTTCTCTGGTTCTTTGTTGGGCGGCGGTTCCGCTGGCATTTGCTGCATCAGCGTATGCAGCTCCGATGCGTTGTGAAGACGTTGCAGGCGGACAAGGACATCTCGCTTCTCGCCATCTCGGCGAAAGCGAAGCGGCACGCGCCACCCTTGGGGAAAGATGCCTAGCACATTCTTGAAGGCGTTCACGGTGCGAATCGGGCGTCCGCCGAAGTTGACGATCTCATCACCAAATCGCAGGCCACGGCGATAGGCGTCTGACGATTCAAGAATGTCGCTGACAATCACGCGTCCCTGTGCGTCGCTCGAAACGGTTGCTCCCAAGGTGGCATGATCGACCACCCGCCCGCTGCGTAAATGCCCTAGAAAGTTCTTCACTTGGTTGATCGAGATGGCATACCCCACACCGACATTCACGCGCCCACGCTTCTCGAACGAGCCACGCCCAACGATGCCAATCAATTCACCCTCGGCATTGAACAGGGGGCCTCCCGAGTTTCCCGGATTGATCGAAGCATCGGTCTGAATGCAGTCGGTGTATTCCAGCAACGTGCCGGAGGGGTATTGATAGCGATGCACGCCTGAGATGATGCCGTAGGTAACGGTCGGTTGAAAGTCGGTGGCCAACAAGAACGGATTGCCGACGACGAACGACCAATCGCCCGCTTGTACGATATCGCTGTCACCTAAGGTCGCGGCGGGGAAATCATCGCGACCCAGTAGCTTTAGCAAGGCCACATCTCCGGTCGGGTCGATGCCGACGATCACCGCATCGTACAGGCGACCATCGGCCATCCCGCATTTCATCACATCGCCCGTGCTCGAGGTGACGTGAAAGTTGCTCAGTGCGTAACCGTCCGGCGAGATGACCACTCCCGAACCGCCACCGCCGCCGTCGGCAGAGAAAATCGCCAGCACCGTTTGTCGGGCGACGGCCATCACGGCAATTCGCTCGGCCTCGGCATCAAGCACTGCCTGTGGAACATCGGCGGCAGCGGCGCGCACCGACGGCCACAAAGTCACCCCGAGGGCCAACATGCCGATCCATTGTGTTGCCATCCGAAGCTTCATTTGACAATCCTAGCGTCGCACAAATTGAAATGATCGGAGATATCGAGGTCTTGCCCAAAATCGACGACGATTCGCAAACGTGTTGCCCCCGTTAGGTCGAGGTTAAGGGGCATCGGTTCGTCGTCGCCACCAAGTTCGCAGTCCAGCAGCGAACGGTCATCGGCGAAAATCATCAAGTGTACGTGCCCTTGTGGTCGCATCCGGTCGTCGATGCCGGCGATGGCGACAAAGCGGCCAAACTCACCAGGCAGGCGGTATACCAATTCGGTTCGGCTGCGGATCGCTAAACCTCGGCGATACGTTTGTCCAGCCAGCCGGAGCGGGCCGCCATCGAAGGCTTGATCTCGTCGGGGCGTGTTGTATTGCACCGTCGAAGTGGGGAGCTGCCGCGCTTCGAAGTAGGGTGTCCAACGCTGGACTTCGGGTTCTAGATCGCTCAAATAGGCAACCTTGCCTTGGCTGAAGTCGAGGTGACGAACTTCGTTCCATGGCACGTCGAGTTGAACGCCAGAGGGTGTCGTTATGTGCAATGCGTCGGCGGCGAGCGACACATCGCTGGCCACCCACAAGAAGTCGTCGCGACCGTGAACACGACAAACGGCTTTGGCCTCTTCGGCGTTCGGGGGGTGATAGTAGAGCAACCCTGCCACCTTGCTACGCTTGACCGACAACTCATCTCCGTCGAGATCGAAGCGAACGGTCTCGTCGGTAACGTCACCCAAAACACCTTCCAGATAGTCCAGGCTATCGCCCTTGTTGACGACCAACACATCGGTGGAGCGAGACGCCGCCGCGATTTCTTTCCATTGCTCATCGATCTGCGGAGACGGAGGCACGAAACGCACCGAGGATAAAGCGCCGGCGGGCATCTTCCATTTGGTTTCGCCCGCAACGGGTGAGATCGTCACATCGGTTCCGGCGACGGTGAATTCCGTGCCCCACAAGCGACTTCCATCGGTCAACACAATTGGCATCGTGGCCATCGATGGTTCGCCCGAAGAGGACCTCTGATTGGCCGACGACGGGGATACCCCGCGCGGCGTGACGCCGAGAATATCGGAGATCGCCAGCACGGTTTCGGTGCCCTCTTCGTCGGTGACTGCCAGGGAAGTGGACGACATCTCGACCAGCGTGCCGGTGGTTGTGTGGCCAGAAAGCTGACGCACCTCGACCGTTGGACCCGCGGCAATCGCCGTGATGATTAGGCTAACGGTGTGAAAGGTGGTCGTCATAGTAACTATCTCGACTCGGTCTTGCGGTGGTGTATGGGTGCCCTAGGCATGTGGGCCATCAGCGGTTTCCTGTTCCCCGCGAACCGATACCTTCTTGTGCACTGCGGCGAAAATACTGTTCAATGGCCGCGCGATAGTGTGATGGGAACTGTTGAGAGATTTGCTGGAGCGCCGCTTCGCGCTGCTTGGGAGGCAGGTCGCCCCAGCCCGACTCCGAGCCAATCGCCTTGGGGTCGACTTCGCCAGGCCCTTTGCCGGCCATGATGCGACTTTCTTGAGCCGGCGCGCTGGGTTGCAGTGAGGCTGTGCCGCCCCCCCCGCCACCTTGCTGCTGTTTTTCCATCTCTTCAATCAGCTTGTCGAGCGAAGCGATGACGCCGTCTTCAACCTCGCGCGTCTTTTCGCCCGCACGACCAAGGTTCAGGCGTCGCTGAATGTCTTGCATTCTACGCGCGATATGATCGAGCGACTCGTCTTCAAGATTTTCCAAGTCGACCTGCATCAAGCCGGCAATCGAGACATAACGGCGAGGTGTACGCTCGGGGCCGCGCAGCAGCTTTTCAATCGCTTCCAACCCCTGTGCCTGATCGAGCATCCGGTGGTGGACAACTGCTTGATAGAACAACAGCGCCGCGGGGTCGACAACATCGTCGACCGTTAGTCCTTCGAGCTGCTCGCCCGCCTCATCATACAGACGCTCACCGGCCAGCCAGCGACCGTAAAGGAGCCTCAGATTGTTGCGCACCAACGGCGGCAACGATTCGTCGTCGACGACTTCGACCTTGGGCAAAGGTAGCCGCTGAACTGGAAGATCGCACTGGTGGACCAGTTGTGTCACGCGGGAGTCGAACAGCGCCGCGGTCCGTGTGAGCACATCCAACAACATCTCCGCGGAGACCGGACCTGGTGTGGTCCCATCTTTCCACAACTGTTCGGCCCTCTCGACCACGCCGGTGTCCGCGGATTGGTTCTCGATCCAGGCGAACAGTTGCGAACGAACCTCGTCGGCTGTTGGTGGTTGCCACGCCGATGTGTCGTCGAAGGCGTCTTGCCCCGCGGCGCGAAACGCCACGGTACAAATCGTCGCCGCCACCAGGGACAGCCAGAGTGTTGAGCGAATGCGATTGGTCATCACAACATTTCCACGGTTTCTGTGTACTACTTCTAGTTTAGGACCCTTCTGCCCGGCCGACCACAATATCGCGTGTGACTCGGTAGATACGATGTTCGCGATCGGCCAGTTCTTCAAGCGCCTCAAGCAGTTCGGACGTGGCGGCCCCTTCGCTATCGATCATCCGCGAGAATCGGGCGGTCCGCCGATTCACCCGCATTTGCAGGGCACGAATCATTTTCAGCTCGGCCAATCGGTCGACCAGTGGCGGATCGGAAGGCTGTCCCTGTTGCGGCGGTTGTTGCTGTTGCTCCTCAAGATCCTGTTGAGCTTTTTCCAGCGCCTCGATGATTTCCTCGAGTGCCGTGATGATATCTTCCTCAATCGCCTGCGTGATCTCGGCAACCTTATTCCGCGCGAGGCGTGTCGCGACTTGTCGCATATCTTCGCGCATCTGCGTGATCGCCTCTGGCAGCGCGACGGCCGTACCATCGTCGCTCAGCACTGCCAGCGTCTTATCGGCGTCGAGGATCAATTCAGACTCGCGACTACTGAGGCGACCGGACTGAATTTCTTCATCACGCCGCCACTTCTCACGCGGCACATTGTCCAGCCGCAACGTGTCTTCATAGATGGCGAGTTGCAAATCGAGCATCTTGCGGAAGCGCGCTTCCAACGCGCCCAGCATTCGCTTGATCTCTTCCTCGCGAAGTTGCCGCAGAATACTTTCTAACTCCGCCTTCGCTTTCTCCAATTCGCGCAGCGCGGCTTCCTGTTCTTCGATGGCTTCTTTGCGAAGTGCCTTGTCGAGGCGATCTTTTGCTTGCTGCATCCGCTTTTGGGCGGCTTCAAGCCGCTGCTGCACAGGGTCGCTTGGCTGTGATTTCTGCTGGTCTTGCGAGTCTTCGCCGGGCGAAGGTTGACCGCCGGGTTGTGCTGGGCTTGGGGAACCTTCCTGTGGTTCATCGCCCGACTCGGAGGATTCTGAATCACCCGATTCCGACTTCTCACCTTCGGGTGATTCGTCGCCAGGCTTTCCCTCGCCCGCTGGCTTCTCCTCAGCTTCGCTTTCCGACTCCGTCGGCTTGCTGTCAGGTGAAGGCGAATCGCGCTGCCCTGCTTCGCCATCACCTTCCTTCGCTTCTTCATCAGCCTTGCGCATCTCGCCAGACAGTTCACCGGTCCGTTCGGCTAACTTGGCTTGCTGATCGGCATTGCGTTTTGTGTCGCCGCCTCCTTCGGTGGATCCTTGAACGGCCCTTTGTCGTTTGATGAGTTTGTTGACCTGCTTGATCCACTCTTTGACCTGCGCTTTGCGTTCGTCGAGTTTCTTGTGACGATCTTCGCTGAGCAGCAGTTCCAACAGCATGACGAGATCGTGTTGCAGGGCATCTTGATTCTTCACGGCATTGGCCAGCCGGTTGGACTTGAGCAAGCCGACTAATTCGCTAAGTTGCAGACCGATCATGTCTTCCTTGCTCTGCGCGACCGTCCTTCGCAACAACGCCGCCCGATCGGGATCGTCAGAAGCCGCGAGTTCGGCCACGCGCAGCAAGACTTCCTCGAATCGCTGGTACTTGGCCGCCAGTTGTTGCTGTTGAAGCGCAAGACGCTCCGCCGGACTCTCGTCCTCCTGCGCCTTCGCGGCAGCACCGATCGCCAACGCCAAGACGATTGCGGGACAAACCCAACAGGATTTGTAATTTCGCATGGCCATGGTCCTTCGTAGGATTGTCTTCATCAACACAACCGACTCTTTTTTTGTCATGGACGATGCTCGCCCGGTCTCTCGGAAACCGAGGGATACGCCCTACTCTTCGAGTAATCTTCGCAACTGCGCTTTACGTTCTTGTTTGAGTTGTTCGGCGATCTGCTCTTGTGAATCGATAATCGAACGCAGCAAATCGACAAGTTCATTGAATGTTTCGAGCTCGAGCATGCGATCGAGCACACGATGCATTTCAGCCAAGGTCTGCTCCGATTGAATGACCGATGCGGTCAACGCTTGGCCAATCGCCGGGAGATCGATTTCCTCGCCCGGGGTCGCCGGCAAGGCATCGCGCAGATGTTCGAGTTCACTCCGAAAGCTCGGAAGCATCTCTTCGGCGATCCCGCGCAAGGGGGCGGCAATCCCGTTGTTCAGACGCGACAGGAGTTCTTCGTAGTCGGGAACGCGGTTGTTTTGCAGTTCGGCCCCAATTTGTTCAAAGCTCGTCGCGATCCCCAATGTCTCGCCACCGTTCATGCGGGCGTCTTGCACGGCACGTTGCACGCGGAGCATGGCCAGCGAAAGTAGCTTGGCACTTGAACTGAGGTGCTGCGAATCGTTCGAGGCCTTGTTCTCGTCTTCCGCGCTGTCCGCGGGGTCTTTGTCCTTGGGCAACAGCGACTCGGGGGAAAACGTGACCAGCCATTGGTTTGTCGTCTCGACCGCCGCGATGATGCTCTCGAAACGGCGGCGCAGATTGAGTTCCCGCGATTCGAGGATCGCCCGAAGCTCTTCTGCCGTGACAATGTCGAGCGTAAACGTTTCGCTGGCACCTTCGTGCGGACCTTCCGGCGGTAAGTCGTGGTTGTCTGAAGCCGCGAGGCGGATCTCCAGTTGTCTGCCGGGCTGTAGTTTTAGCGATCGCACGTCGAACGCCTCTTCGATGGTCGCTTCGGTGAGATTCTGTGCAGGCAACGTGACGGGAGCCCGTCGCGGATGACCGTGATCGATGAGATACTCGAACCACAGCTCGACAACGCCGTAATCGTCGGTCATCTTTCCGGCAAAGGGCAGCCGCGCCTGTGGCGTAATCGCCGACCCTATGCCTTGGGGGCGTATCGATAGTTGCGGAGCACCATCGGGCATGGCTGCCAGCGCCAGACGCAGTGGTTCGCTGTTTTGTAAACCGTCGGTGTCGGTGAGCGTGAATAACAAGACACGGTCGTGGTCCAAATGGTCGATCTTGAAATGAAATTCCTTCTCGCTCGCCAGTGAAATCTCTCGAACCTCGTCCGGAGAGTCGCCGCTGGTGAGTTGGATTTCGACACCCAGCAGCGGCTTGTTTGCCACGGCATGCAGCGCGATGCGGGCGCCACGCGGCACTTGCATGGCACCGGTTGCATCGTTGCCCTTCGACGGGCTAAGACGGGTGTACTCCGGATAGGCGAAGTCGAGTGTCATGTCGACAATCGTCGGACTGTCGACCACTTCGAGGTGCAGATCTCGCAAGCGGACGTCGCCACCGGTTATCTCTAACACCCGTCCCGACGGGACTGCTTCAAAGGTGTAAACAAAAAGCTGATACGGTTCTTTTCCCGGGGCGGCTTCACCCTCGCGTTGCATCAATTGCCGCCCACGCACGCCTTCATCGGTAACGTAACGAAGCTCGACAACCTCTGGAACTTCTTTGTTCGTGTCGGCTCTCACGAGAATCTCGACGTCCGACCCTCGGGCGACCTTTCGGCGGCCATCTTCAAAGCCTTCAACCTCCAAATGTGTTCGTCGCGGCCAGGCTTCGTTGGACAATTGGATGACGCGCCGATTCCAGACATCGAATTGGTCAGGCGCGCCGGCGGCGAACACGATGACCGACACCACCGATACGGCGGCGGCAAACATGTTGCGACGTAGCGGTTGAAAGTCCAGCACTTCATCGACATCAAGCAAGTCGAGTTTGGCGGCTGCCTCCTGCCGAACGACACGCAGCAGCTCTGTGTTGACGCCCGTTCCGTGTGGGGCGTCATGCAGTTCAACCGCCGTCAACAAGCTGTCGTTCAACTGATCGAAACGGCGTTCCAGCAGAACGGCCATGTTGCGGTCAGTCAGCGGTGCCAGCGCACGTCTGAGAATCAGACGAAACAGAATCGTGAAAACGACCGCTCCGACGACCAGCAACAAGGCGATCCGCACAAGCATCGGGGGTTCGAACAACCAGTCCAACGCCAGCGATACCCAAAAGGCGATCGCCACCGCGGCAATAGCCGCCGCCAGACCTTCGGCCCAGGTGTAGCGGCGGATGTGCCGACGTAGCCGCCCCAGTGCGGCAACGATCGATCCATCGCCGTGGGACGCGGTGTGGCTATCGAGTTGTTGTGTAAGTTCAGTCACTTGGTTCACACGTTCAAGCAAGATGGCTCAGTCTTCGGGTCAGCCATTCGAGACACAAAATGCCGCACAAGACACACAGAACCCAAACATTGTTCCACAGCGGGATTGGGGCGTCGCGGATCACTTCGGTTCGTGTACGGTCGCGAAGCATCTCGACCAGCGGTTCGCGGTCAGACGCATCGAGCATGTCGCTGGTGCCAACGTAATATTGCCCACCCGTTGTCGAGGCGATCTCGCTGAGGAGGCTGTCGTTGCGGCGCGGGTTTTCTCGTTCCACATCTGGCACGCGCACCTGTACGCGGCGGGTGAGTATCTGATCGCCCAGGTCCGGCAGGTTCACTTCCAATCGGTACACGCCTTCCTGTCGCGCGGCGAATTGGCCGGTGTAGCTACCCTCGTGCATCGGATCGGCCATCAGTGCGACTGACAGCAAATTTCCGGCGGGTGCCACGACCTGGAGTGGCACTTCAGCAACGGTTAGCGGCGCGTGTTGTGCGTTGGTGAGTTGAGCCCGAACGACAATGGTTTGCCCCAATACGTAACGATCGCGCTCGGCGAGCAACGTGCCACGGCTGCTTCCTCGCAAGAGGCGTCCGCCGGAGACATGTCGGATTAGCTTTGTGTAAAACGTCTCGAAGTAACTGGGGTCGACCCCGCGAAGCCGCCACATTTCGCCACTGCCAAGATAGAAGACGCGCCCGGCACCGTAGAAGTGCCCGGCCAAGAATACCGGTTGACCGGCGGAGCTTGAGGCCCGAGGGTCGGAGTAATGTGCGTAGACCGTGGCGGCAGGCTTTGCCCCACGAACCGAAAAGTAGCCGTAGACGCCGGGAAAGGATGACCAAGCACGGGCGCTTTCGGTCGCCGCGTCGGCCAGCCACAGAAACTCGGCTTCGATCCCTGCTCGATTGAACTCTAGTGGCCATGGTTCAGTCGATCCGAAGCGTCCTTCGTCGAGCAAGGAAAGCCGCTGCTCAAACTCGACCGGATAGAGTGCCCGAATTTTGTCCATCTCAGGAGCCTGAGTCCAACTCTGTGTATGCACCGGCCCGGCCAAAACGATCAGCCCGCCCGATTGTTCGGCGACCCAGCGTTCGAGCAAATCAAGTTGTTCGGCGTCGAGCGTGTGCCACGCCGGATCGAATGCGACGATGCAGTCGTATTCAAATAGCTCGTCCGCCTCACGGGGAAACTCGCTTAGAATGCGGTCGGCTTCTTGCGAGATTCCTGAGAGCGCCGATTGTAAATAGACGTCGACGGTTGTGGTGGCATCTCGATAGAGTTGATTGCGCAGGAAGCGATACTCTCGCAACGGCCCCCCGGCGAGCAACAGCACCTTCGTCTTGTGATCGACGATTTCAATGTCGACCTCTTGGGTGTTGTCACGCGGATTGCTGTCTTCGACCGTGGAGCGAACCCGCACCGACAACGTGCGACGACCAGGTTCCTCGGGAGTCAATACAAACTTGACGGGCACCGCTTCACCATCGGCACCAAGGGTGATCTCTTCGCTGGCCTCGAGTTCGACGTTGCTGTCGTCTGAGTCATCCGCCGCGCGACTGGTCAGCTCGACGGTCGCGGTTTGTCCGGCAAGCCCTTGGGTTTGGATGTAAGCGGTTGCCGTATACGCGTCGCCGGGGTGCGCGCGAATGGGGGCAACGAAATCGGCGATGCGGACGTTCGTCGGTTGATGGTCGGCACCCAGGCCAACCGTGAAGACCGGGATCTTTGCTTCACGAGCCATCTCGATGGCGGCCGAAACATCAATGCCTGCGTTTTGTCCCCCGTCACTAAAGACAACCACACCAGAGATGGGCTGTGCGCGTTCGTCGTAGATCAACTGCCGCAGTGCCGCACCCAAGCGTGTTTCAACGCCCACGGGTGCCAGGGCCTGTTGCCAATCGAAGGGCTGTTCGTCATCGCCACCGGAGTGTGCCGCCAGGGTGCGGGCATCGGGATCTAGTTTTGAGAGCGTCGCCACGCGAGCCACCGAATCGTCGAATCGCAGAACGACGACGTCGTGTTTCTTACGCAATTGATGGAGCCACTCGTCGCTGTTCAGTATGTCGGTAATGGGCGCCAGACGATTTGCAGGCAGACCGTCCACGGTCGAGGCATCGGTCAAACTCATGCTCAAGCTGGTGTCAATCAACAGGAGCAGCCGACTATTCTGAGGCTGAAATCGCTCGGTGCGCCATTGCGGTTTCAGCCACACCACGAACAACCCAACGAAGGCGGCGACACGCAAGAACGTTAGCAACCAGCGAACGACCGCGTGCAGTTCGACACTGTCGCGTCGGTACATGTGGCGAACAAACAGGAGAATCAGGACCAACACGGCGGTCGGTGCAAGCCAATCGGCAGTGGATTGGATGCGTCCCCACTCGAAGGTGGTGCGCGCTGATTGTTGTGCCAGGAGCACGGCGGCGGTGATATTCACGGCGCTTGCTCCTGTGTCTTGCGGTGATAACTCAAGGAGTAGGCCAACATCTGCTCGCCAACGAGCATGGCCACCAGCAGATACAACAGCGCGTCGCTCAACTGAAAGCCAGCCGAATCGGAGACGGTGAATTCAAACTCGCTCGCATGGTGGAATGCGTACTCGACGCCTTCCAGCCGGCTGGCCAACTGTTGTCCGTCGAGCGCGGCCAAATTACCCTCTTCGGAAACGACATTGAACGCATACCGCCGGAGTTCCGATTGACCGTCTTTGGTTTCCAATTCAGCCGTGTAGATGCCGGCGGCCATCGTATCGCGATAGACCGCATTGAGACCATCGTCGACGACCGTTGCCTCGACCGTTTCTGGTGCCGCGGTGGACTGGGAGGGGGTCGTCACTCTGATTCGAGGACGATAGCTCGCCGGGTCGAGCATCAACTCGAGCGGCTCGCCAACGAGGCGTTCATCCATGCCGCGATTGGCATTGCCGAGATACGATTGCATTTCCAGTAGCGCTACGACGAAACTCGGATTGCGACCCCAGTTGTTCCAAACCGGTGCGGCAGTGGTCAGTATTACGATGACGCGCCCGTCGCCAAAACGACGTTCGACGACAAGCGGAGCACCGTTACGAAGATTCGCAATGACGCGCACCGAGGAGTCTGCTGGCGGCGTCCAGGCGTCTACCGTGGCGAGATAGCGTCCGACGGTTACCGCCGAGAGGAAACTGTTCCGCTCGCCGGCGAATACGGAAAACATTGGATGATTGGTCACTTGAAGGTCGGGCGCGCGTTGCAGCCGGTCGATGAGCAACTCCGAAACACCAAGTGCCGGTAACGGAAAGAAGCCCTCGCCATCGCGGTAGAGTTGGTTGTTCACGAACGCAGGGTCGGTCAACTCGCCACAGAAAAACGCCAGCCCACCGCCGGCGGAAATGAAGTCTTCCAACGCCGAAATAGCGGTCTCGTCCAGCCGATCGATGTTCGTTAAATAGATCACCTCGAAGCGTTCCAGTGGCTCGGTGTCAAGAAACCGCGGGGACTCGACTTGCGTGGTAATGCCTGTTTGAACCGGTCCGCCGGGAGCCAGCGCCCAAGAGAGAAACCGCGATTCGGCCCCCTGCGGGTCGCCATCGACGATCAACACCCGAACGGTTAGCGGTAGATCGATCACGCTGTGGCGACGGTTGTCGACGAGCACGGCGTCACTGTCGAGCGAGGCGACAAGGAGATGCTCGCCGGCGGTCGAAAAACGGACCGGGAATCTTCTCGTCTCGGTTTTCCCTGCCGCGATACTATCGATGAGCACCGCGGGTCGTGGAGAGCCGTCTTCTTCCAGCAGCACCGAAACATCGTGAACGGGTTCCGTGCCGTAGTTCGTAACGGCAACTTCGTGGAACAGCGCAACCCCGGCGGCACGCGTGCCCGACAATGGCTCAAGCGACGCGATGGCTAAGTTCGGGCGTGCCTTTTCAATACAATCGACCAGTTCGATGCGTGTGCCCTCACCGCTAATTCTCGACAGGGTCTGCTTTAGTTCATCGGGTTCGGCCCATTGTCGGGAGCGGAAATCGGACACGAGGTAGACAATCCTCTGTTCACCCTCGGCAGGCCCCAAGAGTTGATCGAGGACCGAAAGCGCTGCCTCGGGCCCGAGAGACAACGCGGTTGGTTCCATGGGACGCAACAGATCGTTCAGACGATTGGGAAAGGCAGCCGTGACAATTTCGGCCAACAAGTCGGGCCGTGGGGCGCGGCCGTGGGGCGCGGCTTGCGAAAGCCGCAGCAAGGTGAACGACTGCGAGATTCCCTGCACCGCCGCTTGATCGCCAAGTTTGGCGATGGCCTGTTTCGCCACGCGAAAGGCATCCGTATCGGCCCAACGGTCGGACATTGAGAAGCTGTCGTCCAGCAGAACCACGTGGTGGGTTGTTGTGCTCCCTAAGAATCGAGCCAAGCTGTTTTTCATCAGCGGCTGCGCCAGCATCAGCACAATGGCCGCCACGGCCAACATCCGCAAGATCAGGAGTAACAACTCACGGAGGATGACCCACGGACGATTCTTCTTTTGGCTAACGAGTAAGAACTCCATGGCAGCCCACTGCACGCGCCGATGGCGCAGCAGGTTGATCAAATGGATCACGATAGGGATGGCCACGGCCAGCAATCCCCACAGCAACATTGGATTTAGAAAACTCGGCATTCTTAATACTTATTGGTACGTGTTGTGAGTAACCTGCGAGCGGTGCTGATCCTCAATTAGTTACGGTGGTGCATGCCCAATCGATTGCTCATATAGGCGGCCAGCGCCGAATCGAGTGGATCGCTTGTACGCATCAGGGCGTAATCGACCATTTCACGGGCGCAGCCGTGACGCACTTCTTCGAGAAATGCGCCCAAGGCGGCTAGGTAACCCTCACGAAGCGCGCGGGGATTGCAATTCAGGTGGTCCGAGGTTTCGAGCCCCTCGAATCGCGTTGAACCATCGAAGGGAAAATCCAGCTCTTGGTCGTCAAGAATGTGGAAGACCATCACGTCGTGACCACGTTGGCGAAGCAGCCGCAGCCCGCGGAGTAGCGGTTCGCGTGGGGCCAGCAGATCGGAAACGAGCACCACCATTCCGCGACGCGGATTAAGTTCGGCCACGCGGCGCAAGATATCGAACAGATCGGTCTTGGCCTTTTGCTGGCTAGTTTCGAGTGATTTGATGACGAGGTTCAAATGGTTTTCTCGACTGCGAACGGGAACTTCGGCTTGAACGCCTTCGTCGAATGTGACGCAGCCAACCGAGTCGTGTTGGCGCAACAGGAGATAGGCCAGGCTGGTTGCAACCGTTGCCGCGTAGTCGAATTTATTCAGCGGTCCAGAACCGAAACGCATACTGCTGGATGTATCGACCAGCAGCGTACATCGCAAGTTGGTGTCTTCCTCATACTGCTTGATATAGAAGCGGTCTTGCTTGGCCCACACCTTCCAGTCGATGTGCCGCAGGTCGTCCCCCGGCGCGTACTCTCGGTGTTGCAGGAACTCGACCGACTGCCCGAAGTAGGGGCTACGGTGCATTCCTGACAGAAAGCCTTCGACGATGTGCCGCGCCCGAAGTTCGAGCCGTGCAATTCGTGCGACCGCTTCAGGATGAAAATATTTTTTGGAATCGGCCATCGCGAGTTAGGTCGTCTTCTTTGCTGGGAGTGATTTCAAGCAACTTGTCGATTACGCCTTCGGATGTCACGCCGTCGCTTTCGGCCGAAAAACTAACCACCAGGCGGTGCCGCATCACGGGGCGTGCCAGCGCCTGAATATCTTCGGTCGAGACGTAGGTGCGGCCATGCAGCAGCGCGCGGGCTTTGCCACCGAGGATCAAATACTGAACGGCACGCGGTCCCGCTCCCCAGCGAACTTGCTCGGTAACGAAGTCGGGAACCCCTTCCTCACCAACACGGGTCTGTCGCACCAGTGCCAACGTATAGCGGATCACATGGTCGGTGACCGGAACTTCACGAACCATTTGCTGTAGATGAATAATCTCGTTGCCCGAGAGCACCGGCACGATGTGATCGTCTTGAACCATGGTTGTGCGACGGGCAATTTCAAACTCTTCTTCAAAGCTCGGGTAGCCGACGGAAACTTTGAACATGAAACGATCTTGCTGCGCTTCGGGCAGCGGATACGTTCCTTCTTGTTCGATCGGATTCTGCGTGGCGAGCACAAAGAAAGGGTCGGCAAGTTCGTGGCGAACACGTCCCACCGTGGCTTGACGCTCTTGCATCGCTTCCAGCAGCGCGGCCTGTGTCTTGGGTGGCGTGCGGTTGATTTCGTCGGCCAGAATCAGATTCGAGAACAGGGGGCCCTCCAAGAAGCGAAACTCTCGCTGCCCTGTCGTCTTGTTCTCTTCAATGATCTCCGTGCCTGTGATGTCTGCCGGCATCAAATCGGGCGTGAACTGAATGCGGGCGAACGAGAGATTGAGCGTGCGAGCAAGGGTGCTAATCATCAACGTCTTGGCAAGCCCCGGCACGCCTTCGAGCAAACAGTGCCCTCGGCTGAACAGGCAAATGAGCAGTTCGTCGATGACTTCGTTTTGGCCAACGATGATATGCGATAGCTGTTCGACGACTTTATCGCGCGCCCCTTGCAGTTTCTTGACGGTTTCGGAATCGAGGGTGCTGGGTTGCTTGGTTGTCATTCGTGTTTCCCCAATGGAGGCGTCGAGTGCCATGGCACGTGCCGTGATGAACTCAACGTTGATAGATGGGCAAGGTTGCGTTTTCTAACTGAAGAATCGTGAGATTGATGGCCGTGGTGTAGACATGACCGATGTAGCCTTGGCTCCACGAGCCCTCGGACCCAGCCTCGGAGACGAGCTTCGCTTCGACTTTGCGGCGATACTCATCCCAGGCATCGCCCCCTTCGCGATAGAGGACTTGTGCGTAGTAATAATGTGCGTAGTGCCAGTGGCCGAATCCCTGGTTTGAAATGTTCGATAGGTTCTTGCGGCAGTATTCCAACAGTTTCGGAACATACTCGTCGTCGTAATCGCCGGCGTTGTAAAGACACGCAATGGCGGCCGCCGTAATGGCCGGGCGTGAGCCGCCGCCCTTGGAACTATACTGCACACCACCATCGGGAGATGTGCAATTGTGGATGTACTGAATGGCTTTATCGATCACTTCTTTCGGCACGGAAATCCCGGCGTTGCGGCATCCTCGAAGACCTTGCACTTGAGTGATCGTCGTTGAGCCTTCGTCGAATCCGTGCCCGTCGCGGGCACTTACGTAGCCCCAACCGCCGGCCTTGGTTTGTGCTTGCCCGGTGAATTGCACGGCACGCGTGAGCACGTCGACAAGCGTCCGGCGGCGATCGATGTCTTCTTCTTCGCCCAGCACTTGAGACAGAAACAGCATGGAGAAGCCGTGACCATAGGTGTAACGATCGTCGCCAGTGGGGTCGCCGATCAAACCGTTGGTGCGACTGCGGCTCACCAAATAATCGACCGCGCGTCGGATGTTCTCCGCGTATTTTCCCTGCGTGCTCGTCGATCCCTCAGCCAATAAGGCGATGCCCGAGAGGGCCGTCATTGCGGTTGGATAGCGTCCGTCGTTGGCACTCCAATGCCCAAGCCGCGACTGCGTATTGGCCACCCACTCCAGCCCGCGATCGATGACCCGTTCGACATTCGGATCGCGCGATACGGCCGCCCCGGCATGACCACAAAACATGCCATGCAAGGTCACGGCAGCCGCGGCGATCAATAATATTCTGCGTTCGATCTTCATAGCGTTCAAAATGTGGGTCGTGGTGAACAGCGAAATTCGTGTCGTGCTCAAAACAAGTAGGTCAGGCTGTGCCTGACATTCGATGTAGTAACAATCCCGTCGTCAGGCACAGCCTGACCTACAGAAGTTCGGGATAGGCTGAAGGTGCGTGCGAGCACACACCCTACTGGTCTTTGTCGTTGTTCTTCTCCTTTGGTTTCTTCTCTTCGTTCTCGGCTTTCTGGTCGGCTGCTCCGTTGATTACCTCTCGCGTCGGCTCGTTGTCTGGGTCGAATGGCTCGTCGGTGAACTTCATTACGACTTTGGCCCGTTGCATGTTCAGTTCGACCGTCGCCTTCGCGGGATTGGCCGTAAGGCCGACCGCGCTGACCGTATTGGATTGCCGTTCTTGGTGTAGGACGCGACCGTTGCGTTTATCCAGGCAGACAACCACCGTCTCGTATCGTCGTCCTCCGCGGTTGTTGACTTGCTGACGATGAATCTGGCTGGCAAACGCCAACACTGGCATTTCACTTGGTTGCGTGAGTACGAGCCCTTGGTTGCGGACTTCTTGCGACCATAGCTTTTCACCGGTGTGTCGATCGAATCCGTACACCATGCCGTTGACGACTACGCATCCGAATCCGCCTGGCAGTGGATTGATGAACACGTTGGGGGCTTGTTGCCAGGGACGGTTGGCCACGACGATGTAATGGTCGCGAGATCGCAATGCGAAGACTTCCTTCAAACTTTTTTCTTGTTCGACCGGACAATCTATCTTGATTGCACCATCGGCCAATGAGAACAAAACAAAACGCCCACTAGGATCGATGATCGCCAATTCCTCGTTGTTGATGAGTCGAGCGCGAGACATTGCCCCGAAGGTGTGACTCCACTGCTCGCTCTTGGCGTAAGGATCAACCAGTCGAACGACGCTGCCGTCAGGCGAGGCCTTCCAGAGGACAACGCGGCGTCCGAGCGTGCAAACACGCTCTTCGGTCGGTGCGATGGCACACTTGGCTAATTCTTCACCGTCGCTTGCACGCAACACGAATGCCTCGGTTGCCTCGGGCGGGGCGACCAACAAAACTTCGTCGTCGCCCCAAACAGCGCTGCCGCTGGCGATATCACGTCGCACCCACAGCGTTTCACCCGTCAGCGGATCGGCCACCACCAGCTTGCGATTTTCCTCAAAACATACGAGGCCATCGGATAGCGATGAGAGTGTGCCCGAGGGCTGCCAACCGTTGGCATTGATGACGATGCGATTGCCCCATGCGGCCTGAAATTGGCGGAACTGTGGAACGGCGTTGCCTCGCGCACCAATGACAGATTCCGCAAGGCTGCGGCGCCACAAGATTCGGGCACCGTCGTCTTTGCCGCCCTTGTCGCTGGAGTGCAACACATCGATCGCCAACAGTTCGTGACCGAGCGTGAGCATGAGCAAGTGTCCGGCGACCCGACCGTGATTGACATGTTGGTTGAAGTTCGGTCCGTTGTTGGTACCCGGTTGGAGCACATTGACGTGCCAAGCGACTTGCCCCAAGCCGTTGCGTCCGACCAGCGTCCGTCGGTTCTGATCGATTTCGATGTGAACATCGTCGAAGAAGGGACCTCGATGACCCTGAATCTCGAATCCGAAGTATCGAATCGGATTGACCGTCTTCACCTCCCGGGTCATTTCGACCTGACCCGTTGGCCAGGGGCTCTGCTCGTCGAGTATGTGTTGCACGCTGGTTGCGTCAGGCAGTTCGGCGAACAGTTCAGCTCCGGTTTTTCCATCGAGACAGACCACTGCGGCCAACAGTCCGTTCAAACGTCGATAATACAGTGCCGCGTCCTCCGGGCGACGCGACTCGCTTAGCAAGATTGCCAACCGCGCCGTTGCCATGTTGCTGATCTCCGCGGTGGCGGATCTCACGAGACGTCGCAACTGGAATTCGGCGGCCAGATGTTCGCCTCTTTCGAGGAGTCGCTCGGCCAACTCAACGCGAACTCGCTCGGCAGTAGCATGGTTGCCGAAGAATGCCAAGAACTGGTTCAAGCCGGCGGTTCCTTCGGAGCGCAGCGCGATCGAGACACGATCGACAAGCTCGTCATCCATGGCCTTTCGTTGTTCGTCGTTGGCCGACTCCCACAGTGCACCGATTCGCGTCTGCACCCAACGGTCGCGCCGCACGGAAAGAACACTGTCGATCGGTTCCAACTCGAGTCGCCCTAGCGATGGATCGGTAAACCGCAGATAGGTTTCAAAGGCACTTTCGATTTCACCCGCTTCGTGCAACCCGTTGGCCAGTAGTCGCAAAAAACGACCGCGAGATTCAGGCCGTTCGATCAGCAATTCCAGTTCGTCGACCGCACTACGGTACGCCGCGAAGTCGATGCGCAACCCTTCCAGCAAGGCATCGACAAGCAACTGCCTCGTATGGGGATCAGCAGTAAGTTCGAGCGAACGCCGCAGGTCGTCAACGGCGTCGTTCACGGCGCCGCTGTGCAGACGAATCTCTCCGCGTAACGCCAACGCCACGGCGTTCTCCGGTTCTTCACTTAAGGTGCCTTTGACTTGGTTCTCCAAGAACTCCAACTGATAGAAGCTATCAAGATTTTGTGCGCCTTGAGCCAGGACCGAACCGCCGTGGCAGATCAGGTTGCCCGGCACGCTGCCGTCTCTCGATCGCGATCGCGCGACGAGCTTGCCGTCGCTCAGATCGAATGTCGCCACCTCGGCGGTGGATAGCGGAACGAAGAGCTGGTTCTCGTGGATGAACCCGCGACCACTGGGAGCGCCGGAGTCGGGAAATTCGGAAGATCGCTCCCATGCCGATTCGCCGTTCTCAAGCTGCAACGCGCGCAGCCCGGTTTGGCCGACAACGATGACGTGTTTGTCGTGGATGCCGGCAACGTAGAGACCGTCCTGGCGATCTTTTTTCCAAACGAGCGAGCCGTCGAGCAAGTCGAGGCAATACATGTCATCAGACTCGGTGGGGGTCAAAATCACACGACCATCGACGATCGTGGCGATCGCGTCCGTCCAGCCGTTGGCCTTGGTCGATTGCGTTCCGGCTTGAAAGACTGCCCCGCCCCGGCGAATGAGCATCATCCGGTTCTTGTTCTGATAGGTTTCAGTGACCGGGTAACGATATCCCCATAACAGCGACCGCGTCGTCAAGTCCACGGCGATCACGGCTCCCGCCGACGTCGGGCAGACCATGACCCCATCGGCATAAGAAGGCGATGCCCCGCAGCTTGCTCGAATCGGAT
>CAZNXE010000073.1:0-20508 GCA_964576465.1 uncultured Planctomycetaceae bacterium
TTGCGGTAGTTTGACGAGATCGCGATCCTTGAACCCGAATGGGCAACTTGAAGGAGAATACGCCAGTTGCCGGACCGCGAACAGGGCTCACATGAAAAAGCACCCGTGGATGCCGCGGAAGAGATACCAACGGGATATTCACGCGATCGCGTGGTGCGCGGATTAGATGATCTCGCGAATCGGCGTGCGGTGTTCGAGCAGGAATTGTGGACGACCGGCTTGATCGGGAATGGTCGTGTTCTCGACATCAATGCCCATGTTTTGATAGACGGTGGCCAGCACTTCCTGCATATGAACTGGACGGTCTTTGGGAACCTCGCCCAAGCGGTTTGTCGAGCCGATCACCTGCCCGGTTCGCATTCCACCGCCGGCCATTAGCGCGCAAGAGACTTGTGGCCAGTGATCGCGTCCGGCACCTTTGTTGATTCGCGGCGTGCGGCCAAACTCGCCCCACACCAACACGGTGACGTCGTCGAGCATGCCGCGATGCTCCAGATCCTCGACAAGCGCCGAGGTGGCTTGATCGAGCATCGGCATATCGGTCCGCGCGCGGCCGAAATTGTTGCCGTGCCAATCCCAACGACTGAAGGCCAAGGTTACGCAACGTACGCCGGCTGAAACGAGTCGTCGAGCGATCAGGAAATTGTCCAGCAGATGCGGACCCCCGTCGGAGATGTTCTTGTTCTCGCCACGACCGTATCGGTCTCGCAAGGCGACGTCCTCTCGCTCGATATCAAGCGCTTCGAGCAACTTACTGCTGCTTAGCACGCCGAACGCCCGCTGATTGAAGGCGTCCATCCCTTCCATCATCCCCGTGGCGTCGGCCTCGCGGCGAAAGCGATCGAAACCTTCCAGCAGCGCCTTGCGATCACCCATGCGATCGAGCGTAACGCCGTTAAGCACCATGTCGTCCATGCCTGCGCCTTCAGGCCGAAACGGCGCATGCGCTTTACCCAAGAAGCCGGGCTGTCCGGGGTCGGCCCACTGCATATGTCCCATTTTCGGCGCAAGGCCCACGAACGGCGGGATTGCCCGATCAACCGGTCCGTGCAGTTTCGACAACACTGAGCCGACACTTGGGTGGAAAAAATTGCCGCCACGACCCGGCCATCCGCTGTTGCACTGATAAGAATCGTGCCCACCAGAGCAACCGTAAACCGAGCGAATCGGAACGAACTTATCCATCATGCCCGCGATGCGAGGAAACAACTCACAGATTTCAATTCCCGGCACGTTGGTGGCAATGGGGTTGAATTCCCCCCGAATCTCGCTCGGGGCATCGACCTTGATATCCCACATGTCTTGGTGGGGTGGCCCGCCCGGGAGAAAGATCATGATGCAGGCTTTGTGCGATTTCTTGGTCGACGGTTCGGTCGACCCTGCCGCTTCAGCTTGCAGCAGTTGTGGCAGCGAAAGGCCGCCCATTCCCAGCGCACCGATCTTCAGGAAATTGCGACGAGTAACTCCGTCACAAAAACGGTTTCGTTCACCAAGAATCGTCAGCATCGGAGGGGTCCTCCAGGGGGTGGCAAAATCCTTCTTGCCGAATGCTTGACCGCCATCGCTTAAGTGGCGAGAGCGTGGGTCGTATGTAGGCAGGTGTCTACGAGACGGAACATCAAAGTTCGCATCCCGAGACATTTCGCGTGAGTAGAAACACTATACCAAAACGATGGCCTGTGAACCTAGAAACGTTCGCGTTATCTCGAACAAAAAACCGACGAATCCCGGTAACACAAACAGACTTGCCTTGATTGTGCAAAACACTCTGATGGGGAACCGGCTGGCCGCTTGTTGGTCGCTGGCCGCTTCGGTACGCTACGGTCGGAAAAACATGGGGCATCACTCCGCAAGTTGCGGTGTGGTAACTCTAGTGCCAGTCTTTTCTTACGCCGATCGATAGCAGGCCGACAGGCACGGCGAGTATCGACACCAAGCTTACGTAAACAGACCAACGGTAGGGCCAACGCAAGATGAGCGATCCGTATTTTCAGAAAATGTTCGCCGATCGAATCGGGGGGGCCAATTACGGCAAAGGCACCGCCATTTACAAGTTCGAGAAGATCAAACGGGCGAAACGCAAGGCGATGTCCGAACACCCCGAGCGGACCCTGCTCGACTTTGGCATTGGCGAAAACGATGAAATGGCGCCCGAAAATGTTCGCGCTGCGATGGCCCGAGAGATCAATCAGCCCGAGAACCGTGGCTACGCCGATAACGGAATCGCCGAATTCAAAGAAGCTGCCGCGCGCTACATGCACCGCTGGTTCGGGGTCGAGCTTGACCCGAGCGCCGAGGTGAATCACGCCATTGGTTCCAAGCCCGCCCTGGCGATGTTGCCCACCGCATTTATCAACCCAGGCGATGTCACACTGATGACTGTGCCTGGTTACCCCGTCGCTGGAACGCATACGCAATACTACGGTGGCGAAGTGCATCCCCTTCCCTTGTTGCCGGAGAACGGATTCTTTCCCGACTTAGACGGCATCGATGCACAGACACGACAACGGGCCAAGCTCCTGGTGATCAATTATCCCAATAGTCCGACGGGAACCATCGCCACCGCTGAGTTTTACGAACGGGTCGTCAAGTTTGCCCGTGCGAACGAGATTGTGGTCGTGCAAGATGCGGCCCACGCCATGCTCAGCTTCAAGGAGAAACCCACGAGCTTTTTGAGTGCCCCGGGCGCGAAGGAGGTTGGCGTCGAAGTGCATAGCATGTCAAAGGGCCATCACATGACCGGCTGGCGAATCGGATTTGTCTGTGGGCACCCGCGGATTGTTCAGGCGTTTTCCGACGTGAAGGACAACACCGACTCAGGGCAGTTCATCGCCGTTCAAAAGGCCGCCGCGGTCGCGCTTGACGATGACGATATCCCAAAGCATACGTGCGACAAGTATCGACGCCGCCTGGAGAAGTTGGTTGCGACACTCAATCGCTGCGGCTTCGACTGCCAAATGCCTGAGGGGACGTACTTCCTTTACACGCGAAGTCCACGCGGCATCGAGGGCGGCATAACGTTCGACACCGCAGAGGCGGCAAGCCAGTACCTAATCACCGAGCACTCAATCTGCACGGTCCCTTGGGACGACGCAGGCGCCTATTTGCGTTTTTCGGTTACCTACGAAGCGGCCGATGAGAACGCCGAAGACCAATTGATGCACGAGACCGAGTCGCGACTGAGCAAGATCAAACCGGTGTTTTGACTGGCTTGACCGCATACCCGGGTGCGACCGTCTTCGCTCTTTGGTCTTGTTGGGTCAGCGAGGGAACAACCAGCCTGCCAACTACTGATCCACAATTACCCGACCGTTAGTAACAAAGAACGATGGGTTATCACACACTACGAGAATGTGTCGACGATTTGGAGGCCACCGGCCAGCTCGTGCGAATCGAGCAGGAGGTTGACCCTCGTCTCGAAGTCGCTGAAATTCAGCGTCGCGTTTATCAGGCCGACGGTCCGGCTATTTATTACGCGAATCCCAAGGGTTGCACTTTTCCGCTCGTAAGCAATCTATTCGGAACGCTCCAGCGGACGAAGTTCATCTTCCGCGATACGCTTGACGCGGTGCGTGGTCTTGTGCAGTTGAAGATCGATCCAACGCTCGCCATGTCATCGCCCCTGAAGCATCTCCGCTCGGTGCGGGCTGCCATGCACATGTTGCCTCGCAAAGTGCGGCGTGGCGCGGCGGTGGCCCATCAAACCAGAATTTCAGAACTGCCTCAGATCATGTCGTGGCCAGACGATGGTGGAGCGTTCATCACGCTACCACAAGTCTACACAGAAGACCCCGACCAACCGGGACTGAAGAACTCGAACCTCGGCATGTATCGCGCGCAGCTCTCGGGCAACGAATATCAAGTAGACCGCGAGATTGGTCTGCACTACCAGATTCATCGCGGCATTGGTGTCCATCACGCGGCGGCCATTCGTCGCGGCGAACCATTGCGGGTGAACATCTTTGTTGGGGGCCCGCCCTGTATGGCCGTGGCGGCAGTCATGCCGTTGCCCGAGGGGCTCTCTGAGTTGTCGTTCGCCGGTGCGCTCGGCGGTCGTCGGGTGCCGATGATCGTCGGTCACAGCGAGTTGCCCATCGCCGCTGAAGCCGACTTTTGCATCGTCGGCACGATCGATCCGGAGAGACAATTGCCCGAGGGGCCCTTTGGAGATCACCTTGGCTACTACAGCTTGGCTCACAACTTTCCGGTGCTGCGTGTCGAGCAGGTCTATCATCGCCCGGGGGCAATCTGGCCGTTGACCGTCGTTGGGCGTCCGCCACAAGAAGATACTGCCTTTGGACAGTTGATCCACGAGATTACCGGTCCACTCATTCCCACGGTCGTCCCTGGAGTTCGCGCGGTGCATGCGGTCGACGCTGCGGGAGTCCACCCGCTGTTGTTGGCCATCGGGAGCGAACGCTATGTGCCCTACGGTGATTGTAACCGGCCGCAAGAGTTGATCACTCAAAGCAATGCGATCTTAGGTCAGGGTCAGATGTCATTGGCCAAGTACCTGTTGATTGTCTCGCATGACGATAATCCGCAACTCGATATCGACGACGAGGCGGAGTTCTTCAAACATCTGCTGGCGAGGATCGATTTCCAGCGCGACTTGCACTTTCAAACGCGAACCACCATCGACACGCTCGACTACTCAGGCGATGCGCTCAACGAAGGCTCGAAGCTGGTGATGGCCGCCGTGGGAGCACCACGCCGCGAGTTGCCGACGACGATCGATGCATCGATAACGCTGCCGCCCGATTTCTCCGACCCGCGGGTCTGCCTACCCGGCGTGTTGGCAATCAAAGGCCCTGAATACGACTCCGAAGTTCGTGGCCGCGCGATCGAGCGCTTCGTCGAGCATTTCGATGCCAGCGCGGCGATCAATCGATTTCCCTTGATTGTGATCGTCGACGACAGCGAGTTCACGGCCCGAACGCTGAACAATTTCCTCTGGGTTACCTTCACCCGTAGCAACCCCGCGGCCGACATTCACGGCATCGGGGCATTCATCGAGCAGAAACATTGGGGCTGCCGTGGTTCGCTGGTGATCGACGCCCGCATCAAGCCACATCACGCTCCACCGCTAGTCGAGGACCCCAATGTAACCCGAGGAGTTGACGCACTGGCCGTGCGAGGCGGTCCATTGCACGGTATTATCTAGTGAAATCGACTGACCTCACTCACGGATGAACGACACGCTTTCCCGCGTGTTTTGGCCACAACAGGGCTCGACAGGTTGCTCCCCATCGACAACACGGCTGTTTGGATCTTGGCCTTCCTGTGGATGCTGGCCTTTGGCGGGGCCATCGGCAGCTTTATGAATGTTGTCGTCTACCGTTGCCCTCGAGGTCGCAGTATCGTCCACCCCGGCTCGCAGTGCCCCACTTGCGGACACGCCATTCGCGCATGGGACAACGTGCCCGTGTTGGCATGGCTCTGGCTTCGGGGTCGCTGCCGCGATTGCCAGGTAGCAATATCGGTACGCTATCCCATCATCGAAGGAGTTGTCGCACTGCTTTTCGCTTCGTTGGGCTGGGTTGAAGTGCTCAATGCTGGCGGAGGAGTCGCGGTCGCTACCATCGCGCCGACCTTCGACGAACCATGGCCACTCTCGTGGCGGTGCGGATTGTGGGCCTTTCATCTGCTGATGCTCTGCACGCTGCTCATCGCAGGGTTGATTCGCTTCGACGGTTTACGTGTGCCGCGACGCGTGTGGTATCCGGCGGTGGTCGTTGGTTTGGCAGGCCCCATGATCTGGCCATGGTTACTGCCCGGTGTGCCTCGCTTTGGCTTTTCTCAAGCCAGTTTCATGGCACGTACTCAACATGCGATGAGCACCCTCTTTGTGGTTGCCGTCATTCTGATTCTCTTGTGGCTCGCGAGGTCTCGGAAACGGCACCTCACATCGTGGGTTGCCCAGGCCATCGATTCTCCATTGGCCTTGTTCGTGGTGCTGTCGTTGTTTCTCGGGCTATCCCCTGGTGTGATGATCACCACCGTGTCGATGGTTTTGTCCGTGGCGGCTAGCCGCGTTCACGGGCGTCCACTTTCCGGTGAACTCTTCGCGGTGGGGGTCGTCTGGGGGTGGATCGCCGGTTGGCCATGGTTATGCCATACTTTCCCCTTGCTTGGACCAGCGGCAAGCTACTCGCAAGTCGCATGGCTTGCCTGCGGCGGCGCAGTTGTCATCGGGCTACTCGCCTTGGTAGATCATGCGAAGAACGGGGTCGCCCGATGAGTTGTCCCCGCGACATCCAAACCCGCCTTCGCTCCGGCGAACACGATCATCGAAACCACCGCACCGACGCGGTACCGTAGAAGGAGACTTGATGGCGAAACTTACGTTTCATGGTGCAGCCGAAACGGTTACTGGATCGAAATACCTGATCGAAGCCGATGGGGCACGTATGCTCATCGATTGTGGGTTGTTTCAGGGCTTGAAAAAACTTCGACTGAAAAACTGGGATTCGCTCCCGTTGGATGTCTCGACGATCAACGCGATCGTTCTCACGCATGCGCATCTCGACCACGTTGGCTATCTGCCGCGGTTGGTCAAACACGGCTTCAACGGGCCCATCTATTGCACAGCTCCCACGGCGGAATTGGCCGAGTTGATTCTGTTCGATTCGGCGAAGATACAGGAAAACGACGCCGAATATGCCAATCGCAAGGGGTTCTCGAAGCATAAGCCGGCATTGCCGCTGTACACCACGCGCGACGCGACCAAGGTATTGCAGTTGATCGAGAGCGTCTCGCGGGATTCTTGGTTCAACCCCACGGGCCAAATTTGGTGTCGCTATCAAGATGTGGGCCATTTGCTTGGTTCTGGATATGTCGAAGTCGAGTTGCGAGGTGGAACCCGGCCCATTCGGCTGGTCTTCTCCGGCGATGTCGGGCGCTACGACGCGCCGCTCTATCACGATCCCACGCCGCCGCCCGGGTGCGACTACCTGATTTGCGAGAGTACATACGGCAATCGCGATCATCCAGAGTCAAACTTGCTGGACGAGCTATGCGAAGTTGTGCTGGCATCGATCCGTCGCGGTGGCGTGATGTTGATGGCATCATTCGCCGTGGGACGTGCGCAGCAACTCATTTATCTCTTGCACGTCTTAATAAAGAAAAATCGCATTCCCGAGTTGCCGATTTTTCTCGACAGCCCGATGGCCGTTGACGCGACGAATATTTACGCCACCTATCGCGCGGAACACGACCTGACGGAATACGACTTGTCACCGCAGGAGCATGTTTTCACCGGTCGCAACGTCCATTTGTCTCGAACCGTCGAGGAATCAAAACGAATCAACGACGTGCCTGGTCCTGCCGTAATCATTTCATCTTCTGGAATGATGACTGCGGGCCGCATCTTGCACCACCTGCGAAAGCGGCTGCCAGATGATCGCAACACCATTGTGATTGGCGGTTTCATGGCCGAGGGGACCCGGGGTCGGGCTCTCAAGAACGGGGCCAAAACGATTCGGATGCACGGACGCGACGTTCCGGTTCGTGCGCACATCACGGAGATCTCTGGGCTGAGCGGACATGCCGGTCGCAGTGAACTGCTGCGGTGGCTCGAACCTCTCCCCGCGCCGCGGCGGACATTCATGACACATGGCGAACGCAAGTCATCCGAAAGTTTGGCCGCGGTGCTGCGAGAACAACGCGGCTGGAACGTACACATCCCCAAACTGGGCGAGACCGTCGAATTGGAGAGCGAGACGTGAACGACGAAGCACAACGCAATCTTCAAGAGATTCTCAAGTCGCCCAGCTATCAGTTGGCCGAACGTGACGTGTTGCTGTTGGCCAAGCCTGAGTTGCGACCGGTGCGGATGCAACTGGAGTTGCTGAAATCAGAATTGGCATTTCGAGATCATCAGGTCAATTCCACGATCGTCGTTTTCGGTGGCACGCAAATCCGCGAGCAATCGCAAGCCCAGCAGCGACTTTCCGACGCAGAAGAGGCATTGCGTGCCGCACCTGAAGACAAGGTGCTGTTGCGCCAGGTGGAAGTTGCCCAGCGTCGCCTTGCCAAAAGCCGCTACTACGACGACGCCCGGGAGTTCGGGCGAATCGTGTCGTCGACGTGTCAGGTAGATGGCGATTGCGACTATGTGATTATTACCGGCGGAGGGCCAGGCGTGATGGAAGCCGCCAATCGCGGCGCGTTCGACGTCGGAGCGAAGTCGGTGGGACTAAACATCACATTGCCATTCGAGCAGATGCCCAACCCGTACATCACGCCGGAACTCTGTTTCCAGTTCCACTATTTCGCGATCCGCAAGTTGCATTTCTTGCTGCGGGCGAAAGCGCTCGTGGTATTCCCCGGAGGCTTCGGCACGCTCGATGAGCTGTTCGACGCACTGACGTTGCGACAGACCCAACGGATGCAAGAAATACCGATCGTGCTCTACGGTCGCGAGTATTGGGATCAGGTGATCGATTTCCAGTTTCTTGCCGACGAGGGAGTGATCGCCGACGAGCACCTGGAGTTGATCCAATACGCGGAAACGCCCTCCGAGGCATGGCGAATTATTGAGGACTTTCATCAGGGGCGTGAGAAGGGCGAAGTTTCATAGATGCCCCTGAGCTGACCGGCGCATGCGTCTTCCAAGAAGGCCCTCTTGGAGGGGGGTCAAATGAACCAAAGAAGGCTGTCGTGCGTAGATTCTCTCAATCGGTGTAAGTGATCAAGCGGCCCGCTTAGAAGATTCAGCGTACTGCTTGCGTTGGACTCCACGCTCAGGCCCTTTAGAATCTCTCGCAGTTGTTCTTGTTAAGAAACAATCCTCTGAACGGGGCGAGGCACGGCGCTTGGTTAATCTCGCCACTGGATGCGTGGTTTTCCGTCTCTAGAAAAGGTTGTAGCGATGTCAATTGGTTTCATGTCCAAGGCGGCGATCGGACTGCTGATCGTTGGAATCGCAATCTCCGGAATGTTGTTCTCAATGGCGCCCGCCCAGGACGAAGCCAACACCGTTGCGGAGAAGCCAGAGGTTGCCGTTGCCGCAAACATTGTTGCGCAAGCCGATGAGGCAATCGTTGTCCCCGATGGCTCGCCTGAGGAGTTGTTCGCGTTCATCACCGATCTCGAAGAACGAGAGGTTCGCGCTCGCGGGCAGAGTTCAGACACCTACTTGCCGTACCTGCGTGAAGTGAAACAGGCCATGCTCGCCACCGCCGAAAAGATACTGGAGACGGAACCTGAGGAAGAGGCACTCAGTAAAGCGATCGACGTTAAGCTGCAATCGCTGAGAATGCTTGGTCTGCTCCGCCGGGTTCTTGACGGTGGTGGCGACCTGGATCCTTGGGCCGAAACATCAGCATTCGTCGATGAACTTGCTGCCGATCATCCAGAGCAGATCACGGATGCGATCAAAGATTATGCCATCTTCGCAAAATGCTTCCAGACCAAGACGATGACCGTGGACGAGGCCGAAGAAGTAGTCAAAGATGTCAAGGCACACATGCTCGATGGTGGAATCGACGAGGACGATGTTTCAATGGCCCGAACGTTGTGTGCCGTGCTTGAAACTCCCGGCAAGTTCGAGTTGGCTGCCCGGGCCAATCGTGCGTTTGCCACGTTGCTCACCGAAAATGGCGATGCGACGACCGCCGCCATGGGAGAATCGTTTGAACAAACCGCGAGGATTCTTTCCTATGTCGGCACGAAAGCCGAGATCAGCGGTCTATCGCTCGACGGCAAGGAGGTCGATATCGCGGACTATCATGGAAAAGTGGTGCTGGTCGACTTTTGGGCCACTTGGTGCGGACCCTGTGTGCAAGAACTGCCCAACGTTCTGCAAAACTATGATTCGTTTCACGACCAAGGATTCGACGTAATCGGAATCAGCCTTGACGACAGTGTCGAGGTGATCAAGTCGTTCCTTGCAGACAATAAACTTCCCTGGGTCACGCTCGTAAGCGATGCCTCGGGTGGCAGCGGATTCGACAATGAACTGGTAGCTCGCTACGAGGTCAATGCGATCCCCTTCACCATGCTGGTCGACCGCGAAGGCAAGATCTACAGCGTCCGCGTTCGAGGTTCCGAGTTGGGTCGGCAACTCCAGATGTTGATCGGCGACTCCAAAGACACCGCCGCAAGAGAATCCTGATGCAACGTTATTCGGAAGCGGTATGCAAAGACTCGGGATATAGTGAAATCTGCTATTGAGTATTCGTACCATCCGCGGAGTTTCCAAGATGCCGATTCATCTGCCCGCCCAGAACCGACGGCAGTTCCTACTCACCGTGGGAGCAGGCTTGGTCGCTTGCTCGTCTGAAGCATTCGGCAGTGAGATTGAAGGTGACCTAGTCTATCTATTGAATGACACGCATATTGGCGAAAAGCATTCGCCCAACTCCCCGATTCCAAGCCATCTGCGGCAGGTCGTCGACGAGTTGGTGGGGCTCGACCGCAAGCCCGCCTGCGTACTAATCAACGGCGACCTTGCTCTCAAAGATGGTCAGCCGGGCGACTATCGCCATTTCTCCAAGTTGCTCGCTCCATTGCGTGAGGCAAAGATCGACGTGCATCTGACACTCGGCAATCACGACAACCGAAAAACGTTCTACGACGTGTTGCGTGAAGAACGCCCCGAAGCACCACCGGTCGAATCGCGTCATATTTCCGTGCTGAAAACGCGGTTCGCCAACTTCTTTCTGCTCGACTCACTGAAGGAAACCATGGTCACACAGGGCACCATCGGATCACGGCAGCGGGCATGGCTGGCGAACGCCCTCGATGCACATGCCGAGAAACCCGCGGTTATTATGACGCATCACAATCCGCGACTCGGTGGAGATCCGAATCATTTTCCCGGCGGACTAATCGACTCGCATGAAGTTTGGGACATCCTCGCCGAGCGTCGACACGTCAAGGCATATATTCACGGTCACATTCACGACCGAGGCACCGCGGAACACAAGGGAATCCACATTATCAACACGCCAGCGACCTCGTACGTTGGTAATCCAAAGCTCTCGACGACCGGCTGGACAACCGCTCGCCTGTCGGCGGATGGGATCACGCTCGTCACTCATACGACCGACGAAAAGCATCCATGGAACGGCGAAGCGAAGACGCTCGCGTGGCGATCTTAAACGGGCCGGCGGCTTCTTCCGGCATTGGCATGTCCGTCGTCAACGAAACAGCGGCTTCATGCGAGCATGGCAACCTGTTCTCAAGACAGTGCCCGAGACATTGCGAGATATTGTTGAATAGACGGAATTCCTCGTGCGATTGGCCGAAAATGGTCTGTCCGCTCGGGTGCCGTGGCAGATCGGCAATCCAGAGCCACCCGTGCTAAATCCATTGGACGTGTGACGGAATGATTGCGACAATCGGGGATGAACCGATTGTGGCCCAACGGCCCGTCCGCCTGTTCCCAACAAACCTTCCAAGGCATTGTGCGCGGGCAATCGACTTCCGAAAACTCATCTGCCCCGGCACTCACGCGGTTGGTCCGCCAGAAATCACCATGAACTGCAAGAGTAAATGGCTGGACGACGCCTCCCCTTCGCAAGCAGTGAGCGAAGTTGCGGCCACCGCGCTGCGCAACCGACTGAGGACCGTGGCTCATTTCTTGCCGCTGGCGGCGGAAAAAAGCGATGAGGACATTGAGAATGTGCATCAGTTACGTGTTGCGACGCGGCGTGCCATGGCGGCGATCGAAATGTTCGAGCCGTTCTTGTCGACCCGGCGTGCAGCGAAGATGATGAAATGGTTGAAAAAAATTCGTCGTGCAGGCGGCAACGCGCGAGATAGCGACGTGCTGGCAATCCGCATTGAGACGTTGGCCGTGCAAGATGAAGATGCACCCTGGAACGACTTGCGTGACTGGGTTCATCAACGTCGAAAGAAGGCCCAAACCCCACTCCGAGAAATCGGCGAAAAAATCAGACCCAAAAAGTTTGACCGAAAGATTGAGTCTCTGCTGCAATCGGTTCACGACTGTCCCGAACAAGACGAGAGCGATCACCGTAAAAACGGGAGTAGCGATGCTAGATTTGGGACCTTCGCTCGGGTGCAGCTTCAACAGGTGCTCGACAAGTTTTTCGACGTAGCGACGCGAGACTTTTCGGCCATCGAAACGCTGCACGCCTTTCGCATCGAAGGGAAACACTTGCGGTATTCGATGGAGCTGCTGGCCACCGCATTCGAGGCGTCGTTTCGCAAAGATCTTTACTCGGTGGTTGAACGCTTACAACAACGTCTTGGCGAAATCAACGACCATGCAAACGCGGTTCAGACCTTTGAATCGCTGCGCAAAGAAACGTCCCGCAAGCGACTCCGGAAACATCTTCAGCGGATGGCGGATGAAGAACGCACGGCATTAAGCCAATCGCGATCAGAATTCACCCTGTGGTGGACACCCGAACGCGCCGCGATGCTCCGAAGTCGATTCCAAGGCGCCCTCGATCACATGGTCTCTGCACGGAAGTAGACCCGGCGGTGTGCATGCTGAAAGTGTGTGGCACGGCACACGCCCTTATTTGGCCAGTGGCGATTCGACAAGTCGGATGAACTTCCCGCCACTCTCGTACCAACCATAGCGCGAAAATCGGCACCAACTCAGGTCCATCTGAAAGGCCGTCCAGCCCCCCTCAGGCATTTCGAGCGAGGCAATCACGCGGCGATAGGGTAGCGGCGAGGGATGGAAGAACCCTAGCCCCGATTCAGAGAGATGCTTGCCGGCAACAACAATGGTCTCGTCAGTCGGCGATTGACCATCGTCGGCCAGGGGCGTGAGCATGACCAAGTGTGGATAGGCATAGCGTTGTTCTTGGCGACGTTCGATCTGTTTCCGCTCGGGGAATAACCGACTAAGCAGCCGTCTCGCACTTTCGCGGACCGTCATCTCTGAGTTGCCCGTGGCCACATGGCCGGTGGGCGCAGTCGAATCGGCTACCATCGCATTCATGCGGTTCCCCGTTCCTGTGTTACACGATTCCCGTGGTGGCCAACTCGCGTATGCATCGCGCGCCGCTTCGAGGCAATCGCCTCACCACATGGGAAGATCGTCGGGTTCGCTTCACCGAATCGGAATATTCGGTAGATAAGTCGAGGGCATAGTCAGTGATGGCAACATGCCGACACAATGCCTAAAGATATTTAGGCCACGAACGGGCACTCGTCAAGCGAATGCGACCCCCTTCCGCGCGAAACAGGAGATCGTCAAACGCACGAGTTGAAAATCCCGAGTGAAGTCCGCGATAGGCGTAACTTGCTCATTCAACCGCCGCGCCGCACAGGCACTACAACCGAGACGCACTGCGACTGCGCAGCTTAACCGTCTCGAGATTGGTCTGAAACAGCTTGTGGTCGGGGGCCAATTCGATCCCCTCACGGAGCAAAGCGATGGCCTGGGAATAGTCACTCTGCTGATTCGCGTCCAACGCCCAATTGTTCACGGTGGCCAACAGATTACTCCATGCTGCGGGGCTGTTCGGATTGATCCGCAAGGCGTTGACGTTGGCCACTGCCGCGTCGGCATACTTCTGACGGTCCAACTCGTCGAGACCACGGTTGTAATAGATGATCGCCACCAGTGCGGAGACCGGCAATTCTTGCCGCCAGACAACCGAGTTGGTTGACGGTGGTCCGAAATGTCGCGAATCTCGCAGTTGCGGCGATCTGCTGTGTTGCGCCATCGCCGAGGGTCTGTTGATACCAAGGGTGCCCAGTGCCTGCTTTTCAATTTGGCTTGGCAAGCTGGCGTTGTAGACGAAATGGTTTCGCGATGTTTTGCGGTTGGGTGAAGTAAGCCACCCGGCACAAGTTGTTTCGACATCGAGGCGATCTTTACCGACCGAGAGACTGCACAAGACGTGTCCCGGTACTTCAATGGCGACGGTTTCCAAGCCCAGCCTTTCGGCGAAGGCACAAAACACGATCGTGGCACTCGCACAGTTGAATTCGCCGCTGGCCACCACCTCGCTCAACCGCGTGCAATCGACGCGATATCCGCCGAAAAATAGCTCTCGATGCAGGAAACCAAGCAGCCCGCCCGCCCGTTCCGCTTCGCTCGCCGAGGCATTGATGATATTGGAGAGCCTCTCGAAAGCCTCATCGAATTTATCGAGATATTCCGCTCGTTTGAATGGATCGACAATGCCTTCTGCAATCAGGGCCGCCTCGATCAGGCGGTGCTCATCGAGAGATCCATCCGCGGCATCGGCGAATAAGTCGGTTTCATTCGGCGAGTTGTTGTCTTGAAGACCCCGAAGTTCGATCCACTTCACGGCTCGCCCGAGTGCCCCATCCGGCACCTCGCAAGACGTATCTTTCCAATCGGGGAGAGCTTCGGCAGGGACCAGCGCCACGGTGATCGGGTCCGGCAACTCACGGTCGACGGTCGATGCGCCCGCCGCGCAATCGACGCGCGTAATCAAAATGACCAGAGTTATCAGAAGAGGAAAACGCAGCGCCATGTTCGTTCGTCAATTCGCGGTTCAAGAAAACGGGATGCCGGGCCATGTCCTACGATCGTGCACGCGCCGCACATGCCGCGGCTATAAGAAAGAATAGGTTGCGAAAACGCAACACAGGGCGAAAAGTCACCCGATTAGAGAAGCTTTAACGGCCCCGACAAACCGGTGGCACCGTTTGTAACGATCGGTCGTCCCAAGGCGGGAGGCTATACCAGTAAATCCAAACGTCGTGTCGTTGTGCCGTCGTGGTCAAGCTAACCACGAGGTAGGAATCACCACAACGACACGACGGCACTACGAACGGGCATGTTGAAACAAGTATTGTCGCACCACTACGGCAGATGATGGCCCATCTTGTCGCGCTTAGTGGCCATGTAGCGGGCGTTGTGTTCGTTGACTGACGATACGATGGGAACTTGATCGACAACCTGTAGATCGAAACCACCTTGAATAAAGGCTTCAATTTTCTTGGGATTGTTCGTCAACACGCGCACCTTCGACAGCCCTAGGTCTTTGAGCAGCTGAATGCCGATTCCGTAATCGCGTGTGTCGTCTTTGAAACCGAGTTTTAGATTCGCTTCAACCGTATCGAGACCCTCATCTTGCAGGGCATAGGCCTTGATCTTTTCGACCAACCCAATCCCGCGGCCTTCTTGGGGGAGGTAGACCAACACGCCGGCACCTTCTTCTTGAATCATGTGCAGGGCCATGTGCAGTTGATCGCCACAGTCGCACCGCAGTGAGTCCAACAGATCGCCCGTGAAGCACGACGAGTGAATGCGGACAAGCGGCGCGGCGACCTCGGTTAGATCGCCCAACACAAGCACCAGTGGCTCTTGGGTTTCGTGCTTTACGCCGTAGGCAATGATTCGCCCCGGGCCGTAGTGTGTTGGCAGCGTGGCTTCCGCTAGGCGGTACACGAGCTTCTCGCGCTGCCGACGGAAGCGGATCAGCGCTTCGATCGTGACAATCCGCAGGTCATATTTTTTCGCGAAACTGAACAACGTTTCGCGACTGGCTCGATCCCCTGTCTCGTCCAAGATTTCGCACAACACGCCCGCGGGCGTCAGTCCTGCTTGGCGTGCCAAATCAACGGCCGCTTCGGTATGGCCTGCTCTTCGCAACACCCCTCCTTCTTTGGCGATCAAGGGGAACAGGTGGCCAGGGCGGACAAAGTCGTTTGGTTTGCTCTTGGGATCGACGATCGCGCAAATGGTCGTTGCCCGTTCCGCGGCGGTAATGCCGGTCTTGCACGAACGGTGGTCGACTTGCACGGTGAAGGGTGTCTGCATCGGCGCCGTGTTCGTTTCCACCGGCGGCGTCAACTTCAGCCGCTTGGCGACATCTGGCAACACAGGCATGCAAACCATGCCGCGGCCATGGGTGATCATGAAGTTCACGATCTCCGGCGTTGTTTTTTCTGCCGCGCAGATGAAATCGCCTTCGTTTTCACGGTCCTCGGCATCGACAACGATGACAATCTCGCCCCGGGCGATGGCATCAACGGCTTCATCAATAGTGGAAAACTCACCTGACACAGTTTGACCGCCTTCCTCAATTCAACAGACTCAGGACTAGATGGATCGGCAGGAGCCTCGCCGGTTGAGACTGCCCAAGAACGACGGAATTCGCAGGAGGCGTACTATCGTCCTCCTCTGGCGTGTGGAAACGAATCCCTTCAGGGTATTATAGACCTGTGACGAACCCTTGCCAGCGAGCCCCCTTCTGGAAGACGCGACATGGAGTTCCGTCGCGATAGCCCGTGGTTTTTCTCCCAGCCGATTGACGCTTGAAACACTCGGGATACATCGATTGCCGTGACGACACGACTGTAAAGCAGGTGCGTGGTTCATGCTTCTGGAGCGTGAGGAATATATCGAGCAGGCCCATTTTTTTCGCTCGTTAATCGAGCGAATGGGGCAGAATCTGGCCACACAGGACATTTTGTCTTCGCTTCGCGAGGAAGCGTTGGCCTCGACCAAGCTACCGCTGGCGATCGATTATCTGGCCGCCGAACTGCGACACTCTGGCGGCATGGCTCCGGCGATGGCAAAGCTGAGCCACTATTTCACGGCATTTCAAACCTATGTGATCTCCGAAGCCGAAAGCGAACGCAGCCAATTCGACTTTCGCATCGGGCTCGAAATCTTGCAACGCGATGCGAACTACCGGTCGGAAACCCCCAAGAGGCAGGGGGTTTTCCTCTTTCAATTTGAAGCCCTCTGTCGCAATCGCCTTGGCTACGACGAGGGGCTTGCCGCCGTGGCAGAGGATCCGATGTTCGATGAACCCTGGAAACAGTGGGTGTTCACCGTGCGGCGACAGGTTGGCATCGTCGATTTGGCCAGCATGATCTATGTGCGAAGCGAGTACTACGTCCAGAAGCAGCAAGGTCGGGTGTCCACGGATCACGAAACAGAGCCCGCGGCGGTACTCTTTGGAATGAAGGAAGGACAGATTTCCCTAGCAAACCGGGGGAAAGAGCCCTTGTTTCTCTTTGCGGCTTTGCAGCGACAATTGGGCTATCCGGCAGTGCCGCGGACAAAACCCGTGGATCAGACGCGAGATGCGATTCCCTCGCTGTCGCGGCGGCTCGAACGGCTCGAAAGCCGTCTTAAATTGCTCGAAGACGAGCAGCGACGTGGCGGCATCGACCTCGAACAGTTCTACACACCACCCGAAGAGCCACCCCTTGGACCCTGACGCCGTACTCTCGCCGATGAGACGGGGGCAGGTGGGAAAGAATTCGCCGGCAAGACCGAAAAAACCGGCAATCTCCCTGCCCTCGAACCGATGTAGGTGTTAGAATTTCCGTTAAGTACTCCTTCCTCGCGTAATGGCCACTTGCGGATGGCAGTCATCTCGGTGGCACAAACCCTCCTGCGACGACAGCAAAGACGGCAGTGCGGTGGCATCTGGGGATTCCGTGGGCCGAAATATGGCTCGCTCGAAGCCGGCGAATGACCGGTGTTTTAGGCCTACGCGACCTCTTGGTCGGCGGTTCTCAAGGTCTAGTCTCGCTGCATGGCCTTTCGGCAACGCTTGTGCTCTGTCTTTCGCAAGGCTTCGCCATGTGCTTTCCCACTTCCAACGCAGTGCGCACACGATTCAAGAAACACATACTGTGCTTCTCTCGTACAGAGGATGGTGCAGCTTGAACGACCTCGGCTACCCTGATCTTGAAGGAAACAGTTTGTCTTGCTCAGGCAAGCCTAGAACGAAAATCAATCTCCCCCAAGGCAGCTTGATTGCTGCTTGAATGTTCAACACATCGGTATTGCGAATGGCCGCGACGACTTCAAAACCTGTTATTGATCTTCCTTCCGCCACGGTTCGTTTTTGTGGCGACTCGGGCGATGGCATGCAATTGGCCGGCGCCCAGTTGTCGTCAACTTCGGCGTTGGTGGGCAACGACGTTGCGACGTTTCCCGACTTTCCAGCAGAGATTCGTGCTCCACGTGGCACGAAGGCGGGCGTGAGTGGATTTCAGATTCACTTCGCTAGTGAGGAAATCTTTACCCCTGGCGATCAAGTTGATGTTCTCGTGGCCATGAACCCGGCGGCTTTGTCGACCAACCTGAACGACTTGGTAGATGGCGGTGTCTTGATCGTCAACAGCGAGACGTTCGACCGCAATGGTCTACGTTTGGCCGCCTACCCGAACAACCCCTTGGAAGATGGCAGTCTTGATTCGTACCAGTTTTTCTCCGTCGAGATGACGAAGCTGACCCGATTGGCCGTCGAAGGTCTTGGGCTGGGCACGAAGGAATCGGACCGTTGCCGAAACTTTTTTGCCATGGGATTGATCTTCTGGCTTTACGATCGGCCCCTAGATCCCACGCTACGATTCATTGAAGAAAAATTCGGCAGCAAGCCCTCGGTCGCGGAAGCCAACCGCCGAACTCTACAGGCCGGGTACAACTACGGCGATACGACCGAGGCATTCGTCAGCCAGTTTCGCGTCAAGAAGGCGCAACTGCCCGCGGGCACCTATCGCACGATCACAGGCAATCAGGCGATTGCCTTTGGTTTGATGGCCGCGTCGCAGCGTAGCGGCTGCGAAATCTTCATCGGTGGATACCCCATTACGCCGGCCAGCGATATTCTGCACGAACTGTCGAAGCACAAGAACTTCGGCGTGCGTACTTTTCAGGCCGAGGACGAAATCGCCGCGATCACCTCGATCATCGGCGCTTCGTTCGGCGGCGCCATGGCCATCACCTGCACCAGTGGGCCCGGCCTTGCGCTGAAGGGCGAGGGGATGGGCCTGGCCGTGATGACTGAACTGCCGATGATCATCATCGACGTGCAGCGCGGGGGGCCCAGCACGGGACTGCCGACAAAGACTGAACAATCCGATCTCTTACAAGCCATGTTCGGCCGCAACGGCGAATGCCCGATGGCCGTGCTTGCCCCACAAAGCCCTTCTGATTGCTTTGAGATTGCTCAAGAAGCCTGGCAGATCGCCGCGCGTTTCATGATGCCGGTGATGATCTTGTCGGATGGCTATTTGGCGAATGGCGCCGAGCCGTGGTCGATCCCCGACGTTAGCCAACTACCCCCGATCACGGTTACGCACCCCGATGGCATCTCCAACAATTCCCACTTCGCGCCCTACGAACGCAACGACGACTTGAGCCGCCCTTGGGCCTTGCCGGGCACGCCAGGGTTAATGCATCGTCTGGGCGGGCTCGAGAAGGAAGATCACACCGGCAACGTGAACTACGATCCCCTCAATCATCAACACATGACTGATCTGCGAGCGAAAAAAGTTGCCAACGTTGCCAAGTACGCACCGCCACTCGAAGTCGATGGCCCCGAACAGGGCGATTTGCTGGTGCTCGCATGGGGCGGAACCTACGGTGCCTGTGCGACAGCCGTGCATTTGGCACAAGCCTCGGGTCTTGCCGTGGCGCATGCCCATCTGCGGTACCTCAACCCGTTCCCCCGCAACTTGGGCGACGTATTAAGCAACTACAAACGAGTCCTAATTCCAGAACTGAACATGGGGCAGTTGCGCATGCTGATCCGCGCGGAATTCCTAGTCGACGCCAAGGGGCTTAACAAAGTCCAAGGTCGCCCGTTCCACGTTGGAGAAGTCAGCAAGGCGATCGAGAATCTTTTGAATCAGTAATGTCAGCAGCAAGTGCATTGATCGAGACATCACGACAGAGAGCCATAAACACATGAGCACGCATACGGAACTCAAAGTTCTCAAGCCCGGAGATTACGCGAGCGATCAAGATGTTCGCTGGTGTCCCGGATGTGGCGACTATTCCATTTTGGCCCAAATGAAGAAGGTTTTGGCCAAGATGGAAGCCCCGCTCGACAAAACGGTCTTCATCTCCGGAATCGGATGTTCGAGTCGCTTTCCGTATTACATGAACACCTACGGCATACATTCGATTCACGGTCGCGCCCCAGCCGTGGCGACTGGGCTGAAAGTTAGTCGCCCCGATCTCGACGTGTGGGTTATCACCGGCGACGGTGATGCGCTGAGCATCGGAGGCAACCACCTGATGCATGTGCTACGACGTAACCTCGACATCAACATCATCCTGTTCAATAACCGAATCTACGGGCTTACCAAGGGGCAATACTCCCCCACCTCGCCGTTGGGAAAAGTGACCAAGACCTCGCCGATGGGATCTCCTGACAATCCCTTGCGACCGCTATCGATCGCCTTGGGATGCGAGGCGACCTTCGTTGCCCGCAGCATCGATACGTACACCAAACACCTTGTCTCTGTCTTGGAACGGGCCGCCAGCCACCACGGGACTTCCTTCGTCGAGGTCTACCAGAACTGCAACATCTTCAACGACGGCGCCTTCCGCTACGCAACCGACAAGGCCACCAAGCTCGATACGGTGCTCGATCTGCAACACGGCAAACCACTGGTATTCGGTAAAGATGGCAAGAAGGGAATCCGCCTGCACGGCATGGTCCCCGAGATCGTGGAACTTGGCAAAGGAATCACTGAAGACGATCTGTTGTTCCACGATGAGAAAGCCGACGAACCGTCGTTGGCCTATCTGCTAAGTCGCATGCGGCAGCCCGACTTCCCCGAACCAAT
>CAZNXE010000073.1:20540-20818 GCA_964576465.1 uncultured Planctomycetaceae bacterium
TCAACGACCGCATCAACGATCAGATCGTGCAAGATCGCAGCAAACGCGGCACCGGCGACCTTCAGGCACTCTTCAACTCCGGCGAAACGTGGACGGTGGAGTAAGCTGTTGGGCAGTGCTACGGTTTTGTTATGAACAAGAATTAGGGTGCCACTGGCTTTGCCCATTGGTATCTACACAAGTTCGCTAGCACGTGAAAAGAGAACACGATGGGTGGCCCAGCCGCGCAGTCGGCTGGGTCGCGCAGCGACAAGATGCCTTGAGAGGCGTGCTGCGGT
>CAZNXE010000074.1:0-13980 GCA_964576465.1 uncultured Planctomycetaceae bacterium
GGCTTCTCTTGGGGCCCCGGTCCCTTACAGCAGAGCGGTTTCCTCGGGATAGCCGAACATCAGATTGAAGTTCTGCACGGCCGCGCCCGAGGCGCCCTTTATCATGTTGTCCAGGCAACTGACGACCACCACGCGCTCGCCAACCAGGCAGGCATGCACGTCGCAAAAGTTTGTGCCGGTCGTGTGTTTGGTGGCCGGCAAACGATCGACAACTCGCACGAATCGCTCACCCTCGTAAGCGCTTCGCAGGGCGTCGCGTAAGGCGGCTTCGTCAACCGCGCCGCGGCGACGAGCGTAGGCGGTCGTTAGAATGCCACGGTCCATCGGAATGAGATGTGGCGCGAATACCAACTCGACCTCCATGCCGCACGACCGGGACAGCACTTGTTGAATCTCGGGCGTATGACGGTGTCGACCGATGTTGTACGCCGCCACGCTCTCGTTACACTCCGGGAAATGCGTCATCAGCTTGGGAGTGCGACCGGCACCGGAAACGCCGCTCTTCGAGTCGATGATAACGTCGCTTGGCTCAATGAGTCCGGCCTTCAGCAGTGGGGCCAACGCCAAGATGGCCGACGTTGGATAACACCCTGGGTTCGCCACCAACGTGGCGGGAATGATGTCCTCGCGGAACAACTCGGGCAGCCCGTATGGCGTTGCACCAAGTCGGTCCACATCTCCGTGCTCTTCTCCATACCACTTGGTAAAGGTGGCCGCGTCGTTGAGCCGATAGTCGGCGCTGAAGTCGACCACTTTCGCCCCCGCGGCGAGCATCTCGGGAATGCTGCGATTCGTCACACCGTGCGGGAGACAGCTAAACACACAATCGACCCGTTCAGCGGCGGCCCGGGGTGCGATGTTTTCGCACCGCAGATCGAACAAGCCAGCGAGTGACGGGTGAACATCAGCCAGCAGCGGTTCGCTCTCTTGCCGGCTCGTGATCACCGCCACTTCAACATAGGGGTGCCGGGCTAGGATCTTCAACAGCTCGAGCGCCGTGTAGCCTGTCGCGCCGACGATGGCCACGCTTGTTTTGTTTGTTTTGGATGCGGACATGCGAAGTGAGGTGGGAAAGGGGAATCGAGTGCGATTTGATCAGTTATAACGGTGCTGTATGCCGGTGGCTATTGGGCGATGAGTGAGGGCAACGACGGGCAGCATGCCTTTTAGGCGAGCGACGAATGAGAATATACCAAGGGGAAGCGTGAGCGAGGGACCAACCGGTAATACACTACGTTCCCTCGCTTACGCGTCGGGTTGTGATTGGTACGTTCTTATCTGCCGCACGCCTTCGTTCGTCCTCTTGATCCAAGACAAGGAATCGCCGGCGAGGTTCGCGTTGAGGAGCGATTTCGCCAAGAATGGTCGATCCCAAAGTAAGGTCAGACTTCCTCGATCGCCAAGGCGTGACGTTTCATGAAAGCCAATGCCTCGTCACGGCGAAAGACCGATTCGGTGGCCCCCACCGCACGGACGCAACTGGCCCCCAGCGCCGAGGCCCACTCGAGGCAGCGTCGAGGTTCATCCCCGTTGAGTAGCCCCGCAATATAACCGGCATCGAAGGCGTCGCCCGAGCCTGTGCCACCAACGAAATCCACGGGATACGTGCCGGAACGCAAGCAAAGGTTGTTCGACAGTAGCACGCTTCCCGCATGGCCACAGGTGATGACGACCGTCGAAGCACCCGCTTCCCGGAACCGTTCGGCCTGCGCAATGGGGTCGGAGAGCCCCGTGAGCGCGGCCGCTTCGTCTTCGTTGGGCAAAAACACATCGGTTTCGGCCAACACCTTCTCCATGCCAGCGAAATGGTCGCCCGGGCCGGGCAGTACGACATCTAGAACGGTGGTCACGCCGTAGCCCCGGGCCGTTTGAAACAGCTTGGCAACGTCGTCATGTGTCAGCGACGACATCAACAGATAGCCGCCCAAGTAAAGCACCTTGGCCTGCCGGACGAGGTCGAGTGGAATGTCACTGGCGCGGAGTGTGGCGTTGGCCCCCACGGCGTGAATGAACCGTCGATCTTGTCCCTTGACGTTGATGATTAACGTACCGGAGGTGCCGACACCGGCTCGCTGCCCGATGGCCGCGGCATCAACGCCGTGTTGCGTGAGTGTGGCGATGATGAACTTGCCAAACGCATCGTTTCCCACACAACCGACCGCCCCAACTGCCACGTCAAGCCGCGCCAGATCGATGGCAGCATTCGCGGCACAACCACCGATTGCCAGGGGGAGTTCATCTGCCAGCACCAACTCTCCGGCCTCCGGCATTCGATCGATGGGCGAACACAGGTGATCGGCTACCAGGATGCCGACGCTCAAACAGTCGATGGCCATAGGTCGTTTTCCTCGTTCAAACGATGTGGATACCGCTGTCAACGCTAGCCCGAACGATTCGTGAGCGATCTGCATTGACCGGCTTGGAGCATTTGCCTACGGTCCGCCGCCCATCCTCACCGCGTCAAAGGATGGTGACGACGTGCGAAGTGGTTTCTATCACCCGACCCCATTGAATTCTAGCCCCGGGCACCTTCGCTACGACGAGCAACGCGGAGCATCGATCTGCCCCGCCTTCGCTCATCGCGTCTTCATCACCGCCTGGGAGAAGCCGCATGTTGCGAGCCGAACAGTACGATGCGCAGTCGCTTCACCACGGTCTGCTTGGCGTAGCCTGCCTTACCATCGCGATCAGTTGCGTTGGTCCGCTTGCCGTTGCCCAAGACGCTTCCCAAGGCAACTCACCGCCCGCGATTCGTGTCGCCCGGCTCGTCGAACGATTGGCTTCGAGCGACTACCAGCAGCGCGTGGCGGCGAGGGTGGAGCTTGAAGGTCTAGGTGAAGTCACACGCGACGAGATTGAACGAGCGGCCACGAGTGCCGACTTAGAGGTCCGGCTTCAAGCCCGCGAGTTGTTGCGAAAGCTCAAGATTGGCCGGCTGTGGTCGGCATCGCAAGTCTCTTACAACGCAGACGATTCACAGCCTGCTTCGGTGGTCTTCGCGTCGTTGGCCGGTCAATCTGGAAATCGTCTCCTGTTGGGCGACCAATATGGCACCTTCCACGATGAGTCGGTCGAGATCGCTGCCGAGAAGCAATCGTTTTGGGCCGTGCTCGACCAGGTTTGTTTGCAGAGCGGAAATCACGTTCGCCCACACTACGACAGCAGCCGGCCCGGTCTAGTTGTAGTTTCCGGAGCGCCGGGCCGCTATCCAGTGGCGTATGCGGGCCCGGTGCGGGCACAAATTACCAACGCGCGACGTGTGTTCACCGAGGATTTCGACTACGAACATCTCAAGTCGGAAACGACGCATACCTTCCAGCTTAACTTGCAGATGATGTGGGAAGATCGGTTCCGGCTTGTGGCCTATCGCTCGCCACCCCGTGTGGTCAAGGCGGTCACTGACATTGGAGACGAACTGTCGGCCACGCAGCCCTCGGGCAGTGCGTGGAACGTGGCCGGGTCGAGCAATCGGCGGCTGTCGATGGACCTGCGATTGCAGCCCCCTTCGACTGCCGCGCGCCGTCTCGATGTGTTGCGGCTCGAATGGGATTTGATCGCCGTGGGAGACATGGCGGCGATCGACGTGACCGATCTCTCGGGCCCTAGCGAACATCGTCAAGACGATCTGCGAATGACCGTCGAGGGGATCGAAGCAAAGCAAGGCTCGCGATACGAAGTGACCGTCTCGGTGGTTCGCGACTTGGTTGTGCCCGAGCCGCAGGACGTGCTGTTCCAGGAAATCCGAGTGGAACTGTTCGACGAAGACGGCGCGCCGTTTCGACACCATGGGCAAACCAATGCGCTGACTGACGAAGGGGCCCGAATGAGGATTACCTTTGGCGCCCCTGATTCAGACAGCAAGCCGGAGTTCTTGCGTTTGGCCTATCCACGCGTGCGATCGCAACATGCCCTACAGATCGAGTTTCGCGATGTTCCGCTGCCGGTGAAGCGGCCCGAGTGATTAGGTACGTATCCCAATACCTGTAGGGCATTTCCCTACAGAGGTTCTGGGATAGGATCTAGGCGTTTCGCGGCCCGACGAGCCGGCGGTTGATGACCTGAAAGATGCCCCGAGCGACCTCTTCCTTTGGTCCGCCGATGCTTTCGATCACCGCCCCCTGGGCATCGATGATCTCGACCTGATTCTCTGTGGAGTGCATCGCTTCGGGGCCATTGAGCACCATTAAATCGCAGCTCTTCTTTTCCAGCTTGGCCAGCGCGCGGAGACGATGGTCTTCGGTCTCCAGCGCGAATCCGACGAGCCATTGATGGCTCTTTTCGGCACCTAAGCTGGCCACGACATCGGGCGTTTCGATCAGGTGCAACACCAGCGGTTCGCCAGTCTTGGAGATCTTGCCAGGCTCGACCTTGATGGGTCGATAATCGCACGGGGCAGCCACCCCGATCAGACCATCGCAGCCGGGAAAGACACGGCGGCAGACCTCCAGCATCTCCTCGGTCGACACCACCGGCAGCACTTCGGCACCCTCGGGATACGGCACATCGACCGGCCCACTAACCACCACCACCTCGTGCCCGTGCTCCATGGCAGCCGCCGTAAGCGCGGCACCCATCCGACCACTAGAAGCGTTCGTCAAATAACGAACCGGATCAAGATACTGCCGCGTAGGACCAGAAGTAATCAGAATTCGTGCCACGGGATTTCCGCTCGCAGGTTGACCAACAGAGGGTTTGATGTTTTGGTCACAGCGTAGCGAGACGGCGTGTGAATGGCAATGAAATGGCAGTGTTCTCAGAACGCCACACTTGTCGCTGGTCGATTAGAGCACCACAATGCCAACTTGAACTCTAAGAGTAACAACCTTTGCATGAGGTTATCAATGAGGGTCTTTATCGCCTGGTCGGGAGAACGTAGCAAGTCGATCGCAAAGGCATGGAGGGCCTTCTTACCAGATGTTATCCAACAAACCGACCCATTCCTGTCCGAAAACGATATTGGTGCGGGAGAGAGGTGGCCGGTGAAGCTCAACGAACAATTAAACTCTACTGACTTCGGGATACTCTGTTTGACCCCAGAAAACATCAACGCACCCTGGATTCATTACGAAACGGGGGCGTTAGCGAAGTCGGTGGACGATTCTCGGGTTTGTCCCTTTTTGTTCCAATTAAACTCGAGCGATTGCAGGTGGCCTCTGGCTCAGTTTCAGGCGAATATTTCCGATGAAGTGGGCACATGGAATATCGTGCAATCAGTCAACGCTTCGATGCAGGACAAGAGCCTTGAAGAATCACGGCTTCGGACGTCATTTGGCAAGCACTATCCAGATTTTGCTAAGGAGCTAGAGCTTGTACCCAAGAAGCCAAACAGCGATGCATCTACACATCGATCCGACAGACAATTGTTGGAAGAAATGCTCAGTCTCGCACGGGCGATTCGGATGGACCCCGGCGGTAAACTGCCCTGGAGAGATAAGAAACGCAAGGCAATCGTTGTCGATGTTGTTGGTGGCTTCATGGACGGTGAAACATTGATCGGCGATACACAGCGAAGCCAGATGAACACCGACATTTTAGACGCCAATAAGTTCTATTTCATAACAGATCATGGGCAGGTTGGTCGACGATTTCAGACAGTCACCCAGGAAGCTTTTGAACTGATGCAAAATGAGAATCTTGATAACGTTTCGGCCAAGGAGAAGAAGGGGATGACAGAGGAGTATGAAGTCGTCGACCGAAGAGAGACGCCAGTTGCGATCTGGATAAAGCTGGAAAAAGTCCCATCAGACGAATAGTCCTAGTTCAGACTCCTACTTAACGGCATGGAACGTTGGACGTTTGCATCGCATTGGCGTCTGACTGGAGCGTGGCCAACGTCACACTTTTCACAAACGCGATGAGCAGTGCCAAGCGTCCTCTTGTGAAATTGCAACTTTTTTGCAGCCGCTCAATACGCCCGCGAATCATCCCGGGCTTGCCACTCGCGGAAGAGTTCTCGGCACTCTTCGGCTAACCATTCGCCGGTGAGATTGACGTTGCTGCCGCCTTGGCTTAGGAGACTGGCGGCCGCGAGGTTCAGTTCGTTGAAACCGGATGTGGCGGCGTCGGAGACGGTGGCGCCGAAGTAGATGTGGTCGACTCGGGCCCAGTGTAGCGCGGCGGCACACATTGGGCAGGGTTCGCAGGTTGAGGCCACCATTGCCCCGCTTAGGTGAACGTTGCCAAGCTCGTGGCATGCGGCTCGCAGGGCGTTGATCTCGGCGTGGGCCGTGATGTTTGTGTCGGCCAGCACGGTATTGTGCGCCGTGGCAATGACCTGGTCGCCCACCGCGATTGCGCAGCCAAAGGGGGTTTGACCGCCGGCCATTCCTCGCCGGGCCGCATCGATGGCCAGCCGCATGAGTTCATTTGGATCGGGCATAATGTTGAAGCCAGTTAGCTTCCCAATCGTTCCCCGACAGCCGCGAACATGTCGTGCATCGCCGCGAGATAATCTTTCGCTTCGTCATGGGCCATCGTGAGAGGCGGGCTGACCCGAATAACACATCCGGCCAATGGCCCCAGCAGGTGAATTGCACGGTCGTGGTCGTCTCCGAGATAGCATGCCTCGACGCAGGCGTTTGCAACTTCATCCGCACGGTGTGATCCGACCGCGGAACACTCGACACCCCATACGGTGCCCTCGCCGCGAATTTGTTCGACCACGGTGAGTTCAGTCAATCGCGCCAGCCCCCGCTCGATGATTTGTGATAGCTCCCGGGCATGATCGAGCACCCCTGTGGTCTCAAACTCGTCGAGCGTGGCCAATACGGCAGCAGAGGCCAACGGATTGGCGCTCCACGTGTCGGAGGCCTCGCCATAGTGCATGTGGGCGAACAATGCCGCGGGGCCAACCGCCGCACTGACCGGCACGCCGTTGCCCAGACCTTTGCCCAACACCACAACATCGGGTTCGACGCCGTAGTGGGTGAAGGCGTACATCGGGCCCGTGCGGCCGAAGTTGGCTTGCACCTCGTCAAAAATGAATACCAGGTTATTGTCGCGACAGAACCGCTCGAGCATCTGTAGATACTCGGGCTGGGGATGGAACGATCCTCCGCCGCCGAGATAGGGTTCGGTGATCAACGCGCACAGCCGCGATCCGTATTCTTCCAACAACGACGCCAACTCGGCTTCGTACGACGCCAGATCAATCGGCTGCTGCCGTCGCTGCACGCTGGAACACTCCTCGGTTGGAAAGCTAATGAACCGCACCCGGGAGTCACGCTCCGGGTCGTTCTCCGATCCGGTGACGGCACCGGCTAGCCCCTTCTTGCCATGAAAGCCGCGACGTGTCGCCAGCACGATGGGGTCGCTGCCGGCATGTTGACCGAGCGCTGCCCAAAGTGCTTTTTGAATCGCCTCGCTGCCGCTGGCAGCCCACAGCACCTGCTCGCAGCGATTGCCGCCGGGCTGCGATTGCAGGCTGGCGAGAAGGCGCTCGCAGGCAACCGTCTCTAGTTCGGTCACGGCGTTATACGCACACAAGGGCAGTGCCGCATGATAGTCGCCCTCGGGTTGCTTGGTGTCGCCACCGGGATCTAACCCAAGATACGACCAGACTCGCTTCCACCACGACGTGGGGTTGTGACCCAGGTTGGCTACTAATACACCGGAGGTGAAATCGGCCAGTTTGCGTCCTTCCGGCGTCCAATGATATGCCCCGGCACTACGCGCCAGCACGGCCATGCTTGGCGTATACGTTCGTTGCGAAGCCGGCTCAACAGCCGCCAGCCGGGCACGTATGGCGTTGGATTGCAACTCGCCAGGGTGTTCAATGGCCCTGTGAGTTCCCTTCTCGGTGATGCTCATTCGTTTGTGTTCCTGTGTGTTCCTCGTCGGCAGCAGTGGCAATTGAATCACACTTGGCCTTCGTACAGCACCTCGGGCTCGTTTGATCCGGGTCGCCATAGCACGAGACCGCCCGCGGTGTGGTTGACGTCAACGACGCAATTTGGCGAACCCTCGGCGTGTCGCTGTAAGATGGCTTCCATGGCCTCGACCGTGGCAACTGTTTGGCGATCGGCCGCGAGGTCATTGTATCGCAGGGCGGCGATTCGCCGAAGGCGTTCGTCTCGATCCTCCGTTGCCCCGCCGAACTCGACCGTGGCGACCTCGCGTACGAATTGTTCGAGGACCTCGATTCCGTAACCGCGTTGCGAACGTTGTCCCCAAGGTTCGACAAACGTGCCGTTGTAGTGATTGTTGATCGAGATCTTGCGATCGATTGGCGTGTGGTCTTCAATCGTACACTCGACGCCCCGCTTGCGAGCGTGCCCATTCCAGACACCGTTGTCGAAGCGAAACTGCACCTCTTGTTCGACGTAGCCAGGAAAGTTGTCGGGCGTGACCCATGATGTGTGAATGTCGAACGCCGCCTCGCGACCGTCGTCGTAGGCGTACACCATCCGCAGTTGTGTCGAGTCCCAGGTATTTCCGTCAGCCGGGCCAACGAGGCCTCGCTGCCCGGTGCAACTCACGCTGCGCAGTTGTCCGCCGAAGGTGAAATCGATCAGCTTGATGTAATGCACGGCCACGTAGGTGCCAGGGTTGCGGCCCGTGATCCATTCGGCGAATTGGCTGCCCGAGATCATCTTGGGCTCGAGCAAGCTGCAATATCCGTTGTTCACGTGCAACAGTTCACCGTCGACGACCAACGTGCGGAGCTTTTTGTGGTCGGGGTCCAGCAGCTTGTGATACACGACTTTCGCCAACACGTTCTGCTTTTTGGCCAAGCGTTGCAGCTCGTCAAGTTCGCCTAACGATAGAACCGATGGCTTCTCGACCAGCAGATGCTTGCCGGCAGAGAGCACCGCCTTGGACGCATCGAAGTGACGATCGTCGGGCGCGGCGACACACACGAAATCGACATCGGTCTCAAGCATTTGAGCGACGGCGTCCGGCTCGGTCACACTGCGAAAGGAGGCCACGCGGTCGCCTGCCGCCTTGGCATATTCCGCGGCACGCTTCCCGGTTCGGGTTGCCACGGTGGCCAACTCGACATCGCACACGCCAAACGCCGGGTCGTACAGCCCGTGTGCATGCGTCCGCTCGAACATGGGTCGATAGGTCTCGTCAAAGATCATCCCAATGCCAACCATGCCGGCACGCAGCCGATGATGGGCGATGCTGCGAGGTTCGCGGTCTTCCTTCTGTTGATCGCTCATGGTCACAATCGTAGTCGATCGCTCGCAAGGTCGACAAGCGGGCTTACTGCTTCGTCCCCTGAATCGGAGGCGATGACGATGCGTGGGTCGATGTCGTGGTTCTTGGACCCTTGCATGGTGAACCATGCACTTGCACAATGGCAACTCTCATAGTGCGTCGAACGATCGACGCGCGGATGCTGTCTTGCGACTTGGAGAAATGATTCATGGCCGATAACCCTCGCGTGATTCTCAGTGGCTTTGCCGACGAGGCAGCTAACCAGAAGACGGCCGTGCAACAGTTCTCTGCTTTTGCCGCCATGGGATTGCAGTATTACAGCCTGCGATTCATCGACATTGGTGAGGGTGTTAAGAACGTGATGAAGTTGACCAAGCGCGAGATCCAGAAGATTCGCCACTTGGAAGACGAATACGGCTTAAACGTCTCCTCAATTGGCTCGCCAATCGGCAAGGTCAAATTGGTAAACGTCAAGGACAAGAGCAACAACGCCTATGTGCCGTTCAAGAAATATCTCGCAAAAGACGTTGCCCGGGTGTGTGAGTTGGCGCACGCCTTTGAGACCAAGTTGATTCGCGGCTTTTCGTTCTACCACCCTCGCGGCACCGATCCATGGAAACATGTTCCGCAAGTGGTCGACCAGCTTGGGCAAATTGTCGAGATGTGCCATCGTTCGGATCTGACGTTTGGCCTGGAAGTCGAGGCCAATCTCGTCGGACAAACTGGCGAACTGCTGGCCGAAATCCACCGTCAGGTAAATCACCCGGCCATGGTGTTGATCTTCGACGCGGCGAACGTGCTGTGCCAAGGCAATTCGCCCGCCGAAGTGTTTGAACAGTATCAAGCGATGAAATCGGCCATCGGCTGGTTGCATATCAAGGACTACCGCACGCCCCCGGGCGGTTCGCGCGAGCGGGGACATGTTGACGAAGGTGCCTTGAAACACTTCATGCCCGCCGACATGGGAGAGAGTGCCCACGAAGCGATCTTTCGCGACTTCCGCGATTCAATTCCCAAGCTACATCGCAAGCTCCGCCGACGAGGCATTCCGGGCGTGTTCCTCGACCTGGAACCTCATGTCAAAGGAGGCGGACAATTCGGCGGGTTCAGCGGACCCGACGGCATGGGCGTCGCCCTGCGTGGGCTATGCCGGGTGCTCGACTACACGGCGATTGACTATCATCTCCGCGACTTCGACGACATTCGGGCCGCACGAGGTTTTTGAGTCGCGGGTGCCGCGGGCCTAAGCCATCGGACTGTAGATTCTGCCTGTTAGCCGTTGTTGTGTTGCATCTCGCTGGACGGGGGCATCGTATCGCCTGACGCATCACGCGCCGGACGGGACTCCTCTGGGGTGCTCTTGTCGGAGTTCTCTTTCTTTGAAGAGGTGCCCGACGAGGCGAGACTGCCCGCGCTGGTGGCATATTGAAAACCCCAGATCATGGCGATCGCCATCGAGAAGACGCCACTGTAGAACGTCAAAGTGTTTAACCCGTCGGCCCACAACATCAATGTGCCCGCACAAATTAACGCGATCAGCGAAACGGCGGCCTTGCTAAAGACGCTTTGCCGCAACGATTTCCGAGTGTAATGGCTGATGGCACCTTGAGCGCTCATGTTTGCCAGCTCCCGCATTGCACGCAACTCGTTGCGGCTCTCTTCGGCCGATGGACGGGGTCGCGGCGGCTTTCGAGGACGCGGCTTGGGCTGTTGGGCTACGGCCTCCTTCTTGGCGTCGGGAGCAACCTGACGTGCCGGCGATGGCTTGACGACGGGAGCCCCGGATGATGCGGTCCCGCTCTTCTCGCGCATCCGATCCAGCAGTCGGGCCATGTAGTCATCAATCGATTCATCGTCCTCGCCGGTGGCTTCCGCTTCAGGCGCGGGTTCCGGCCGCGGCTTGGGTTCTTCGGCAGCTTGATCGTCTTCTTCCGCGGTGTAGCCAAATTTTGCCAGAACGTTCGCCGCGTCCAAGGGGGCTTCGGCGGTGGGGCTAACAAATTCGGTCTCGCCTGTCTCTGCTTCGACTTCTGCAATCTCCGTCTCGTCTTGCTCTGGGTACGATGAAGCGGTTTCGTCAGCCGAGTGAAGCGGGGGCTCCCCCGAGTTGTGCTGGTCGTCGATCCCCTGCTGATCCGCGCGGGCTGCCTGCTCGATGGTAGCCCTTTGCTGCTGGTCGAAGTCGAGACGTTCTTGCTCGAGCTGTGCTTGCTGCTGCTGGAGTTCATCCAGCGATGCGGCAAGATCGTCTTGCTGTTGCTGAACGGTGATCCGCGCCGTTTCGATGTTCTCTTGTGCCTGCTGGATTTCATCTCGGGCCGCTTCCATCTCGGCCCTTTGACGGTCAGCTTCGGAGGTGGCATCGAGCGTGGCACTTTCGTGCGCGAGCTGCCGCTCTTCGTCCTGCTTCTGTTGCAACTCAAGATCGGAAAGACGTTGTTCCAACGCAGCTTCATGCTCTGTCAGCAGTTGTTCACGCCGCTCGACCGCGGCATTCCAGTCAGTCAGTTGCTGCTGCGCAAGTGCGTTGCGATTGGTCGACTGGTCTTCGCTGGCCTCATTGAGCTGCGTCTGCTTCGACAATCCAGCTTGTTGGTCGGCGATTTCTTGCTGACGATCTTCGGTCTGTTGACGAAGCTCGTCGAGTTGCTGCCGCCCATCTTCGAGCGCCGATCGTTGCTCGGCAATTTCGCGCTGCGTCTCTTCTAGTTGCGCGCGTTGGGCCACGAGCGACTCGCGTTCGTGCTGCGCTTCGGCCCGGGCTTCTTCAACCGCTGTGCGGTCACTCGAGATCGTGTTGGCCTGCTGGTCGAGTTCCTGTCGTTCGCTGCTCAGCGACAATCTCAGTTCCTCGACTTCCTGTTGCCGTTTCTCAAGTTCACGCAGACGGTCATTGCTCTTCTGGGATTCAACGCTGGCAGCCTCGCTGGCAAGATCGTCGATCGCGGTTCGATCGGCCTGGAGCTGGTTCCACGACTGTTCCAATTGAGCTTGTCGGGCGTCGAGTTCGGCGGTCTGTTGTTCCAATTCAGCCTGACGTCCATCGGCGGCCTCGAACTTGGCATTGAGTTCACCATCGCGCTGTTGCAGGGCATCGTGCCACTGGTTCAGTTCCTGCTCGCGAGTGGAACGTTGCTCGTCCCACTGCCGCGACTGTTCGCTTAGTTCAGCCTGGCTGCCGGCAAGTTGTTCGTGATCGTTGCGCCACTGCTGACGCTCGTGATCCAGCGTCTCACGATCGGACTGCACTTGCGCCCGTTGTTGTTCGATGTCCTGCTGTTGTTCGGCAAGATTGTTTCCCCAAGCGTCGAGGTCTTCTTGCCGGTGGTCGAACGCTTCGCGTTGAACGGTGACTTCCCGTTCGCGGTTCGTCAGGCCTTCGCCCCACTGTTCAAGCCGCTGTTGTTCAGCTTGTTGTTCGTTGTTTGTCTTGTCTTGTCGCTGATGAAACTCGTTTCGCTCACGGTCAATGCTGGCACGTTGCTCGTCAAGATCCTGTTGGTTCTTGGCCAACCGTTCGGCGTCCTGATCGAGTTCGACACGTTGGGCCGCGATCGCCGTACGGAGTTCCTCGGCTTCGCTCTGTCGTGTCTCGTTCGTCTGACAGAGTTCCTCGCTACGTTGCTCGAACTCGCGTTCCAGTTCTTGTCGACGCTGTTGAAGATGCTCATCATGGGCATCGCATTCGCGGCGTCGCTCATCGAGAACAGACATCCGCTCGGACAGTTCGTTTGACAAACCGTCGAGTTCAGTCTGCCGCCGGTCGAATACTTCCCGTTGTGCGGTGACCTCTTGTTCACGACTTTCGAGTCCTTCGTTCCATTCGGTGAGTCGCTGTTGTTCGGCCTGTTGATCGTTCGCCCAAACGTTTTTCCGCCGCTCCAAGCCGTCCCATTCGCCAGACAACTTCTCTCGGCGGTTGTCGATCTCCTGTTGGTTCTTGGCTAGCAGTTCGACCTTCTGGTCAAGTTCGGCGTTTCGGGCCTCTAGCGACGATCGCAGTTCGTCGACCTCGCGCTGACGGACTTCATCTGCCTGACGGATTTCAGCGACGTGTCGGTCGATCTCCTGTTCCAGTGCGTCCCGGCGCTGAGTAAGTTGTTCTGTCTGCGTCTCATGTTCTCGACGCTGTCCTTCAAGCCCGGCTTCCTGCTCGGTTAGCGTATTGCCCCACTCGTCGAGGTCTGCCTGACGACGATCCAACGTATCGCGTTGCTGCGCGACTTCACGTTCACGACTTTCCAGACCCGTTGCCCACTCTTCTAATCGTTGTTGTTCGGCTTGCTGATCTTGTCGCAAGGCGGCCTCGCGCTGTTCACTTTCTTCTTGTTCGCGATGAAGTTGTTCGCGCAGCGCCTGAACGTTTTGCTGATTGCTAGCAAGTTCACTTTGTTGGGATTCGAGCGAGCGTTGCAACTCGGCAACTTCGTCGCGACGCGTTGTGTCGGCCTGAAGAAGCTCGTGTTGTCGACGGGCGAACGTTTGTTCCATATCTTGCCGCTGCTGTTCCAGCTCGGCAATGCGCCCATCGTGCTCATGACGATGCTGTTCGAAGCGTGCCTGTTCGTCTGCCAGATGGTTGGCTTGGTTTTCTAGTTCAGCCTCGCGTCGCTCGATCGTTTCGTGTTGGGTTCCAAGCTCCCGCTCACGGTCGGCCACTGCTTGTTGCCATCCGTCAAGCTGTTTGCGTCGATTGTCTTCGGTTTGCTCCCATTGCTGCCGGTCGCCGTCTAGAGCCTCGCGCTGGGCTGTCAGCTCCGTTTCTCCCACGACAAGCTGCTGTTTCACATCGGCAAGGTCGATCAACTGGTTGGTGAT